>DATCPH010000320.1:0-7015 GCA_036570185.1 Candidatus Limnocylindrales bacterium | reverse complement strand
GCGTTCGGATCGGGACATCGCCCCGTTCGACCGCGCGGGCGAAACCGATGACTTTCCTCGCCCCGGTCGGAGAGCGACACGATCCGCGCATCGTGTGGTGGGGCGACTGCGTCGCGGAAGCCCTTACCCTAGGACCCCACTGCCCGTCCGATGCCCACTCGAGGAAGCCGTGGATCTCGGTAACGAACTCGAGCCGGTCACCGACGCCCCGGCCCTGACTCAGGCACGCTCCCTGCCCACCGAACCACGCGACAGCGCGGAACCCACGCTCCGCCGAAACCGCGACTTCCGGACCGTGCTCGCTGGCCAGGGGATCTCCGCGGTCGGCGATGCGATCAGCGTCACGACCATGCCACTCCTGGTCCTCGCCTTGACCGGCTCGGGACTTCAAATGGGGATCGTCGGCGCCCTCCAGCGTCTGCCGGATCTACTGTTCGGCCTGCCGGCTGGTGCCTTCGCGGACCGCTGGGACCGGCGCCGGATGATGCTCTGGGCCGACGCCGGCCGAGCGGTGCTGACCGCGTTGATTCCCCTCGTCTCGGTCCTCGGGTTGCCGGTGATGGGGACAATCCTGCTCGTATCGTTCCCGATCAACGTCTGCCGGGTGATCTTCATGGCCGGGTGGACGGCCGCGATCCCGAACCTCGTCGACCGCCGACAGCTCGCGCGGGCCACAGGCATCTTCGAGGCGATCAGCGGCGGCAGCTTCATCATCGGTCCGGCGATCGCGGGGTTTCTCGTCGCGCGCATCGGCGCCGCGCCGACCCTCATGATCGATGCCGTGTCCTTTGCCGTGTCGGCGCTCAGTCTCACCCTCGTCAGCCGACCACTGCACAGGTCAGGGCAGCGGGCGGACACCAGCCTCGTCCACGAGATGATCGAAGGCGTCCGATTCCTGGTCCACCATCCCGTGCTCCGCGACGTGGTCGCCTTCTGGAGCATCGTGAGTCTGGTTTCAGCGCCGGTCATCCCGGCCGTGACGTACTACGTCACGATCGACCGCGCGCTCGGCCCGGCCGCATTCGGCTTCATCATTTCGGCGTACAGCGTGGGCACGCTCCTGGGCGCCCTCCTGGGCGGCCGACGGATGTCAGGTCGCCTGGCGCCGCAGCTTCTCCTCGGCAACCTGGCCGTGGCCGTGGCGACCGCCAGCGTCGCGCTCACCGCATCGCTGCCGATCATGATCGTCTTCGCCTGCGCCAGCGGCGCATTTCAGTCGGTCGTCCTCGTCGCCTACGTCACCGTGCGAGCGGCGAGCTCGCCGGATGAGTTGCTCGGCCGCGTCGGTAGCACCGCCCGGACGATCTCCGTCGTCGCCCAGCCCCTCGGCTTGCTGATCGGCGGCATCCTGCTCGACGCGCTGCACGGCGGCCCGACACTGCTCATCATCGCCGGCCTGACCGGCGCGGCGAGCGCGGTCTTCGTACTGTCGTCCGGGATCCGGGCAACCCACGTCATCCCAAAGTCGGCGGACCGGACCGCGATCTGATCGGGCGGGCTCGCTTTCTGGGACCCTCGAATCAGCGACGGGAACCAGAACTGGGCGAGCCTCTCGCGGCGGTGAGCGCACGAGAGAGCGGGCGCTCCGGTCGACACGACGGGGTCATCGTGTTGGGCCGAGAGATCGGTCGGTCCTGGCCGTCCCAGCCCTGCTAGCCCTCTCCCGCGACACCTCGCATAGTCGCGGCGACCAGGGAAGCGTAGCGCGTAGCTCCATAGTGCTGGAAGCTCGCCCACTTCGGGTGATAGCCGACCACCCAGCTACGCCCGAATGCCCGTCCAGCCGCCATGAGCGGAGACTCGGCGTTCGCGAGGCCCGCGAGCCCAGCTCCAACTGCCGCTGGCTGCCAGAACTGCGGACCCGCAACGACAACCACCCGATCGGCCTCGAGCGAGTCGATGACCGCGTTGAGGAGCGCCCCGACGAACGGCTCCTGGGCCGCTCTGAGCGGACCGCCGGGGTTGTCGGGAGGCGACTCCGGTGCGACTGGGTAGAGGTTGACCCACGCGTATCGGGCGTACCACGGCGTGGTTTCGTCGGGTTCAAGCACCTCGACGAGATGGCGACTGAACGCCCAGAACGGCGAGTTCCTTACCTTCGCGTGCGAGGGGACCCACTCAAGGGGATCGGGACGGTCGGCATTCCGCGCCCGGGTCATCGATAGGATTTGCTGTCGGCCCTCGGCGGTCCGCGCCTCCGACGCCTGCCAATCGTCTGGCCAACCGCGGAGCGCCTGGCCGACAATGACCAGCCCGCGATACGCGGTGCCGACGTGCGGCCAATGCGAGACGAGCGGGCGCGGTTCGATCTCGGCCGCACGCTCGCCGATCGAGGCGAGGAGCCGGTCGTACAGCACCAAGGCTCGGTCAGCGGGTTGCATGGCCACACAGTGCCACCCCAGGGGCGCGGCCTGCAGCTACGCCGCAGCTAAGGACCGCCTGCTAGCCTTCACCCGGGCCGCGCTTCCGCGCCGTCGCCGGGGCGCGCCGGGACGATCGACAGCGGGAGCGCTGGGCGTCGGGTCCCCTATACCTTTCCCTTGACGTGGTCGTGGCCACCGGCGCAACTGAACGAGGTTCTCCGGTCGATGTGGAGTTCGATCCAGCTCGATGAGCAGATGCTGCCGGTCTCGGCGGAGTGGCTGGTGGCGGAGTGGCGACAGTGACCAAACGACGGGGCATCGCCATCTTCCCTCCGCGCGGGGTGGCCGTGCACATTCCCGATGGCGTCGACCCCGCCAGCGTGCCCGTCCCGGCACCGCCCAGCCGAGAGGCGAGCGAAGCAGCAGCGCGTCAGCGGGCCCGAAGGCGATATGCTCGCGACCGTCTCATCCGTTCGCTCCAATGCCGCGGCGGGCTGGGCAAGGGAGCCGGACCGCGCTGCCGCCTGCGGATCGCCGGCCTCGTCTGGTCCGAGGACGAACCGCGGTATCCGGTTCTTGACATCCGCGGGCCATGGGACCGTGACGGCGACAGCAGCGCACTCCGGTTCGTCCTGACGGGTGACCCGATCCCAGGCACCGCGATGCTGGTCAGGCTCGCGGCGCTGGCCCCGGCGGACGTCGTGACGATCACGTGCTCCTGCGGCCACGTGAACCGGCTCCACGTGGAGCCGCTACAACAGCTTGCGGAGTCGATCCCTTCGCGGTAGGCTTCGCCTAGTAGCCCAGAGGGCTACCCTGAATGAGCCGACAAGTCACCGGCCAGTAGGGCGGCGTCGAGCCGCGCCCGCTGGCCGTTTCGATTCCCAGGGGAAGCCACCCCGACGCCGCGAGGCGATCGTGAGGTGGCTTTCTTGGTCAGCGTTCGGAACCGAGCTACGTGGGGCTAGAGCGATTGCGCGCGGCCTAGGGGGGATCAAATCCTTGAGGCTTCGAGCCGGCCCAGGACCGCGCAATCGCCACGCTCGTGTGCGGCCAAGTTTTGGGTCTTTTGTTACAAGACGAATGGGCGGGAGCCACGCACGAATGGGTGTCGTGAAATGGCCCTAGAACGGCCCGAAACCGGGGGGCACGTCTGATGCCCTGGGCGCCCCTCCGTCGCTGTGCGACAGCCGGCTGCCCGAGCCGCCAGATGGGCCCGCGCTGCTCGATCCACGAGCGGACCTCATCGCGCAACCACTACGGCCGCTCCCGCCAGGCGCGCGGCTACGACCGGCCCTACGAGGTCGCCCGGGCTCATCTGGTGGGCCGCCCGTGCGCGATGCACCTCCCCGGCTGCACGGGAGTCGCCACGACGGCCCAGCACACCGACGACGGTCGACTCCTCCCCGCCTGCGCTCACTGCAACTTCCGCGACGGCGCCCGACGGGCCCACCTTCGCCCACGGGCGCCACAGCGCGCCGGAGCACGGCCATGAGCCAGATCCCGGCCATCGACGCGACCCCACGAAGAAAGGCCCCAGGCTTGCGCCCGGGGCCCCAGGTTCGGCTGCGAAGTGAGCTACGCGATGCTGGCCTCCTGAGCTCCCGCCAGATCGTCCTCGATGCCCATCGGCGTGTCTCCGGCCTCGAGGATCGCCTGACCAGCGTCGGTACCGACGCCGACCTCCGTGAGCGTGGCGTCGAGCTTCGCCCGCCGCTTCGTCACGGCTGGCGACTCGCCGGTCAGCGGGTCCGGGGTGAGGACCGTCGCGCCGGTCGCCGGATCCAGATGGAGCCGCGCCGCGCGCTTCGTCGCGACCCGAGCGGCCGCCTGCGACTGCACGGTCGGCTCGGGCCCCTCGGGCTTCGGCACGCCGGCGCCGAGCGGGAGGTCCAAGAGCGCCGGGTCGGCCTTGCGGGCCAGGGCCGCCTTCCGCAGCGCCGTCGTGTACTGGTTCCAGTGGGCCTTGCACATCCTGCCGAGACCGTCGCGCTGGCTGGGCTGGACCGGGAAGTCGGTGGCCGGCGCGTCGTGCGCCTCGATCCCGAACTTCGCCGACCCGATGCATTTGCGGAGATCCGCCATGTCGCTCCTCCGTTCGTTCGTGAACGCCGTCCTGGCGTTCGGACGCACATCCATTGCTCTGATCGCACGCAGATGCAAGGCCGAAGATGACGACGACCCGTACGAAGCGTGGCTCGACTGCCACGGCGGCCTGGCGCAGCCGGATCCTCGGGATGGAGGACGTCGCGCCCGACCAGCTGCTGGCCCATCCCTCCAACTGGAGAACCCATCCGGCACGGCAGCGCGACGCTCTCCGGGGCAGCCTGGACACGGTCGGATGGGTGCAGAACGTCATCGTCAGCCGGACGACCGGTCACGTCGTTGACGGCCACGCCCGAGTCGAAGAGGCGATCAGCCGTGGCGAGCCGACGGTCCCGGTCGTCTACGTCGACCTCACCGAGCAGGAGGAGGCCCTCGTCCTCGCGACCCTCGACCCGATCGGGGCGATGGCCGAGCAGAGTACCGAACGCCTCGCCGAGCTCCTGGCTGAGGTCTCGGTCGACGACGCGGGGCTCCGCCGGCTCCTCGCCGATCTAGCGCCGCGGAAGGGCCAGACCGACCCGGACGAGGTGCCCGAACCGTCTGCGGAGTCCTACGTCAAGGCCGGCGACCTCTACGAGCTCGGCGACCATCGGCTCCTGTGCGGGGATGCGACAAACGTGAACGACGTCGCACGTCTCCTTGACGGCGCGGAGCCGAAGCTCCTGGCGACCGATCCGCCCTACGGCGTGAGCCTCGACCCGACCTGGCGGGACGGGGTGTACAACAACGCACCAATGCGCGCGAGCGACCTGGGCGTCAAGCAGCTTGCCGCGAAGCCGTACATGCGGACCGAGGGACACCAGAACACGACCCTCTCGGGCGACACCCGGGTCGACTGGTCCGAGGCGTTCGCCCTCGTCCCCTCCCTCATCGTCGGCTACGTCTGGCACGCGGGCGTGTATGCCGCCAAGGTGGCCGAGGGCCTCGAGCGGATCGGCTTCGAGATCGTGTCCCAGGTCATCTGGGACAAGACGCTCTTCGCCATGGGCCGGAGCTGGTTCCACTGGGCCCACGAGCCCTGCTGGGTCGTTCGAGCCGTGGGGGCCAAGGTGCCGTTCCTGGGAGAGCGCAACCAGGCCACGATCTGGCGCGCTCCCAGCCCGAAGATGATCATGGGCGGCTCGACCGAGGAAAAGTTCGACCACCCGGCGCAGAAGCCGGTCGCCCTCTTCGAGGCGCCGATTCGCAACCACCTCGAGCCGGGCGAGGCGGTCTACGACCCGTTCGTCGGTTCTGGCACGACCCTGATCGCCGCCGAGACGCTCGGCCGGCGCTGCTACGCCCTCGAGATCGACCCGAAGTACTGCCAGATCGCCATCGAGCGCTGGCAGGCGTTCACCGGCCGGACGGCGGAGCGGATCGATGGGTAGGCGCGGTCCCGCTCCGATGCCGACGCGGCTCAAGCTCCTCCACGGCGAGACACGGCCCTCCCGCCTGAACCGCCGCGAGCCGGTGCCGCGTGATGGCCGACCCCGGATGCCGCTGGACATGAGCCCAGCCGCCAAGACGGTCTGGCGCCACGTCCTGCGCGAGATGGCCGGCACGGGCGTCATCACGGCCGTCGACCGCGATGTCCTTCGCCTGTACTGCGAGGCGGTCGCCCGGTACGTGCACGCCGCGACGATGCTGGAGCAGTCGGGCCCGCTCATCGTCGCCGGCGGCGCGGGGGCGCGGCGGGGCGAGCTCGTCAAGTCGCCGCTCCACCAGATCGTCCGCGACGAGGGCATGGTCATCCGGGCCATGGCCCGCGAGCTCGGCCTGTCACCGGCCGCGCGGGCGGGCCTCTCGGGCCGATCGGTTTCCGACGTGGTCGATCCGTTCGAGGCCTTCTTGCGGAGCGACGAGGCGTGACCATCGCCGCACCGCCTCGAACCGCCCATGCCATGAGCGACAACGAGGCCGCGGCCGCCGTCGTCCACGAGTACGCCCGCGCCGTGGTCGAGGGCCGGATCGTCGCCAACCGCTACGTCCGCCTCCTCTGCCAGCGCCATCTCCGCTGGCTCGATCGCCCGGATCTCCGGTTCGACGCGGCCAAGGCCGGTCGGGCCATCCGCTTCTTCGGGTTCCTGCGACTCCACGAGGGCGACTTCGAGGGCCTGCCCTTCGACCTCGGGCCCTGGCAGGCGTTCATCGTGGGCTCGATCTTCGGTTGGTACCAGCGCGACGAGGACGGCGCCTGGGTCCGTGTGATCCGGAACGCCTACATCGAGACCGGCAAGGGCTCGGGCAAGACGCCCATGGCGGCCGGGATCGCCCTCTACAGCATGGCCGGCGAGGGCCGCTCGGGTGCGGCCGTCTACAGCGCCGCACCAAGTCGCGCCCAGTCGGTCATCCCCTGGAACGACGCCCGGCTGATGGTCCAGAAATCGCCCGCGCTCAGCGCTCGGGTCGAGGTCTTCGCCCATGCCCTGGCTGGCCCCAAGGGCAGCTCCTTCACCTACCTATCGTCCGAGGCCAAGAACCTCCACGGGCCACGCGTCTACATCGCGATCATCGAAGAGGAGCACGCCCATCCGAGCCCCGAGGTCATCGACGCGATGCGGGCC
>DATCPH010000319.1:0-17299 GCA_036570185.1 Candidatus Limnocylindrales bacterium | reverse complement strand
ACTCCGAGCCTCCCTTGAGATGGAGGTACTTCGTGATCGCGGCGGTCAGCGTCGTCTTGCCATGGTCGATGTGGCCGATCGTGCCGATATTGACGTGCGGCTTGGTGCGCTCGAACTTCTTCTTGGCCATCTCTTCGCGTTACTCCCTATATCACCGGAGCGGCACCTGACGCGCCATCTGCCGCATGTGCCGGTTCTTGCTCTAGGCTCCCTAAACCTTTGATTTCTGCGCAAGCTCCGCCGCGAGACTCGCGGGGACCTCGGCGTAGTGACTGAATTCCATCGAGGATGTCGCGCGGCCCTGGGTCATGCTCCGCAGGTCGGTGACGTACCCGAACATCTGGGCCAGCGGCACGAAGGCACGCACGATCGACTGGCCGGCTGAGCGCTCCTCCATCCCTTCGATCTGGCCGCGGCGGCTATTGAGGTCGCCGATGACGTCGCCCATGAAGTCGGTCGGGACGATGACCTCGACCTTCATGATCGGTTCGAGGATGACCGGGTCGGCCCTGCCGAAGGCATCCTTGACGGCCATCGAGCCAGCGATCTTGAACGCCATCTCCGACGAGTCGACCTCGTGGTAGGAGCCGTCGAAGAGCGTGGCCCGGACATCGACCACGGGGAACCCGGCGTAGATGCCCGTCTCGAGCGCCTCCCGAATCCCGGCGTCGACCGGCTTGATGTACTCGCGGGGGATCGTTCCCCCGACGATCTTGTCGACGAACTCGTAGCCGGCACCCTTCTCGAGTGGCTCGAGGCGGATGACGGCGTGACCGTACTGGCCCCTGCCACCGGTCTGGCGGACGAAGCGGCCGTTGCCCTCGGCGGCGCGGCGGATGGTCTCGCGGTAGGAAACCTGCGGCCGGCCGATGTTCGCGGCGACCTTGAACTCGCGGATCATGCGATCGACGAGGACGTCCAGATGGAGCTCGCCCATGCCGGCGATCAGCGTTTCTGCGGTCTCCGGATCGGTCTTGACCCGGAAGGTCGGATCCTCCTCGGCGAGCCGCTGGAGGGCAAGTGCGAGCTTGTCCTGATCGGCCTTCGTCTTGGGCTCGATCTTGACCTCGATGACCGGCTCCGGGAACGACATCCGCTCGAGGATGACCGGCTGATCGGGATCGGCGAGGGTGTCGCCGGTATAGGTGTCCTTGAGGCCGACGGCCGCGGCGATGTCGCCGGCGTAGACCGCGTCGATCTCCTCGCGGTGGTTGGCGTGCATCTGGAGAATTCGCCCGATCCGCTCCCGGCGACCCTTTGAGGCGTTCATCACGTAGGAACCGGACTTGAGCGTGCCCGAGTAGACCCGGAAGAAGGCCAGCTTGCCGACGAAGGGGTCTGCAGCGATCTTGAAGGCGAGGGCGCTGAAGGGCTCGTTGTCGCTCGGCGTGCGCACGATCTCGTCGCCGGTCTCCGGATTGAGCCCGATCATGGGCGGGACGTCGAGCGGCGACGGCAGGTAGTCGACGACCGCGTCGAGCATCTTCTGGATGCCCTTGTTGCGGAGCGCCGAACCCGTCAGGACCGGGATGATCCGTGTCGTCAGGGTGCCCAGGCGGATGCCACGCTTGAGCTCCGTGACCGTGAACGGTTCGCCCTCGATGTACTTGTGGGTGAGCTCGTCGTCCATGTCGGCGACGGCCTCATCGAGCGCGCGGCGATGCTTCTCGGCCTCGGGTCGCAGCTCGGCAGGGATCTCGGTCACGTCGATCTGGTTGCCCAGATCGTCGCGGTAGTAGATCGCCTTCATTTCGACGAGGTCGATCAGGCCCTTGAAGCCGTCCTCGCGGCCGATCGGGATCTGGATCGGCACGGCATTGGCGCCGAGCCGGTCGCGGATCGATTCCACGCCGCGCCAGAAGTCGGCACCCGTGCGATCGAGCTTGTTGATGAAGCAGAAGCGCGGCACGCCATAGCGATCAGCCTGGCGCCAGACCGTCTCGGACTGGGGCTCGACGCCGGCCACACCGTCGAAGACCACGACGGCGCCGTCGAGCACGCGAAGGCTTCGCTCGACCTCAACCGTAAAGTCCACGTGCCCGGGCGTATCGATAATGTTGATACGGTGATCGCCCCAGAAGGCGGTCGTTGCCGCGGCCGTGATGGTGATGCCGCGCTCCTGTTCCTGGGGCATCCAATCCATCGTGGCCGCGCCCTCATGGACCTCGCCGAGCTTGTAGATCTTCTTGGTATAGAAGAGGATCCGCTCGGTGACGGTCGTCTTGCCGGCGTCAATGTGCGCGATGATTCCAATGTTCCGCGTGCGGGCGAGCGGAACCTGACGTGCCACGGTCCTACCTGCTCCCCGCGCCTACCACTTGAAATGGCTGAAGGCCTTGTTGGCCTCGGCCATCTTGTGCGTGTCTTCGCGGCGCTTGACCGCGGCGCCCAGACCGTTCATGGCGTCGACGAACTCGGCCGCGAGCTTCTCGCTCATGCTCTTGCCGCCCCGCTTGCGCGCAGCCTGGACGAGCCAACGGACGCCCAGCGACAGCCGGCGGTCGCCGCGGATCTCGACCGGCACCTGGTAGGTCGCGCCACCGACGCGCCGCGGCTTCACCTCGATGATCGGGGTGGTGTTGCGCAGGGCAGCCTCGAGGACCTCGAGACCGGGACGACGGGCTGAGGCCTCGGCCCGGGCAAGGGCCTGGCGAAGAATGCGATCGGACAGGTTCCGCTTGCCGTCCTTCATCAGCTTGGCGGTGAATCGGGCGTTGGTGCGGTTGGCGGGAACCGTCTGGTACTTGGTCTTGCGGGCGATGCTGGCTCGACGAGGCATCAGCGAGCCCCTCCGATGCCGGCGGCAGCCTTGGCCCCGTACTTGCTGCGTCCCTGCTTGCGATCGCGGACGCCGGCGGCATCGAGCGTGCCCCGGATGATGTGGTACTTGACCGACGGAAGGTCCTTCACGCGGCCGCCCCGGACGAGCACGACCGAGTGCTCCTGGAGGTTATGACCGATCCCGGGAATGTATGCGGTGACCTCCATCTGGTTGGTCAGGCGCACCCGGGCGATCTTGCGCAGCGCCGAGTTCGGCTTCTTGGGCGTCATCGTCCGGACCTGCAGGCAGACGCCCCGCTTCTGGGGCGCGCCCGAGATCGAGACCTGGCGCTGCCGAAGGCTGTTCCAGTTCTTGCGCATTGCCGGCGCCTTGATCTTCGCGATCTTGGGCTTGCGGCCGTGTCGCACGAGCTGGCTGATGGTCGGCACGAAGACGCTGCTCCTTCCGGTGCTGGTTCGATGACGGTCGGATCACCGTGCTCCGACGGCGGCTGTGTGTTGCCGCGCGTGGCACGGACCGTCTGGCTGGGGTGGGCTCTCGATGGGTCATCGGCGCGCACGCCGATCGCGGACCCCTCGCGGAGTCACGATCGCGGAGTATATCGGTGCTCGGAAGGGACCGTCAAATGATCGGTCACCCTCGGCGACGCTCTGTCGACACGCTCCGCTGCGCGGTGGTTGAGCCGACTGCGGGGCCGCTCCGCGACCCCGCCCGGTCAGCTCTTTTGGTCGCCCTCGGCGGTGCTCCCGGCGAACGGATTGTTCTCGAGGTCGATGCCGTCCGACCCGTCGCCGTCCACGTCGGACAGGAACGGGTTCGCCAGCTCCTCCTCGCGTTCACGGTCGCCCGCGATCGCCCCCGGCAGGGCCTGGCCATCGCCGTCGTCGGTCCTCGCCGACCCGTCTTCGAGGAACGGGTTGTACTCGGAGCCGAGCGACTCGATGGCCTCGCCGGCAAGAGCCTCGATGGCCGCTCGCCGCTCCCGCTCCCGCCGAGCAGCGACGTTGGCCGGCGCACCCGTCCCGGCGGGGATGAGCTTGCCGATGATCACGTTCTCCTTGAGCCCGATGAGATGGTCCTTGGAGCCGTTGATCGCCGCCTCGGTCAGCACCCGGGTCGTCTCCTGGAAGGAGGCTGCCGCAAGGAAGCTGGAGGTATTGAGCGATGCCTTGGTGACGCCGAGAAGCACGGTCTGGGCCGTCGCCGGCTCGCCGCCCTCGGACAGGACGCGGTTGTTGGCCTCTTCGAAGTCGAGCCGATCGATGAGCTCGGTCGGCAGGAGGTCGACGTCGCCCGGCTGGTCGATGCGGACCTTGCGGAGCATCTGCCGCACGATGATCTCGATGTGCTTGTCGTTGATCGTGACGCCCTGGCTCCGATAGACCTTCTGGACCTCCCGGACGAGATAGCGCTGGACGGCGTCCTTGCCCCGCGTCTCGAGGTATTCCTGCGGGTTGATCGGGCCATCGGTGATGGCGTCCCCGGCCCGGATCTCCGAGCCGTTTTCGACGAGCAGCTTCGCGTTATGGGGGATCGTGTACTCCCGCTCGACGCGGTCCTCGGCACGAACGACGAGGCCGTCGTCCGACTTGACGAGGAACCCGCGAACGGGTGCCGTCAGGTCCGTCGACCCCGCGGCGGTCGCACGCGCGATCACCTGGCCGAGCTCGACGAGGTCGCCGGGCGCGGCGAGCAGTTCGCCGCCCTCGGGCACCGCCAGTGACGTGTCATAGACCTCGGTGCTGACGACCTTCACCCGGGTTCCGGCTTCGCTGCGGATGATCTCGACGATGCCGTCGATGTGGCTGATCTCGGCCTTGCCCTTGGGGATCCGGGCCTCGAACAGCTCCTCGACGCGCGGCAGGCCGGCCGTGATGTCGAGGCCGGCGACGCCGCCGGTGTGGAACGTCCGCATCGTGAGCTGGGTGCCCGGCTCACCGATCGACTGGGCGGCGATGATCCCGACGGCCTCGCCGAGGCCGACCATGTCGCCGGTCGCGAGATTGCGGCCGTAGCAGGCTCGGCAGACGCCGTAGCGAGCTTCGCACGTCAGGGGTGATCGGACCAGGACCTCGTCGAGGCCCGCCTCGTCGATGGCCCGCGCGCTGTCCTCGTCGATGAGCTCGTTCCGGTCGACGATGACCTTGGGGTTCTTGCCCTTCACTCGGGGGTCGTGGAGCGGTGCGGCTGCGAGGCGGCCGACGAGCCGGCGCTGGTAGGCGTCAGGCTCATCCGCGGACTCGGCCCGGGTGATCCAGCTGCCTTCCTCGGTGCCGCAGTCGTCTTCGCGGGTGATGACGTCCTGGGCCACGTCGACGAGGCGTCGTGTCAGGTAGCCCGAGTCGGCCGTCCGGAGGGCGGTGTCGGCGAGGCCCTTGCGGGCGCCGTGGGTTGAGATGAAGTACTCGAGGACGGTCATCCCCTCGCGGAAGTTGCTGCGAACGGGAACGTCGATGATCCGGCCCGAGGGGTCGGCCATCAGGCCGCGCATGGCGCCGAGCTGGCCGATGTTGCCCTTGTTCCCGCGGGCGCCGGACGCGGTCATCATCGTGACCGGCCCGAGCGGGTCGAGGCCCTTCATCATGTCGTCCGACATCTTGGCGGTCGTGTCCTGCCAGACGCCGACGACCTGCTCGTAGCGCTCATCGTCGGTGATGAGGCCGCGCTGGAACTGGCGGTCGATCTCCTCGACCTGGCCGTCGGCCGCGGCCAGGGCCGCCGCCTTGTTCTTCGGGACCTCGATGTCGAACAGGCCGATCGTCACGCCACCTCGGGTGGCGAACTCGAAGCCGACGTCCTTGATGCCGTCGACGAGGTGGGCGGTGTCCTCCGGGCCGAGCATCCGGTAGCAGACGGCGACGAGGCGCTTGAGCTCGGCCCGCTTCATGATCTCGTTGGAGAACCGCAGCCGGTCAGGCAGGATCTGGTTGAAGATGATCCGTCCGACCGTGGTGCGGCGGCGCTCCGACACGAGGGCGCCGGCCTCCTCATTCCAGGTCCGAACCTCGGCCTCGCACACGTCGTGCAGGGCGACCGTTCGAAGCTGGTAGGCGAGGATCGCCTCCTCCTCCGAGTAGAACAGCCGGACCTTCTTCTCGCTGGGAGTCGGCGCGTCCATGGTCAGGTAGTAGTTGCCCAGGATCATGTCCTGCGTCGGGGCCACCACGGGCGACCCGTCGGCGGGCGACAGGAGGTTCGCCGTCGACAGCATCATCGTCCGCGCCTCTTCCTGGGCGGCCGTCGAGAGCGGCACGTGGACCGCCATCTGGTCGCCGTCGAAGTCGGCGTTGAAGGCTGTGCAGACGAGCGGGTGGATCTGGATTGCCGAGCCCTCGACGAGGACCGGCATGAAGGCCTGAATGCCCAGGCGGTGGAGTGTCGGGGCGCGGTTCAGGAGGACCGGGTGGTCCTTGATGACCTCTTCGAGGACGTCCCAGACCTCGGGCCGGACGCGCTCGACGATGCGCTTGGCGCTCTTGATGTTGTGGGCGAAGCCCTTCTCGACGAGCTGGCGCATCACGAACGGCTTGAACAGCTCGAGCGCCATCTTCTTGGGCAGGCCGCACTGGTGGAGCTTGAGCTCCGGCCCGACGACGATGACAGAGCGGCCCGAGTAGTCGACCCGCTTGCCGAGCAGGTTCTGCCGGAAGCGACCCTGCTTGCCCTTGAGCATGTCGGACAGGCTCTTGAGCCGATGGTTGCCGGTCCCCGCGATCGCCCGGCCGCGACGGCCGTTGTCGATCAGCGCGTCGCACGCCTCCTGGAGCATCCGCTTCTCGTTGCGGATGATGATCTCGGGCGCGCCAAGCTCGAGCAGCCGCTTGAGGCGGTTGTTGCGGTTGATGACGCGGCGGTAGAGGTCGTTGAGGTCGGACGTCGCGAAGCGTCCCCCGTCGAGCTGGACCATGGGTCGCAGATCGGGCGGGATGACGGGCAGGACCGACAGGATCATCCAGTCGGGCCGCGTGCCGGATCGGCGGAATGCCTCGATGAGGCGCAGCCGCTTGATGGCCTTCTTGCGACGCTGGCCGGAGCTCGTCCGAACCTCGACGTGGAGCGTCCGGGCCAGCTCCTCGAGGTCCATCCGGCTGATGATGTCGCGGATCGCCTCGGCGCCCATCGCGGCGTGGAAGAGGCGGCCTCGACCGGGCGTGTTGTACTTCTCGTCGAGGACGCGGAACTCGTTCTCGCCGAGGGTCATGAGCGGCTTGAGGCCCTCGATCTCGTCGCGCTGCTTGCGCAGATCGTCCTTGAGGCCCTGTGCCTGCTCGGCGAGCTGCTCCTTCTCGTGGCGAAGGGTCTCGTCGACGCCGGCCCGAAGGTCTTCGACCTTCTGCTCGACGGCGCGCTCCTCGTCACGCTCGCGGGTCTGGATCGCCTCGTTGACGCGCTCGATTTCGGCGCCGACGACCTTGCGCAACTTGGCCAGCGCATCCTTGCCGCCGGACTCGCCTGCGGCCACGATGACGTCGCCGGTCGGACCGAAGGCGATGGTGTCCTTGGTCGTGCCGTTCTTCAGGGCACTGAGCTGGGCCTCGACGGCCTGGGCGGCGGCCGCGATCTCCTCGGTCCGCGCGGCGCGCTGGCCCTCGAGCTCCTCCCTCGTTCGGGCAAGCTCGGCGGTCAGCTCGTCGCGGCGGCGGTTGAGCTCGCCGCGCAGCTCGTCCTCCAGCTCATTGAGCCGCTGGCCGCCCTTGCCGCCGCGGCCCTCGGCCTCCTCCTCGAGGCTCTGGAGCGCGCGCTTGCGGGCGTCCTCGTCGACGTGCGTGGTGATGTAGAGCGCGAAGTACAGGATGCGCTCGAGGTTGCGAGGGCTAATGTCGAGCAGGATCCCGAGACGGGAGGGCGTCCCCTTGAAGTACCAGATGTGGCTGACCGGGCTGGCCAGCTGGATGTGCCCCATCCGCTCTCGGCGGACCTTGCTGCGGGTGACCTCGACGCCGCACTTGTCGCAGATGATGCCCTTGTAGCGAATCCGCTTGTACTTGCCGCAGTAGCACTCCCAGTCCTTGGTGGGACCGAAGATGCGCTCGTCGAACAGACCATCCTTTTCGGGCTTGAGGGTCCGGTAGTTGATGGTCTCGGGCTTCGTGACCTCGCCCTTCGACCATTCCCGGATCTGATCCGGGCTGGCGAGCGAGATGCGAATCGCGTTGAAGTTATTGACCTCGAGCATGGTTCTCCTCGATGCCGCCGTCTGGCTCGGCGACACGCTGCGGTCGGGCTGCGAGCATCCCTGGTCTGGCCGGGATCCGGGGACGCGGAAAGACGTTCAGTGTCAGATCAGTCCTCGAAGCCGGCGAGGTTGATCCCGCCGAGATCGGGCAGGAGATAGCCCGACGAGTCGTCCTCGGCGAGCGGGATCTCCTCGTCGTTCTGATCGAGGATCTCGGCGTTCAGGCCGAGGCTGCGAAGCTCCTTGATGAGGACCTTGAAGGACTCCGGGACCCGCGGCGGCTGGATCTCCTCACCCTTGACGATCGCCTCGTACGTCTGGACCCGCCCGAGGACGTCGTCGGATTTCACGGTGAGCAGTTCCTGGAGGATGTTGGCCGCGCCGTAGGCCTCCAGGGCCCAGACCTCCATCTCGCCGAAGCGCTGGCCGCCGAACTGCGCCTTGCCTCCCAGCGGCTGCTGCGTGATGAGGCTGTAGGGCCCGGTCGAGCGGGCGTGGATCTTGTCCTCCACGAGGTGGTGGAGCTTGAGCATGTAGATGTAGCCGACCGTGATCGGCCGGTCGAAGGCTTCTCCCGTCCGGCCGTCCCGGAGCTCGATCTTGCCGTCCTCCGGAAGTGCCTGGCGCTCGCCCCAGACCATGTGGAATGCGGAGCGAAGCTCGTCCTGGATCTGGCCCTCGGTGGCCCCGTCGAAGACGGCCGTCGCCGCCTTCTCGCCCTTTTCGTGGAGGGCCCAGCCGAGATGGGTCTCGAGGATCTGGCCGATGTTCATCCGGCTCGGCACGCCGAGTGGGTTGAGGATGATGTCGACCGGGGTGCCGTCGGGGAGGTAGGGCATGTCCTCGGCAGGCAGGATCTTGGCGATGACCCCCTTGTTGCCGTGGCGGCCGGCCATCTTGTCGCCCACGCTGATCTTGCGCTTCTGGGCGACAGAAACGCGGACCAGGCGATTGACACCCGGCTGGAGGTCGTCGTTGAGCTCGCGACGGAACTCGCGGACCTCGACGACCTTGCCCCGCTCGCCGTGCGGCAGGCGGAGCGAGCTGTCCTTCACCTCACGGGCCTTCTCTCCGAAGATCGCCCGCAGGAGGCGCTCCTCGGCCGTCAGCTCCGTCTCGCCCTTGGGCGTGATCTTGCCGACGAGGATGTCGCCGGGGCGAACCTCAGCGCCGATGTAGACGATCCCCTCCTCGTCGAGGTCCTTCAGGGACTCTTCGCCGACGTTGGGGATGTCCCGCGTGATCTCCTCGGGACCCAGCTTGGTGTCGCGAGACTCGATCTCGTGCTTCTCGATGTGGATGCTCGTGAACAGGTCGTCCCGGACGAGCCGGTCGCTGATGACGATGGCGTCCTCATAGTTGCCACCCTCCCAGCTCATGAACGCCACGAGGATGTTGCGCCCCAGGGCGAGTTCGCCGTTCTGCGTGGAGCTGGAGTCGGCGATCGGCTGGCCGGCTTCCACGCGGGCGCCGACATCGACGATCGGCCGCTGGTTGATGCAGGTGCCCTGGTTGCTGCGCACGAACTTGAGGAGCTTGTACTCGTCGAGCTCGCCGGCATCGGTCTCGATCTGGATCCGCGCGGCCGTGACGCTGGTCACGACGCCGGCTCGCCGGGCGACGAGCACCTGGCCGGAATCGCGGGCGGCCCGCTCCTCCATGCCGGTGCCCACGATCGGTGACTCGGGCTCGAGCAGCGGCACCGCCTGGCGCTGCATGTTCGAGCCCATGAGGGCCCGGTTCGCATCGTCGTGCTCGAGGAACGGGATGAGGGCGGTCGCGACCGACACGACCTGCTTGGGGCTGACGTCCATGTATTCGATCTGGTCCGGCCGGGCCTCCGGGAACTTGTCGCGGTGTCGGGACGGGACGCGGTCGTCGACGAAGTGATGCCCGTCATCGAGGCGGGCGTTCGCCTGGGCGACGACGTGCTCTTCCTCCTCGTCGGCCGGCAGGTACTCGATCTGGTCGGTCACGACCGGCCGGATCGGGAACGCATTGGCCTTCTGGCGCTTGAGCTCAGTGGTTGCATCGGCGCTGAACGGCTTGCCCTTCTTGACGATGACGGTGCCGTCTTTGGCGACCACGTCGGCGCCGGCCTCGAAGCTCAGCAGTTCGGGGTCGTCCCAGCCGACCGTTCGCTTGACCTTGCGGTAGGGCGTCTCGATGAAGCCGTAGCTGTTGATACGGCCGTACGTCGCGAGCGAGCCGATCAGGCCGATGTTCGGGCCTTCGGGTGTCTCGATCGGGCAGATCCGGCCGTAGTGGCTGTGATGCACATCACGGACATCGAAGCCGGCGCGCTCGCGCGACAGGCCGCCCGGGCCAAGGGCCGACAGACGACGCTTCGAGGTCAGCTCGGCAAGCGGGTTGGTCTGGTCCATGAACTGGGAGAGCTGGCTGCCGCCGAAGAACTCCTTCATCGCGGCCACCACCGGGCGGATGTTGATGAGGGCGTTCGGGGTGGCCTTATCGATCTCCTGGATCGTCATCCGCTCCCGGACGACGCGCTCCATGCGGAGGAGGCCGATGCGGAACGCGTTCTGGATCAGCTCGCCGTTGGCGCGAATGCGGCGGTTGCCGAGATGATCGATGTCGTCCTTGGGGTGGAGGCCCCGGTTGCACTCGACGAGGTGGCCGACGATTGCCGCAATGTCCTCGCGGGTGATCGTGCGCTGCTCGCGGGGCAGCTCGATGCCGAGGCGGGCAGTGACCGGGTCGAGCTTCTTGTTGAACTTGTAGCGGCCGACGCGACCGAGGTCGTAGCGGCGGAAGTTGAAGAAGAGGCTCTCGACGAGCTGGCGCGCGTTGTCGCCGGTGGGCGGATCGCCGGGCCGCAGCTTCTTGTAGACCTCGATGAGGGCCTCGCCCTGGGTATGGGTCAGGTCCTTGTCGAGGGTCTGGGCGATGTACGGATGCTCGGGGTCGACGTCGACGGCGGAGAACAGTGCGCTGATCTCGTCGTTCTGCTCGTAGCCGACGGCCCGCAGCAGCGTCGTCGCCGCGATCTTGCGCTTGCGGTCGACCTTGACCCAGAGCTGGTCCTTGTTGTTCGTCTCGAACTCGAGCCAGGCGCCGCGATTCGGAATGACCTTGGCCGAGAACAGCATCCGGCCCGAGGTCGGATCCTCAAGCTCGCTGTAGTAGACGCCGGGCGAGCGGACGAGCTGGCTGACAACGACTCGCTCGGCGCCGTTGATCACGAACGTGCCCTGGTCGGTCATCCACGGGTAGTCGCCCATGTACACGCGCTGGCGCTGGATCTCGCCGGTCTCCTTGATCAGGAGCTCGACGTTGACGTAGAGCGGCTTGCTGAACGTCAGGTCCTTGGTCCGGCATTCCTCCTCGGAGTACTTGGGCGCCCCGAATTCGTAGTCGAGGAATTGGAGCTCCATGACCTTGCCCGTGAAGTCCTTGATCGGACTGATCTCATCGAACAGCTCGCGCAGGCCCTTGTCGATGAACCAGGCGAACGAATCGAGCTGGAGCTCGATCAGGTTCGGGATCGGCAGGACTTCGGGAATCCGGGCATAGCGCTTTCGCGCCGTCGCCCCGGTCATCGGCTCGGTGGACAGCATCAAAGACGGCTCCTTGACGGAGGAGGGAGAGGAAGGAAGGCCCGCGCTCACAGACGGAGTAGGATACCGCAAATCCTTCGCATGTCAACTACCCGGGACGCGTCGAATCTGGAGTCGCCGCCGTCCCGTCCCCTGAAGCCGTGGCCCCCGCCCGGGGCCACCGGCGTGAACGGGTTAGCGGATCTCGACCTTGGCGCCCTGCCCCTCAAGGGCTTCCTTGATCTTCTCGGCCTCGTCGCGGGCGACGCCTTCCTTGACCGGCTTGGGCGACGCGTCGACGAGGTCCTTGGCTTCCTTGAGGCCGAGTCCGGTCAACTCGCGGACGACCTTGATGACCGGGATCTTGTTCGGGCCGATCTCAGCGAGAACAGCCGTGAACTCCGTCTGCTCCTCGACGGCGGGGGCGGCTTCGGCGGCGCCTGCGGCCGGAGCGGCTGCCATCGCGACCGGTGCGGCTGCGGTCACGCCATATCGCTCCTCGAACTTCTTGATGAATTCCGAGAGCTCGAGGACGGTCATCTTGTCGATGGATTCGAGGATCTGGTCCTGGGTTGCGGTTGCCATGTTCGGTTCTCTCCTTTGATTGGTCGGTTCGGGTGCTGGTGGTTCGTTCGAGTGCTAAGCAGCCGCCTCGCCGGCCTTCCGGTCTCGGACCTGGACGAGGGCGTTGCCGAGGTTGCGGATGTTGGCAGCCAGCAACCCTGCCAGCGTCGCCGTCGGGGCCTGGATCGCTCCGGCCAGACGGCCGAGCAGGACCTCGCGTGAGGGCAGAGCGGCGAGCCGCACGACCCCATCCGCGTCGATCGCCTGCGTCCCGAGGACCGCGCCCGTCACGCGGACGAGCTTGTAGGGACGCGTCGCGTCGATCACCGCCTTGGCAGTGGCCGTTTCGTCGTTGCCGAAGGCGATGGCCGTGGGCCCGACGAGGAGCGGCGTCAATGCCTCGCCGACCTCACCCTCGGCGGCGATCCGCAGCAGGCGATTCTTGACGACGCGGTAGCGAACGTCCTGCTTGCGCAGTGCTCGCCGGATCTCGCCGATGTCCCGGACCGTCAGGCCGCGGTATTCGGAAACGATCAGCGTTCGATTGGCGGCGAGGTCGCTCCGCAGTTCGGCGACGGTTCGACGCTTCGCTTCAGTCGGCATCGAGTCCTCCCATGACCTGCGCACGGCCGGCGCGCGGCGGTGGGCGCCAATCCCGATTCATCGGGAAGCCCCTGCGACGGGTCGCTCGGCGGCTCATCCGCCGGATGCGATGCCAGTGGCGCAGGGGCGGGCCCACCCGGAGGTGTGCGTCGCGGTTCCCTGCCTCGGCGTGCCTGGCGTCGTCCCCGGACGGGTCGTCCCGTCCGGTCCGGTGCGACAGATCAAGCCCGGACCGTCAGCGCCTCGCTGGCGCAGGCGGTCGTTGGGCGCACGCTGTCTTCGGCGCTCCGTCGATCTTCTTGTTCGGGCGACGCGTCTCTCGACCGTCGCTGCGTCATTGTGGCGGAAACGCCGCCGGCGTGAGTTCGCGGCTCAGGCGGCCGCGGCGGCGGCGAGGACTGCGGGGACATCCACGTGGATCCCCGGCCCCATCGTGCTGGCGATCGTCAGGCTCTTGAAGTACTGGCCTTTGGCGCCGGCCGGTCGGGCCCGGTTCACGGCGTCCACGAGGGTCGCCAGGTTGGCGACCAGCGCGTCGGCCTCGAAGCTGGCGCGACCGATCGGGGCGTGGATGATCCCGGCCTTGTCGACCTTGAACTCGACGCGGCCGCCCTTGACCTCGCGGACTGCGCGGTCCAGGTCGAAGGTGATCGTGCCGGCCTTGGGGTTCGGCATGAGTCCGCGCCGCCCCAGGATCTTCCCGAGCTTGCCCACCATGCCCATCGTGTCGGGTGTCGCGAGGGCGACGTCGAAGTCGAGCCAGCCGGCCTCGATTCGCTTGACGAGGTCCTCGGCACCGACCTCATCCGCGCCGGCGCGAAGCGCTTCCTGCGCCTTGTCGCCCTGGGCGAAAACGGCGACGCGGACGACCTTCCCGGTCCCGTGCGGCAGCACGACCGTGCCCCGCACCATCTGGTCGGCGTGGCGGGGATCGACGCCAAGCCGGACGTGCGCCTCGACCGACGCGTCGAACGCGACCTTCGTCGTCTCCCGCGCAAGGGCGGCGGCCTCTGCCGGCGGGTAGAGGCGCTCGCGATCGACGAGCTTCGCCGCCTCGAGATAGTTCTTGCCGTGTTGTGCCATGTCTTTCGTTCCTCCCTACGGTCGGCGTTCCCGACCTCCCCCGCGAGACGAGGCGCCGTGACCGGGGTTCGCCCCGGCGCCGTGACCGGGGTTCGCCCCGGCGCCGTGGTTCGCTTGGTTCGCTTGGGTTCGCTTGGTTCGCTTGGTTCGCTTGGTTCGCTTGGTTTCGCCTGGCTAGCCGACGACTTCGATGCCCATGCTGCGGGCCGTGCCCTCGATCTGACGCATGGCCCCGTCCAGGTCATTGGCATTGAGGTCGGCCTGCTTGGCGGTGGCGATGTCGCGGACCTGGTCCCGGCTGACGCGCCCGACGGTGGCCCGTTTGGGCGTCTCGGCGCCCTTCTCGACACCGGCCGCCTTTCGCAGGAGGTCGGCCGCCGGCGGCGTCCGCAGGACGAACGTGAACGAGCGGTCCTCGAAGATCGTGATCTGGGCAGGGATGATCTGACCGACCTTGTCGGCGGTCTTTTCGTTGTAGGCCTTGGTGAACTCCACGATGTTGATGCCGTGGGGTCCGAGGGCGGTACCGACCGGCGGGGCCGGGGTGGCCTTGCCGGCCGACAGATTCAATTTGAGGACGGTTCGGATCTTCTTCGCCACGGGCGGGGAATTCCTTTCTTGGAGCCTCTCGCTCCTAGAGCTTTTCGACTTGCAGGAAGTCGAGCTCGACCGGTGTCTCGCGGCCGAAGATGCTCACGAGGACCTTCACCTTGTTGCGCTCGGGATTGACGTCGTCGACCGTGCCGATGAACTCGGCAAACGGACCGTCGGTGACGCGGACGCTCTGGCCCTTGGTGAAGGCGACCCGGAACTTGGGTGTCTCGACGCCCATGTGGCGCAGGATCTGCTTGACCTCGGTTTCGTCAAGCGGGATCGGCTCGCTGCGGACGCCGGGGATATTGGCGCCACCGACGAAGCTCGTCACCCCGGGCGTGTTGCGGACGACGTACCAGCTGTCGGGATCGAGGATCATCTCGACCAGGACATAACCCGGGTACACCTTCTTCTGGACGGTGTGCCGCTGGCCCTGACGGATCTCGATCTCGTCCTCCATCGGAACGAGAACCTGGAAGATGCGGTCTTCCATTCCCATCGACTCGATCCGGTGCTCGAGGTTGGCCTTGACCTTGTTCTCGTAGCCCGAGTAGGTGTGGATGACGTACCAGCGCTTCTCTGCGGCCTGCGTCTCGGGAGCCGTCGACTCGGTCATCATCAGCCTGCCTTGACCAGTCCGGCCAGGAGGCCGATGCCGCTCTGGAAGATGCGGTCGAAGAGGTAAACGTACAGACCGACGGCCAGGCTCACGGTGAAGACCAGCACAGTCAGGTTGCGCGTCTGCTCGACGGTCGGCCAGGAGACCTTCTTCAGTTCGGACCACGCTTCGTCAATGAAGCGGCGGAGTCGATTCACGGTGGCGATTCTTTCTCAGGACTTGCGGCCCTGATAGAGGGCTCTTGTGGGTGTTGGCAGGGGCGATAGGACTCGAACCTACAACCGCCGGTTTTGGAGACCGGTGCTCTGCCAATTGAGCTACACCCCTGCGATCAGCCGCTACTTTGCCTCGCGATGGAGCGTATGGCGGCGCTCATGAGGACAGTACTTCATCAGCTCGATCCGGTTCGGATCGTTCTTCTTGTTCTTCCGCGTCGTGTACGTCCGCCGCTTGCACTCGGTACAGGCCAGCTGCAGTGTCGGACGGGCTTCGACCTTGGCCATGGGATGCCCTTACGCGACGATGCTGACGACGGCCCCGGCACCGACGGTCCGGCCACCCTCGCGGATGGCGAAGCGCTGGCCGGTCTCGAGGGCGATCGGGGTGATGAGCTCGACGCTCATTTCGACGTTGTCGCCGGGCATGACCATCTCGGCCCCGTCGGGCAGGCCGATGGCCCCCGTCACGTCGGTCGTGCGCAGGTAGAACTGCGGCCGGTAGCCGTTGTAGAAGGGCGTATGGCGGCCGCCCTCCTCCTTCGTCAGGACGTAGACCTGGGCGCTGAAGCGGGTGTGGGGCTTGACGCTGCCGCCCTTGGCCAGGACCTGGCCGCGCTCGATCTCGTCGCGCTCGATGCCCCGGATGAGGCAGCCGACGTTGTCCCCCGCGCGGCCCTCGTCGAGCAGCTTCTTGAACATCTCGACGCCGGTCACGACGACCTTTCTGGTGGGCTTCACGCCGACGAGCTCGACCTCGTCGCCGACCTTCACGATGCCGCGCTCGATCCTGCCCGTGGCGACGGTGCCCCGGCCCTTGATGCCGAAGACGTCCTCGACCGGCATCAGGAAGGGCTTGTCGATGGCCCGCTCCGGGGTCGGGATGTAGGCGTCGACCGCGTCCATCAGCTCCGCGATGGGCCGATAGGCGTCGTTCTCGGGATCGTCGGGGGCTTCGAGGGCCTTCAGGGCGCTGCCCCGGATGACGGGGATGTCGTCGCCCGGGAACTGGTACTTGGTCAGCAGCTCGCGGACCTCGAGCTCGACGAGGTCGAGCAGCTCGGGATCGTCGACCGCGTCGACCTTGTTCAGAAAGACCACGATGTAGGGGACCTCGACCTGGCGGGCCAGCAGGATGTGCTCGCGGGTCTGGGGCATCGGCCCGTCGGTGGCGGCCACGACGAGGATCGCGCCGTCCATCTGGGCGGCCCCCGTGATCATGTTCTTGATGTAGTCGGCGTGGCCCGGGCAGTCGACGTGGGCGTAGTGGCGCGCGTCGGTCTCGTACTCGACGTGGGCGATGGCGATGGTGATGCCCCGCTCGCGCTCCTCGGGCGCGTTGTCGATCGTGTCGAAGGCGCGGTATTCCGCCTCGCCCTTCATGGCGAGGTACTTGGTGATCGCCGCCGTCAGGCTCGTCTTGCCATGGTCGATGTGGCCGATCGTGCCGATATTGACGTGCGGCTTGGTGCGCTCGAACTTCTTCTTGGCCACGTGACCGTTCTCACTCCATTTCAGGCGCGGCTACGCCGCAGGTCGACGCCGAGGGCGGGGTGGAGCCCACAATCGGACTTGAACCGATGACCTCTTCCTTACCAAGGAAGTGCTCTGCCAGCTGAGCTATGTGGGCCCGAGTCCTGTCGCGGGATCAATGGTGGGCAGGGAGGGAATCGAACCCCCACAGCCGAAGGCGGCTGGTCTACAGCCAGCGGAGCTCACCACCTGCTCAACCTACCCACTGAACAGCGACAGGGTCGGGACTGCGGCCCCGTGGTGAACCCGTCGCCCGATATGTGCACTTGGAGCCGACGACGGGACTCGAACCCGGAACCTGCGGTTTACAAAACCGCTGCTCTACCAATTGAGCTACGTCGGCGCGGCGCAGGGTCATACCGCAGGTAACCCCGAAACGCTCGGAGATGATATGGCCGAGCCCTCGAAGGGGTCAAGCGCAGCGCGTGCGCGCGTAAGCATCCCAACGTCTGTGCTGGCAGACCGGGAAATAGGTGAGCCCCATCCGGCACGCTGGTGGTGTTGTCAAAACGCCAACAGCCGGAGGGGCTCAGCGTGGAGTGTACGGTCCCACTCGAGGTCCATCTCACAACC
>DATCPH010000318.1:0-1962 GCA_036570185.1 Candidatus Limnocylindrales bacterium | reverse complement strand
GTGTACGGACTTACCGACCGTCCCAGCTGCCCAACAAGGACGCGCCACAACATCGCGGCCAAGCAGAAGGCTCCTATCGTCGGCCAGGAAGAGACCGGCAGGCGCACGGACCTGATGGGCAGGGAATGAAGAGGATTCGCGGCGGGGATACCTCACCGATCGAGCCCGTATCCGGGCGCCGCCGGGGGAGCTACGATTAGCCGCCATGCTCGCTCGTCGGACGCCTCCAGGGCGTAGATCTGCGCCGCAGCCGCCGGCACGCGTTCCGCGGACGTGAGGGAGACCGCCCCAGTGGAGGCGTCGGCCCGCGATCGCGCCTTCGAGCTGATCACCGGCTTCCGCGTCGCGCAGCTGCTTAGGGCGGCGGTGGAGCTCCGCATCCCTGATCTCCTCGAGGCCGGCCCGGCGTCGATCGAGCAGCTGGCGGACGCAACCGGCATCGACTCCGGACGGCTGCGACGGGCGCTCCGCGCTCTTGCGTCACTAGGCGTGCTCGAGGAGGACGAGCTGGGCCTGTTCGCCAACACTGAGCTCGGGAACCTGTTTCGCGACAGCACGCCCGGCTCGGTGCGCCCAATGGTGCTGATGCTGCTCGATGGGTACCGGGCCTGGGCGCACTGCCTGGAGACCCTGCAGACGGGCCGGACCGGGCAGTCGATCGAGTACGGTGAGGAGACCTGGCAGACGCTCGCCCGAGAGCCGGAAGAGGCGGCTCGCTTCAATGCGGCGATGGTCGCCCAGACCGAACAGGCGAGCTCCTTCGTTGCCGCCAACCTGGACCTCGAGCAGAGCTCCCTGATCGTCGACGTTGGCGGCGGGCACGGCGCGCTGGCGGCCGGCGTACTCGAGGCTCGCCCGGACCTGCGGGGCATCGTCTGCGACCTGGCGCCCGGCCTGGCCGGGACAGCCGAGTACCTGGCCCGGAGAGGAGTCGGCGATCGCTGCGGGGTGGTGGAAGCCGACTTCTTCGACTCCCTGCCGGCGGACGGCGACACCTACCTGCTGAAGCAGATCCTCCACGATTGGGACGACGAGCATGCCGCGCGGATCCTGGCGACCTGCCGCCGCAGCATGCGTCCGGGCGCTCGCATCGTCGTCATCGAGCGCCTGCTGCCCGGCCGGATGGCCCACGATCCCCAGCACCTGGGGCTGGCCATGCTCGACCTCGAGATGATGGTCAGGCTGGGCGGCCGGGATCGGACCTTGCCGGAATACGTCGAACTCTTGGAGCGAGCGGGGTTCCACTTCCTCCGCGCGGTGCCGGGCGAGCGATTCGCCCTGATCGAAGCGCAGTTGCGGTAGGACCGCACCCTCTGCCCGAGCCCTGCGGCCACGCTGCCGACGTCAGTCGGACAGCGAGCCGAGGCGGTCGGGACGGAGGCACTGCCGGAGCCGTTGTGGCCGCGCCTCCGTCGGGCTGGACTGCGTGTGGGTTCGAAAAGTCCATCAGCGGCCGCCATGCCTCCTCCCCACCCCCTGTTGCCGGAACGCCATCCGCGAACAATTCGCCGATCCCTGATGGATCCGATCCCGACCCCGTGCTGAGCCAGGTCACCGCCGCCTGCCCCGTATTTCCTTAAGGTGTACGGAGCAACGCTAAGTGTCACGGGCCTCAGGTCGAGGTCGCGGAACAGACCCATTCCCACACCCCAGCCCACGATGGCGATGCGGAAATCACGCAGGACCTTTTCCTTACCAAGTGGTCTTCGATCCCTGGCGAATTCGAGCCGATCTTAGCTCCAACAGTCGATTTCGGCGGAGACCATTTACTTAGGTTCAAAACGTATTTAGGTTCAAAACGAAGGGCGCACCAGGGCTGACTCGTTGTTCGCGGACGTTTGGCGCGACTGTGCAGTACCAGGACTGATTAGTACTCGCGGTCGATCTCTCGGTCCCTAACGGGTCTGAGAATAGACTCGTGGTCCGAAAAGCATGTATGCGATTCCTACCAATATCAGGATG
>DATCPH010000317.1:0-7560 GCA_036570185.1 Candidatus Limnocylindrales bacterium | reverse complement strand
GGCCGTCAGCGCCGTGATCGAGCGGTTCACCCGTGAATGGAACGAGGGGGCGACGCCGTTCAAGTGGGTGAAGAGCGCCGATGAGATCCTGGCCAAGGCCGTCCGCAAGACGCAAGCCGATTCCGGCGCGCGACACTAGCGCTTTTTGGTCCGGAATTCCGCGAGGTGGGCAGTCCACTCCGAGCCGCCGCGCTCGTTGGCCGCGGAGCTGCCGTGCCAGCCACAGACGCAGGTGATGGTCTGGTCGCGATGCCGGTAGACCTCGATGACGTGCTTGAACGGCACGTCGGTGGCGGTGAGAGCCGAGCGAAGCGGCGGGAAAGAGGATCGACCGGTCACGGTTTGCGCTCCTGGGCGGAAGAGGCCCGCGACGGCATCAGCGGGGGAGGCCATATTCTGACCGATTTTGAGGATTCCCGCTTGCCGGGCCGACGCTATGCGGCCGCCAGGAGACTCGCGTCAACGACGTCGCTCGAGGTGACCGGATTGGCCACCAGCTTGAGCTGGGCCATGTAGGCGATCGATCGCGTCCAGGCATCGATATCGATCGCGCCGAGGCCGTGCTGATCGGTGAAGGCGCTGCCCCACGTGTCGACCGTCGCCTTCAGGATCGCATCCTGGGTCGTCCGCCCGCTGGCGAGGTCCGGCACGGCCGCGATCGACGCGTCGAGCCCCTTCGTGCGGTCGGCGACGATGTCCTTCATGGCGCGAAGCGTGGCCGCGACGAACGCGGTCACGGCCGCCTTCTTCGATGCGATCGTCTTCGTGGCGGCGATCAGTCCCGGACCAGGGAGCGGCGTGATCGCGTCGACGTGGAGCACGACCGGGGTCTGGCCGTCGAGCTGCATCTGGACGGGCTCGTTGTTGGTGAAGCCGGTGGCGGCATCGACCGCGCCCTGCTCCACGGCGGCGCGCTGGCCAAAGTCGGGATATTCGACGACCTGGACGTCGGCGAGGGTGAGGTTGGCCGAGCCCAGCAGCGCCTGCAGCATGATCCACGACGAGCCGTACTTGCCCGGCGTCCCAACCTTCTTGCCCTTGAGATCCGCCGCGGTCTTGATGCCCGAGGATGCCTTGGCGAAGACGATCGATGGGAACTGGCCGTAGATGCTGGCGATGTACTTGATCGGGATGCCCTGGCTCGCCGCGGGAATGACGCTCGTTCCGTCGGCCAGCCCGATGTCGATCGAGCCTGTTCCGACCAGGGTCACGAGGTCCGGATCGATCTTGTTCTGGAAGGACACCTCGAGGCCGGCGTCCCGGTAGTAGCCGGCCCCCTGGGCGAGATAGAAGGGCGCGAACTGGACGCTCGCGATGTAGCCCAGACCGACGCTGAGCTTGGTGAGCGCTTGCTGGCTCGACCCGGCTCCCGTGCCGCACCCCGCGATGAACACTGCGATCATCGACAAGACGGTCAGACGCGATTTCACATGGACCTCCGACGAATGAGGAATTGAATCGACATCAGCGCTCGCCGACCAGGCGTTGCTCGGCAAGAACGACGATCAGGTAGAGGCCGATCCCAATCAGGGCGATCGTAAATAGCGTCGCGAACAGCAGCGGGATATCGAACAGGGAACCGCGGGCGAGATTGATCAGGACGCCCAGGCCCTTATCGGCCCCGGCCCACTCGCCGATGATGGCCCCGACCACGGCCAGGGTGACGCCGACCCGCAGGCCGCCCAGGATCGACGGGAGCGCGGCCGGAACCTCGAGCGTCACGAACACCTGGCGACGCGTCGCCCGGAGGCTCCGACCGAGCTCCAGGAGGCGGGCATCGACCGAGCGGATGCCGACCATCGTCGCGACCGCGACCGGGAAAAAGACGATCAGGGCGCAGATCACGACCTTGCCAAGCAGGCCCGGACCGAACCACAGCGCGAGGAGCGGGGCGAGGGCGAGGATCGGCGTCGCCTGGGCGGCCACGATGTAGGGCGACAGGAGCCGGGCGGCAAGTGGTGAGCGGGCCAGGACGTAGCCGATCGCGATGGCCAGACCCGCCCCGACGCCGAAGCCGAGCGCGATCTCGCTCATCGTCGCCTCGAAATGCGGTTCGATCGTGCCGTCGCTCCACGCTCTGACGAAACGTGCGACGACGACCTCGGGGGGCGGCAGGATGAAGACCGGGTAGCCGCCGACGACGACGACCACCTTCCAGGCGACCACGAAGACCGCCAGCGCGGCCAGGACCGGCACGACGGTCGACCGGCTCACGATGCAGCTCGCAGGGTCACAGCTTCCTCGGGTACGGCGGCGTCGACGTGGCCCGTTCCGTCGGCCGACGTGACGTCACCGAGAGCGGCGCGGATCGCGGCGGCAGTTCGCGAGAACGCCGCTCCGTCGAGGGCCGCCACCGAGCGTGGCCGGGGCAGGTCCACCGGCACCTCCGCGACCACGTGCCCGGGCCGCGGCGACAGGACGACGACACGGTCGGCGACGAGGATGGCCTCGGCGATGCTGTGGGTGACGAGGACGATGGTCGTCGCGGATCGTTCCCAGAGCGCCAACAGCTCAAGGTCGAATCGCTCCCGGGTCAGCGCATCAAGCGCACTGAACGGTTCATCCAGAAGCAGGACTTCGGGCTCGAGGGCCAGCGCCCGGGCGAGCGCGACCCGCTGACCCGTGCCGCCGGAGAGCTGGAAGGGGCGCTGGGGCAGAGCCGACGGATCGATGCCGACCAACTGCTCGAGCTCCACGAGACGTCTCGCGCGGCGATCCGGAGGCCAGCCGGCGAGCTCCAGCGGATACGCGATGTTGGCTGCCGCGCTCCGCCAGGGCAGGAGGCGCGGCTCCTGGAAGACGAGGCCGATTCGTGGATCGGGGCCGTCGACCCTGGCGCCGTCGAAGGAAACGGTTCCGACGGTAGGCCTGATGAGTCCCGAAATCGCTCGAAGGAGCGTGGATTTGCCGCAGCCATTGGGTCCGATCAAGGCGACGACACTTCCAGGTGCGACCTGTAGGTCGACGTCTTCGAGCGCCTGAAGGCGGTCCCGGGCGCCGGTCCCGAATGTCACGCCAAGGCCCCGAAGGCGGATGTCGCCGCCTCGCGGCTGGGCGGTCATCGCCGAGCCTCGGCCAGTTCACGGTTCCCCGCGTCCGCCCCGAGGCCCCGGAGAATCGGCGCCGTCGCCGGATAGAGCCGTTTGTAGGCGTCGTATAGGCCGTCGTACAGTGCCCGGCGGGACGCGTCCGGCGCCAGGCGGCGGACGATCGTGGTCATCGCCGCGATCGCGGTGGGCAGGTCTGCATACGCCCCGACACCGACGGCGCCGACGATCGCCGAGCCCACGACCGCCGTCTCGAGGATCGAGGGAACCTCAATCGGGAAACCGGTGACGTCGGCCTTGATCTGGTTCCAGGTGTCGCTGTGGGCGGGGCCGCCGGTCACTACCATCGAGCGGACGGTCACCCCAGCCGAGAGGATCGGCTCGGCGACATGCCGGATCGATAGCGCCGCGGCCTCCAGGATCGCCCGCGTGATGTGCCCGCGGCTGTGCGCCAGCGTAAGGCCGGCCAGCACGCCCCGCGCCTCGGGATCCCAGATCGGCGAGCGCTCGCCGGCGAGATATGGGAGGAACAGGAGGCCATCGGCGCCCGGCGGCGTTGCGGCCGCTTCCGCGATCAGGGCTTCCGTTGACGATTCGCCTCCCAGGACCGTGTCGCGGAACCAGTCGAGGGCCTTGCCGGTCGCCGCCATTGCACCGCCGATCACGAACCGTCCAGGGATCGAGGCCGGCGTGCAGAAGGCACCTTGAACGTCGAGCGGCCGATCCCAATAGACCCCGAAGCCACCGGCCGTCCCGCCGGCGTCGAGTGCGTCACCCGGCTCCCTGATCCCGGCGCCGTGGAAGCTGGAGAACGCATCGACGTGACCGGCGACGACTGACGTCCCGGTGGCCACTCCCAGGGACGCCGCAACGTCAGGCAGGAGTCCCCCGAGAACGGTGCCGGCGGGGACCGGGTCGGCGATCTTCGATGGCGGCAGACTGACCTCGGCCAGCAGCGCAGGTTCAGGCAGGCGCTGCCCCGGAACGAGCGACGTCGCCGCCCGGCCTGTCATGCGGAGCCCCAGGTACTCCCACGTGTTCAGGTACCAGCGCGCCTGCTCCGCGACCGCGGGCCGATGTCGCTCCAACCAGAGCGCGGCGGGTAGCACCCCCAGGGACCAGCCCAGCAGCCCGGACCTGCGCTCGAGCTCGGCCTGCTCGCCGGTGTCCCGACGATCCAGCCAGATCATCGCCGGGCAGACCGGCCGGCCCGCGGCATCGACGGCGGCCAGCGACGGACCGTGTCCGTCGAGGCCGATCGCAACGATCTCGGGCGCGCCGCTGCGCCCGACGGCTTCCAGTGCTTCGCGAGCCGCAACGAGACTTGCCCGCCACCAATCTTCGGGGTCCTGCTCCGCGCGTCCGGTCGACTCGTCGAGATCGAGCGGGTAGCGCGCCCGGGCCAGCCCGAGAAGTCGTCCGTCCAGGGAGACGACGCCGACCTTCGCCTCGGTGGTCCCGAGGTCGATCGCCAACACGGCCTCGACCGCCCCCGCTCGACGGGCGCTCATCGGGCGAGCGGCGCGGCCGCGGACTTCACACGTCGGGTCGTCCCCGATGGGCTCGTTTCTGCCTCGAGGTCGATCACCGCTTCGGCCGTCCGGACGTCGGTCACGAGGACCTTCACGACTCCGGCACGGAGCGCGCCAAGGATCGGTCGCACCTTCGAGGGCCCGCCGGCAACCCCGATCGTCATCGGCACGCGGACCAGGTCTCGGGCATCGAAGGCGATCGTCCGCGCCCGAAGGTCATCGGCCCCGAAATGGCCGTCGAGATCGAACGGTGCGATCAACACCTCGCCGACGGCGCCGCTCGCGGCGAGCTGCCGGAAGATGTCGGGGCCAAAACTCGACTCGCCCCATGCCGGCGAGCCGATCCCGAACAGCGCGATGTCGAGTCGCTCCCAGAGGGCCATGACGGCCCTGATGCCCGCGTGGGCATAGAGGGAGGCCTTCGTCGCCGGGTCGTCGACCACCCCAGGCGCCATCAGGCCGTGCACGGACGACCGCAGCGCGTCGGCAATCCGCCGGAACGGTTCCCGGCCCGGGCCGGTGAACCAGTAGCCGCCGCACAGCGGCACGATCGTAGCCGAAACGGGGGTTCCGGCATCGACCATCGCGTCGGCCGTCGCCGAGACGAATGCCCCATCGCCGATCCCGACGATGGACCGGTCGCGCACCGTCGCCCCGAAGACCTGCGCGGCCAGGCGTCCGATCATCCGCCGAGTCAGGCCCTCGGGTCCCGAGATGCTCGGTGCGAGGTGGACGGCCCGAAGCCCGAAGCGACGCACGAGCTCGGCGGCAGCGGGCGATTCCGCCTCGTTCCGGTCGACCACGCGGATTTCGACGATCCCCTCCGCGCGGGCCTCCTTGAGGAGCCGCGAGACCTGCGGTCGAGTCACGCCGAGCAACTCCGCAATCGCGCCCTGCGTCTCGCCAAGCTCGTAATAGAGGCGGCTGACGCGAACGAGCTTCTCGAATTCACTCACCGTGGAACGCTCTCCGTGGGCCCGCGAGGCGTGCAGCACGCCGGCATCGAAGCCGTCGCGCACACTTGTACTTGCCAAACGTACACGAGATGGGACATTAGGGCGTGGGTGCTCGCAACGCCGAGGCGCCCCAAGCTGAATGCGGTCTCCCTTCCTGCGCGATTGTTCGACATCGTTACGATTTCGGACGATCAACCGGCAGCGACGGGCCACTGGGGCCCATGCCGGGGCAGGGACGTGCGCTGAGCCATCCCGGATGCGACGCGTTCAGGGGGCCCGGCTGCCGGCTCGACGGACGTCGGCCACCGGAAGCCGGTCAGATCGGCTCGAAACGGGCCGTGAAATGCCGGAGCTGGGCGGGATCTTCGACGATGCGCATCCCTCGGAGATCTGAGGCGCGCGCTGCAACGGCGAGGACCACCTCGATCACGTAATCGACATGCGACTGCGTGTAGGTCCGTCGCGGGATCGCGAGGCGGACGAGGTCCATCGGCGCCGCCGTTTCGCTCCCGTCGGGGTGACGGCCGAACATCACCGTGCCGATCTCGCAGCCGCGGATCCCGCCGGCCCGGTACAGCTCGACCGCCAGGGCCTGGCCGGGATACTCGAGCGGCCGGACGTGGGGCAACAACGCCCGCGCATCGATGTAGACCGCGTGGCCACCGATCGGCAGGACGACCGGCACGCCGGCTGCGTCGAGGGCCTCGCCGAGGTAGGCGGTTGAACGAATCCGATACCGAAGGTAATCCTCGTCCACGACCTCGCGGAGACCCTGGGCGATCGCCTCCAGATCGCGCCCGGCGAGGCCGCCATAGGTCGGAAATCCCTCGGTGAGGATGAGCAGGTTTCGGCATTGCTCTGCGACGCGATCGTCGTTCAGGGCGAGCCAGCCGCCGATATTGGCCAACCCATCCGTCAACGCATACGATTTACCTGCGAACGGCCCCCGTCGCCCGCCACTGGTACTGGCCGGCCGGAGCCGGGATTGACCGCGACGGCCCGGAGCGGGAGCGCCCCGCGGAGGATAGGGCCCTCAAAGGCGAGGCGCTCAACCACGCCAGGGGGAGGGGAGCCGCCCTGACGAATGGATCCTACGCCTCTCGGCCCGAATCGTACTGAAAGCCGAAAGCGTCCGGCCCCGGGGAGGAGCCGGGACCGGGGACGCGGGGAATACTGGTGGTGTAGATCGGCTCGCCGTAGTCGCCGTTGCGCCCGTAGATCCGGATCGCGTCCCGGATCTCGGCCTCGGTCAGGGCCGTCATGCCGGCACCGCCTCTCGGGCCCGCGGAGCGTCGGGATGCTCGGCGGCAAACGTGACGAAAGCCTTCGCTAGCGCCTCAGCGACGAGGGGAGCGAGGCCGTCGAGGACCTGGTCGACTGCCTCATCGACGGCAGCGGCAGCCGTCTCGGAGGGGCGAAAGTCGTCAACAGCGTAGAGGGCACGCTCGGCCTCGGACGCGAGCCCAAAGAGGGCCTGATCGATCGCGTCCCTTGCCTCGGATGACGCGACGCCCGGCTCGATCCAGGCTTCGGCGATCGCCTTGCGGATCTCGGCTTCGGTCGGCGCGGTCATCGGGCTGCCACCTTCCCGGCTCGCTCGAGCATCCAATCCCGGATGACGTCATCGAGCCCATCGAGGTCCATGGCGATGTCGAGGGCGATGATCTCGCCGTCGACGAGTGCCTCCGAATTCATGTCCCGGCGTGTCAGACCCTCGGCCAGGTTGAAGAGGAGCCGCACAAGCCGGTCGCGGAGCTTGGTCCCATCGCCTGTCAGACCTTCCCAGCGGTCCAGAAGGATCTCGCGAGATAGCGGCTCGATAAGCTCGGCCGCCGTGTCCTCGCCCGAGCTTGGGGGGATTGGCTTCCCGTTGACATCGGACAAGCCTTCCGTCGTCCAGCGGTATCGATGGAACCTTTCTCCGCCACGCTCCTCCGTGCTAAGGATCTCGCGGCTGTGCCGCGGGGCCGTTGCCGTGGTCATCTCGACCATCTCCAATGACACGCCCCCGCCGGTGTATAGGCA
>DATCPH010000316.1:0-25539 GCA_036570185.1 Candidatus Limnocylindrales bacterium | reverse complement strand
CCGTCGAGCCGCTGGACGAGAGCTCGACCTCGATCGGGCCCGCCGAACCACCGTAGCCATGGACGATCACGTTGGTGACCGACTCGTCGACGGCCTGAACGAGGTCGGCCACGGCCTCCGGGGTTGCACCGCGGGCGGTTGCCCCGGTGCGAACGAACTGCCGCACGTCGGCCAGCCGGCTGAGGTCGGCCAGGATGCGCAGCACCTCGGGATCAGAGTGGGTGCGTTTCGTGGGTGTCTGCATTGCCGACGTCAGGCCATCCGGACGAATTCCGCGGGGGAACGCTTGACGAACCGGCCGAAGCCCTTGCGGCCCGTGAACTCGCGGTCGCGGACGATGACGGAACCTCGCGACATGACGACGTCCGCCCCACCCTGGACGACGCGCCCTTCGTAGCACGAGTAATCGACGTTCATGTGGTGAGTCGATGCCGAGATCGTGTGCTTCCGATTCGGGTCGTAGATGACGAGATCGGCGTCGGAGCCGATCGCGATGGCACCCTTGCGCGGGTACATGCCGAACATCCTGGCCGGCGCCGTCGCGACGATATCGACCCAGCGCTCACGACTGATCCTGCCGCCGACAACACCGCCGTCGTGCAAGAGATCGATGCGGTCCTCGACACCGGGCAGGCCGTTCGGGATCTTGCGGAAGTCGCCGACTCCCAGGTCCTTCTGGCCGTGGAAATCGAAGGGACAGTGGTCGGTCGAGACGAGCTGGAGGTCGTCCTTCAGCAGTCCATGCCACAGCTCGTCCCAGTGGTCCTTTGGGCGCAGCGGCGGCGAGCACACGAACTTGGCCCCCTCGAAACCGTTACCGAGGTCGTCCAGCGACAGGAACAGGTACTGAGGGCACGTCTCGGCGAAGGCCATGGCGCCGCGGTCGCGCGCCGCGCGGACCTCGTCGAGCGCGTCGCGCGCTGAGAGGTGAACGATGTACACGGGAACCCCTGCCGCCTCGGCGAGGCGGATCGCCCGGTTCGTGGCCTCGCCCTCGAAGATCGGGTAGCGCGCGAGCCCGTGCCCGATCGGGTCGGTCGTGCCGGCATCGACGAGGTCGGCCGCCACGACGTCGATCGCCGGCCCGTTCTCGGCGTGCATCATGATCAGGCCGCCGTTCTTCGCGGTCTGCCGCATCGCCCGGAAGATCGCAGCGTCGTCCGAGTAGAAGACCCCGGGATACGCGGTGAAGAGCTTGAAGTCGGGCACACCCTCGGCGACGAGCTGGTCCATCTCGCCGAGCGTGTCGTCGTTCACGTCGCTCATGATCATGTGGAAGCCATAGTCCGCAACGGCGTTGCCCTCGGCCTTGGCGTGCCAGGCATCGAGCCCCTCGCGCAGCGACTTGCCGCGCGATTGGACCGCGAAATCGACGATCGTGGTCGTCCCGCCGAACGCAGCTGCTCGCGTGCCCGTCTCGAACGTGTCCTTGGCGAAGGTGCCGCCGAACGGCAGCTCCATGTGGGTGTGGACGTCGATGCCGCCGGGGATCACGTAGCGGCCGCTTGCATCGATTGTCTCGTCGGCGGTCATCCCACCGGCACTGAAGTCACGCCCGATGGCAGCGATGGTCTCGCCGTCGACGAGCAGGTCGGCCGGGTACGACGCCTCCGCGGTGACGATCGTGCCGCCAGTGATGAGCGTGCGCATCGACCCCTCCGCCTGCAGGCGACCTATCCCCACTCCCTGCGATCCTGAGCGCGAGCACGGGCCCGCGTGAGCCAGGGCTTACTTCTTGCCGGCGTCCCCGGTGCCCTTGGGCTTGTTCTGCTTCGGCTTCTTGGGAGTCTTGGCCTTCTTGTCCATCTCGAGCCTCCGGGCGAGTTGTTGACGATCGTGTGGATCGTACCCCCTCACCGGTCGGGCGATCTCGGCGCTCGCTCGTTGACCAGACTATCGAATACCTCACGCGCCACCGACTCGATCTCGGCTCGGAGCGCTGGATCGCCCAGCCGGACAGGGAGCCCTGATGCCGCACCTTGGGCCGCCCGGGCTGGACGGAAGCGCGCGTCGACAGCGCCCTCGAGGGCCTTCCGAACGGGCGTGAATGTTCCGGCCAGGATGAGCGTCGTGATGACGATTGCGCCGTCCGATCGGTCGCCCGTCAAGGCGATGAAGACTCGTTGGAAGAGTGCGACCGAGGCTGCGTATAGACCGCCCAGAAGTCCGGTCAGAGGGATGTAAACCAACGCGCGGCTGATGATCAGGTCGATGTCGTAGAGGCGATAGCGCAGGATCGCGATCCCGACCGAGATCGGCAGCAGCGGCAGCGTCATGGCGAACAGGTCGAGCGATGGAACGACGATGCTGACCACGAGCTGGGCCACGAAGATCGTGACGGCGACTGCGACCCATCTGAGTTGGGCGCGCTCCTCGGGACCGGCGCGCCGGTATCGCACGAGGAGCGCGCTGGCGCACATCGTGCCCGTCACGATGGTTGTCGCCCCGGCCGCGATCTGCAGCGCGTCCGCGAGGGCTCCTGCCGGAACAACCCAGACAGGGTTGGGGATCAAGCCCCAGGCTCCCGATGGCGTGAATCCGAACGCGACCACGAGTAGCCCGATGTCGAAGACGCTCAACCATGCGACCGGTCTCCACCGCCTCGACGGGAGCCGGCCGTCCGGGAAGAGCAGGGGCAGGAAGGTGAATGCGAGGCCGATGAACGGGACCCACAGCCAGTTCTGGAGCCACGTGGCGAGAAGGATGCCCGGCGTTCCCGGGTGGCTTGCTCCATATGTCGCGAACGCCTGGGTGAAACCCACCATCGCGCCGCCAACCCCGACGGCCAGACAGACCCAGCCGATCCGGTTGTCGGCCGCCCGGTCAACGATCAGGCGCCGACCACGGCAAACGCACCAAACGCGAAGAGTTGGCCGACGTCGCCCGGACGCAGCGACCCGTTGTAGGCGGCGAGAACGAGCGCAAATGAAGCACCGAAGGCGAATACGCCGAGGGCGATCCAAGCTGCGGCTCTGCGGGCGATCGCGTCACGCCCGCGGCCCAGCGCCATCACTCCTTAACGGGCCGCGCGCCCATCGCTTGCCATGGCCGTCGCATCTCGCATCGCCGGAATGATCTCGCCCCCGTACACCTCGAGCTGCTCTTCCTCGTTCCCGTTCATGAGGTAGATGTTGAACTGATCGACGCCGGCCGCGGCCAGTTCGCGAAGCTTCCGGATGTGATCCTGCGGTGAACCGAGCACGCAGAATCGGTCGGTGACCTCGTCGCCCACGAAGCCGGCGTTGTCCGACCCGACTTCGGCGTGGTGGTGGTAGTCGTAGCCGGTCCGCTCACGCACGTAGCCGGTGAGCGATTCGGGCAGCTGGTCGCGAGGGTACTTGTTCACGAGGTCGACCACGTGATTGGAGACGAGCGCCGGAAACCACCTCGTTCGTTTCCGACCCTCGGCGATCTCCCCAACGTGCGCCGGTGCCGCGGCCTGGACGCGGACCGAACCCGCGGGCCGGCCCGCCGCAACCTCGGCCTGACGGAGCTGGTCCACGAACCAGCGGATGAGATCCGGGTCGCCGAGCTGCAGGATCAGTCCGTCCGCAACCCGCCCCGTCATCGCCAGGGCCATCGGCCCGTAGCCGGCCACCCAGACCGGCAGCTTCCAGCGTCCGGCCCACGGCAGGCGTAGCTCCTTACCCTCGAAGGTGACCGCGCGACCCTCCACAAGGTCCCTGATCACGCCGATCGCCTCTTCCAGCGTCGCCATCGAGGTCGGTGGCTTGCCCAGCACGCGCCGTGCCGAATCGCCGCGACCGATGCCGAGGTCCATCCGGCCGCCGGTCACCTCGTCGAGGACCGCGAGGGCGGATGCCGTCACCGATGGCTCGCGGGTTGCGGGGTTCGTCACGCAGGTCCCCAGCCGGAGGGTCGTCGTGGCCTGCCCGATCAGGGTCAGCAGGACGTAGGGCTCCCGCCACAGCACATGCGAATCGAACAGCCAGCCGTGCTCGAAGCCGGCGGCCTCCGCCTGGCGGGCCAGGGCGACGGTGCGCTCGAGACTGTGGTCGGGCTTGAGGGTGAAGCCGAACTGCATGGTGAGTCTCGTCGAATCGGATGCGTCAGGCCGCGCGACCGGCGAGTCCGGCGTACCTACGGTCGAACAAGGTCAGAGTAGGCGTCGGGGCGCCGATCCCGGTAGAACTGCCAGGTCTGACGAACCTCGTTGATGAGGTCGAGGTCCATGTCGCGGACGATCAGCTCTTCGTCATACGGACTGCCGACCGAGCCGATGAACTGGCCGCGCGGATCGACGAAGTAGCTCTGGCCGTAGAAATCGTCGTCGCCGATCTCCTTCTCGATGCCGACCCGATTGATCGTCCCGACGAAGTAGCCGTTGGCCAGGGCGTGGCTGACCTGCTCGACTCGCCAGAGGTACTCCGAAAGGCCGCGCGACGTCGCGCTCGGGATGAAGACCATCTCGGCGCCGTTGAGCCCGAGCGCCCGAGCGCCTTCGGGGAAGTGGCGGTCGTAGCAGATGTAGACACCGACCTTGCCGACCGCCGTTTCGAAGACCGGATAACCGAGATTGCCGGGCCGGAAATAGAACTTCTCCCAGAAGCCCTTGACGTGCGGGATATGCGTCTTGCGGTACTTGCCGAGGTAGCTTCCATCGGCATCGATCACCGCGGCGGTGTTGTAGTAGATGCCAGATGCCATGTCGTCTTCCTCGTACATCGGGACGATCAGGACCATGCCGGTCTGGCGGGCGAGATCCTGCATCCGCTTCGTCGTCGGACCGTCGGGGATGTGCTCGGTGTAGGAGTAGTACTGGGTGTCCTGGACCTGGCAGAAATAGGGCCCGTAGAAGAGCTCCTGGAAGAGCATCACCTGCGAGCCTTGCTTGGCGGCGTCGTGGGCGTGCGCCTCGTGCTTCTGGATCATCGACTCCTTGTCGCCGGTCCAGCTGGCCTGCAAGAGCGCCCCTCGGACGGTTCGCGGCATCGTGGTTCCTCGCTCATGGCGTCGGATGTGAGCTGTCCGAATTTGAGCGCGAGCGTACACCCGTCGCGCACCTCGATGTGCCGGGAGCAGGGCTTGAGCAGGGCCGGAATCGGGCGGAAGCTCATTGGCACCAGGCTGGAACCGGCCTGCGATGGACCGGTAGTCTGAGGCCGAAACTGGAAGAGGAGGGCATTGCATGGACCGCACCCCGGAGCTGCTCCGTCGAACGGCCGAGCTCGCGATCGACTACCTCGCCGGGGTCGATGAGCGCCCGGTCGGAATCCCCGCGCAGCCGGCCGAGGTCCGCCGGCCGCTCGATGTCGAGCTCACCGAGGGCGGCGAGGATCCGCTCGCGGTGGTCGAGTCCTTCGCGGCCGCCGCCGAGCCCGGCCTGGTTGCCACCGCAGGGCCGCGCTATTTCGGATTCGTGATCGGCGGCAGTGAGCCCGCCGCTGTCGCCGCGGATTGGCTGACCAGCGCCTGGGACCAGAACGCTGGCCTGTTCGTTTCGAGCCCGGCGGCCGCCGCCGTCGAGGATGTCGTCGAGGGTTGGATCGTCGATCTTCTCGGACTGCCGGCCGGGACCGCGGTCGGATTCACCACTGGCGCGACGATGGCGAATTTCACGGCGCTGGCCGCGGCCCGCAGCGAAGTTCTCCGGCGAGCCGGCTGGGATGTCGAGGCGCATGGGCTGATCGGCGCGCCGGCGATCCGGATCGTCGTCGGCGGCGAGGTGCACGCCACCGTCCCATATGCCCTCCGTCTCCTCGGCCTGGGCAGCGAGACGGCAATCCGTGTCCCCGCCGACGATCAGGGCAGAATGCCGCCGGACGCGCTTCGAGAGGTTCTCATTGGCGGCCCCTCGGGCAACGGTGCGGCCCCAAGTCCGACCATCGTTTGTGCCCAGGCCGGAAACGTGAACACGGGAGCGTTCGATCCGCTCGAGCCGATCGTCGCGGCCTGCCGCGAGGTCGGCGCCTGGCTCCACGTCGACGGCGCATTCGGGATCTGGGCCGCGGTGTCACCGGCGCTGCGTGGCGGACTGGCAGGCCTCGAGGGTGCTGATTCGTGGACGACCGACGCCCACAAATGGCTCAACGTTCCATATGACTGCGGGATCGTAGCGGTCCGCGACCGGCTCGTCCTGCGGCGATCGATGGCCCTGTCGGCGGCCTATCTCCTCCGCAACGAAGCCGACGGGCGGGATCCGTACGACTACGTGCCCGACGCCTCCCGCCGGGCGCGCGCGTTCACGGTCTACGCGGCCCTCCGCGCTCTTGGGCCAGATGGCCTCCGAGAGCTCATCGAGCGGTGCAGCAGTCACGCCCGGCGCTTCGCCGATGAGCTCGGGCGTGAGCCCGGCGTCCAAATCCTCAACGACGTCGTCCTCAATCAGGTCCTCGTCAGGTTTACCCACCGGGGCGACGAGACCGCCGGGGGCGACGACACGGCCGCCGGCGATGCTCGTACGCGGGCCGTGATCGCGGCCGTCCAGCGTGATGGCACGTGCTGGGTGGGTGGCACGACCTGGCACGGCGTCGGGGCGATGCGAATCTCGGTCTCCAACTGGCGGACGACCGAGGCCGACGTCGGTCGGTCCGTCGAGGCGATCCTCCGGTGTGCTCGCGAAGCTGGGAGAGAGCCCGCCCTGGCCGGTCCTTCACCAAGGGTCTAGCGTGGTCTAATAGGTCTCCAATCCCCCGAGTCCCATTTTCGGAGCCGGCGAGGCTCCCGACGGACGCAGCGCCGAGGTGGACGATGGCAGTCGAGACGACCAGCGCCTCCATGACCAGCGAGCAGATCGTGGAGCTCTCGCGCAAGCACACGTTCTTCTCGTGGTCAGTCCAGGGGGCGATCGATCCGATCGCCATCGCTCACGCCGAGGGCGTCTACCTGTACACGCCCGAGGGCCGGCGAATCCTCGACTTCAACAGCCAGCTCATGTCCGTCAACATCGGTCACGGCGACCGGCGCGTGATCGACGCCATCACCGAGCAGGCGATGAAGCTCCAGTACGTTCAGCCGGCCTTTGCCAGCGAGCCCCGGGCCCGTCTCGGCGCCAAGCTCGCCGAAATCCTGCCCGGCGACCTCGACAAGGTGTTCTTCACCCTGGGCGGGGCGGAGGCGATCGAGAACGCGCTCAAGCTCGCCCGCCACTTTACCGGCCGCTACAAGGTGCTCGCGCGCTACCGGAGCTACCACGGCGCGACCATGGGGGCGATGAGCCTGACCGGCGATCCGCGGCGGTGGGCCAACGAGCCCGGCCTGATAGGCGTTATCCGATACCCCGATACGCATCGGTGGGGCGAGAAGGAGCCACGTCCGGTCGGGGAGTCGCTCCAGGGCCTCGAAGACGTCATCCGCTACGAGGGGCCCCACACGATCGCGGCTGTCTTCCTGGAGACGATCGTCGGGACGAACGGGATCCTCATCCCGCCCGACGGCTACATCCAGGGCGTCCGCGAGATCTGCGATCGCTACGGGATCCTCATGGTCGCCGACGAGGTGATGGCCGGGTTCGGCCGGAGCGGCCGGTGGTTCGCGGTCGACAACTGGGACACCGTCCCGGATCTGATGACGATGGCCAAGGGCCTGACGAGCTCGTATCTGCCGCTCGGCGCGGTCGCGATGACGCACCGGATCGCCGAGGCCTTCGAGACGAAGATGTACTACGGCGGCTTGATCTACAGCAACCACGCCGTCAGCTGCGCGGCCGCGCTCGCCACGATCAGGGTCTACGAGGAGGACGATCTCGTCGGGAACTCCGCGCGGCTGGGCCCGGTGATGCGCGCAGAGCACGAGCGGCTGTACGCGAAGCACCCGTCGGTCGGAGCACATCGCAACATCGGCCTCTTCGGCATCCTGGATCTCGTCCGGAGCCGCGATCCCTTCACGCCCCTCACCTCGTATAACGGCACGAGCGACGAGATGAAAGCCATCGCCAGGTTCTTCCGCGATAACGGCCTGTACACGTTCATCGCCAGCAACTCCATTCATACGAATCCGCCGCTGTGCATCACGGAGGAACAGCTCCACGAGGGCTTCGAGGTGATCGACCGGGCGCTCGACATCGCCGACCAGGCTGTCCAGGGCTGACGCCTCGGCGCTCAGCCCACCGAGCGGACCTCGAGCATGACCGCGGCGGTCGCAACCACGCGACGAAGCTCCGCGGGCCCACGGTCCAGCGGAGCCAGGCCGGTCGTCGGCTTCGCGATCGCAGTCCTCGTGGTGCTGATCGCCTGGGAACTCGCCAAGTGGCTGGCCGGCGATCCGTGGCGGTTCGACTCGTTCCTGGGCACCGGCATCCGCATCGACCACAAGCCGCCGTTCCACCTCAACCAGCTGAGCGACATCAACCTCCCCCACATTTGGGACGTTGTCGGCGCCTTCGTCCAGGTTGACGCATCCGGCGCCACCGGCCTCCAGTCACTCGCTGCCTCGGCGCTGTTCACGCTTCGCGGGGCGGCCGCCGGTTTCGCCCTTGGTGCGACGGTTGGACTGGCGCTCGCGATCCTCCTGATCCACGTTCGGGTCCTCGAGCGCGCCCTCCTTCCGCTCATCGTCGCCAGCCAGACGATCCCGATCGTCGCCCTCGCGCCGATCATCGTCGTCGGACTCCAGGCGGGGTGGTTCGGCATCGCCATCGTCGCGAGCTACCTGACGTTCTTCCCGGTGACGGTCGCGGCCATCCGGGGGCTGCGTGCGGCCGATCCGCTGGCGTTGGAGCTGATGCGCTCTTACGCGGCAGACCGCCGCACGATCCTCCTCAAGCTCCGTCTGCCGGCCTCGTATCCATACCTCTTCACCGCCTTCAAGATCTCCGCCACCGCGTCGATCGTCGGCTCGATCGTGGGCGAACTGCCCTCGGGTTACCGCGAGGGCCTGGGCGGGGCGATCCTCCTCGGGATGCAGTACTACACGCTCGGTCCGGCGGAGCTGTGGGCCACAGTGATCGTTGCCGCCGCTCTTGGGGTCATGGCCTTCGTCTTTGTCGTCCTGGTCGAGCGCTGGGCGATCCGGGATCAGCGCGCGATCGAGTTGGAGCCCGTGTGATGACGGCAACCGGCCCGTCTGCCGGCACTCCGGCTGATGACGTCGTCGTTCAGCTTTCCGACGTGTCGATGGCCTTCGGCACCGAGGAGCGCGGTGGCCGTCGAGTCCAGGCGCTGTCCGGCATCGACTTTGCGGTCCAGCGTGGCGAATTCGTTTCCCTGATCGGGCCGTCGGGCTGCGGCAAGTCAACGCTGCTGCGAATCGTCGGCGACCTCGTGGCACCCAGCTCCGGAACGGTCACGGTCAACGACAAGCCTGCGCGGCGGGCCCGGCTCGACCGCGATTACGGGATGGTGTTCCAGGCGCCCGTCCTGTTCGACTGGCGGACCGTCCAGCGGAACGTCGAACTGCCGCTCGAAATACGAGGCCGGCCTGCGGCCGAGCGCCAGGCAAAGGCCCGCGAGATGCTCGCCCTGGTCGAGCTCACGGACTTTGCCGGCCAGCGGCCGTGGCAGCTCTCGGGCGGGATGCAGCAACGAGTCGCGATCGCCAGGGCGCTGGCCCTCGACCCGGCGATCCTCCTGATGGACGAACCCTTCGGGGCACTGGACGAAATGACCCGCGAGCGGATGAACCTCGAACTCCACCGGATCTGGGAGCGGACGCGGACGACAGTCATCTTCGTCACTCACTCGATCCCCGAGGCGGTCTTCCTGTCCTCACGAGTGGTCGTCATGTCCGCGCGGCCGGGCCGGATCAAGAAGGTAATCCCGATCGACCTGCCGCGCGACCGGAGCGTCGAGACCCGCGAGATGGAGCGGTACTTTCAGCTCGTGACCGCGGTTCGCGAGGCGCTGCGCGCCGGCGAGGGCGAGCCGGCCGGAGACGCCGCCGAGACACGCGACGCGCTCGCCGGGGACGGCATGACGGCGCACCTCCGAGTCGAGGAGCCCTAGCGTGGAACCGGCGATGACCTCGGCGTGGCGATCCCGGGGCGACTTTGCGCGCGGGGTCGCGATCCGGCGAATCCAGGACGTCGTCCCTCCCGCGGTCGCGTTCTTCGGGGCGCTCGCGGTCTGGGAGGCGACCGTCCGAATCCTCCAGCTGAAGCAGTTCATCCTGCCCAGCCCGCTGGCGATCGCGACGGCGTGGCAGACCTACCTCCCGGAGTTGCTCGACGCCACCAGCTACACGCTCGGCGAGGTTGTTGGAGGCCTGCTCATGGGAGTCGCCGCCGGATTGCTGGTCGGCGTCATCACCGCCCGGTTCGCCGCCGTTCGGGGATCATTGATGCCGTTCGCGATCGCGGCGAACTCCGTTCCGATCATCGCCTTTGCCCCGATCTTCAACAATTGGTTCGGCGTCGACTCCCAGTTCTCCAAGGCGATGATCGCCGGCGTACTCGTGTTCTTTCCGATCATGATCAACACGGTCCGCGGCCTGCTGAACGTCGATCCGGCGGCCATCGAGCTGATGCGCTCCTATGCCGCGTCCGAGTTCACGATCTTCCGCGTCGTTCGCGTGCCGAATTCGCTGCCCTTCCTGTTCACGGCCCTGCGTGTCGCCACGACGCTGGCGACGATCGGGGCGATCGTGGCCGAGTACTTCGCAGCCCCCAGGTCGAGCCTCGGCCAGTACATCGCCACCAACTCCGCATTCCTCGCCTTCGACCGATCGTGGGCCGCGATCATCTTCGCCGCGGCGATCGGAATCGGGCTTTATCTCGTCGTCGTCGGGCTGGAACGCCTAGTGACCCCGTGGGCGGCCGCCCGCGCCGAGATCCGATAACCGAAGCGCACGATCGCGGCCCCGATCGGGCGTGACCGCCAGATACGCGGTCGTTAGACTCCGCCAATCGGATGGGCCCGGCGAGCAGGGGTGACCGTGGCCCGGCGAGAAGGAGGAACGAGGATGAGGTTCACGCGCACGTTCGCGTTCATGGTTGCCGCCGGCATCATCGCTGCAGCATGTAGCAGCGCGCCTGCCGGAGGCGCCAGTGCGGCGGCGGGAACAAAGATCCGGCTCCAGCTGCAGTGGTTCCCGCAGGCGCAGTTCGCCGGCTACTTCGCGGCGCTCGACAAGGGCTTCTACAAGGAAGAGGGCCTCGACGTGACGATCCTTCCCGGGGCCGTCGACATCGTGCCGGCGACCGTGGTCGCGGGCGGCAAGGCGGAATTCGGGATTTCGTGGGTCCCGCGCATGCTCGCACCGCGTGAAAGTGGCGCAGACGTCCAGGTCATTGGCCAGGTCTTCCAGCGGTCTGCGACGACCCAGGTCGCCTTCAAGACAAGTGGCATTAACGCGGTGACCGACTTCAAGGGCAAGCGCATCGGTAGCTGGGGCTTCGGCAACGAGTTCGAGCTCCTCGCCGGGATGCGCAAGGCGGGCATCAATCCAGATGACAAGAGCCAGGTCACTATCGTTCCCCAGCAGTTCGACATGAACGCCTTCGTTGCCGGTCAGATCGACGCCGCCCAGGCGATGACCTACAACGAGTACGCCCAGGTCCTTGAGACGAAGAATCCAGCGACGGGAAAGCTCTACACGGCCGATGATCTCAACGTCATCAAGTGGGAAGACCAGGGCACCTCCATGCTCCAGGACGCGATCTTCACGTCGGAGAGCTGGATGGCGAAGACGGGCAACGAAGACATTGCCGTCAAGTTCCTGAAGGCCTCCTTCCGCGGTTGGATGTACTGCCGCGACAACTCGGCCGAATGCGTCGACATCGTCCTCAAGCACGACGCGAAACTGCCGAAGGGTCATCAGACCTGGCAGCTCAACGAGATCAACGCGCTCATCTGGCCGTCCCCGAACGGGATCGGGATCATGGACCAGGCGGCATTCGACCGAACCGTCCAGATCTCGCTCGACTCGAAGATCCTGAAGGCCGCCCCAACGGGCAAGCCCTTCCGCAACGACCTTGCCCAGAAAGCTCTCGGGCTGCTCACCGGTGACACGAAGGGGACTTCGTTTCAGAAGGCGGTCGTCGCCCTCACGGAGGGAGGCAAGTAGGCTTAGTCCGACTCCACGCTGGCTCCCACTCGGGACCGGCAATGCACGGAGATCGAGGCCGGCCCCGCAAGGGGCCGGCCTTTCCGCGTTACTGCCTGGCCGGCGCGATGGCCTCCCCCGCCTGGGGTACGGGTCGGTCCCCGGCGGATGCATCGGCGGCCGCCGAGCATCCGAAGCGCCGGCGTCAGCCGGTGTTTCCCGTCCCGAACTGGCGGTCGCCGGCGTCGCCGAGGCCGGGCAGGATGTAGCCCCGGTCGTTGAGCTGGCGATCGATGGCCGCGCAGTAGATCTCGACGTCCGGGTGAGCGGCGGCAACGGCGGCGACCCCTTCCGGCGCGGCGATGAGGTTCACGAGCTTGATTCGTACCGGCGTGACCGCGCCCCACCGCTTGAGGACGTCGATGGCCGCAGTCGCCGACCCGCCCGTGGCGAGCATCGGATCGAGGATCAGGCACAGGTCCACCGTGGCCGAGTCGGGCAGCTTGTTGTAGTACTCGACCGGCCGAAGCGTCCGTTCGTCGCGAAAGAGTCCCAGGTGCCATACCTGGGCGGTCGGCATCAGTTCGAGCATCGCCTCGACCATCCCGAGTCCGGCACGAAGGATCGGCACGAGGCCGATCCGGTCGGCGAGCTCGTTGCCGGCCATCTCCTCGAGCGGCGTTCGGACGGTCAGGTCGCGAACGTGGGCATCGGCCAGCGCTTCGTAGCCCAGGAGCCATGAAAGTTCCCGGACGACCTCGCGGAACTTCTTGGGTTCCGTCGACTCGTCGCGCAGGATGCCGAGCTTGTGCAGGACAGCCGGGTGCTGCGAGACGTGGAGCGTGGCCGGGAGGGACAAGCGGAGCTCTCCATCGGGGTATCCGGCCCGGGGGCTTGGGCGGTGGGCCCCGTCCGCCGGGTGCCGAGCGGCATCCTACACCCCGGTCGGCGGCGCAGATCGCCCGGTCGCGTGGAAGCTGGCGATGCGGGCCGCAAGGCTCCTGGTCGGCCGGCTGCCGCATACTGACCGACGTGACCGCGACGCCCACGTCACGCGCCCGACGGGGCCCTCGAACGGCCGATTTCCCGTCCGTGGATCGGGATTCGGCGCCGGTTCGGCGACGATCGCGTGTCGTGCCGCCGATCCTCGTCCGCCAGATGCGGAGCGGTGTCGAGGAAAGCGTTCACCGTGGCGACATCGTCGAAGTCGATGACTCCGGGCGGGTCGTGCGCGCTCTCGGGGACCCGGAGCGTGTCGTCAATCTCCGGTCGAGCGTCAAGCCCTTCGGCGTCGTTGCCCTGATCGAAGCGGGCGGGGTGGAGGCGTTCGATCTTCGGCCCGCCGACCTGGCGATCATGACGAGCAGTCACTCGGGCGAGGATCTCCACGTTCGAGCCGTGCAGAGCATCCTCCGCCGGGCGAACGTGAGCCAGACGCTGCTCGCGTGTGGCTCCGAGGGAATGCCCCTCGACGCCCTGACGGCCGCACGCCTCGCCCGTGACGGTGAAAAGGCAGGCCCCGTCCGCCACATGTGCTCGGGCCAGCACACGGTGTTCCTGCTGCTGTCGAAATTGAATCGCTGGGACCTCGCAACCTACTGGCACGACGATCATCCTGCCCAGGCCGTGTATCGGTCGGTTGTCGCGCGCTCCTTCGGGACGACGGTCGACCGACTCCGGACGGGAATCGACGGCTGCGGCGTCGCAACCTACGCATTTCCACTCCGCGAGGTCGCGCGAGCGTTCGCGATGCTTGCCGAACCGACCGCCGTAGCCACCTCGGACGCCCGGCGCTCGCTGGCTCCCGCCCTCACGCTCGTTCGCGACGCGATGCTCGCCAATCCGGATCTCGTCGGCGGGACCCGAGATCGCCTCGACACGTCATTGATGATGGCGTTGCCCGGCCGAGTCATCAGCAAGGGCGGCATGGAAGGCCTCGACGGGATCGCGATCCTCGCCGGGCCTCGGGCGCCGAGCGGGGCCACCGGCCCTTCGGGGATGGCTGTCAAGATCGAGGACGGCTCGGGATTCGATCGGGCGGCATGGGCCGCAACCGTCGAATCGCTGCGCCAGGCTGGCGTGGTCGAAGGGGCCTCACTTCGTGCGCTGGATCGGTTCCACCATCCCATCACCCTCGATCCCCACGGGCGCGCCAGCTCCGAGGCAGTTCCCGACTTCGATCTGGCCCCGGTGGGCGAGCTGATCGGCTGACACCGGTCGGGTCGGTCGTCGCGACCGACCGGCGGATCAGGAGACCGACGCACTATGGCGATCGACCCGTACCAAACCCTCGGCCTGGAGCCGGGCGCGACCACCGCCGAGATCAAGCGCGCGTACCGGCGTCTGGCCAAAGCCAACCATCCCGATTCGGCGGGCGAGGCCGCGATTCCACGCTTCCTGGCGATCCATGCCGCGTACGAGATGCTCACCGGCGAACGAGGCACCCTCCCCGGACGCGGTGCCACGCCACGGCGGCCGGCCTGGCAGGCCGACCCGGATCGAGCACGGGCGGCAAGGGATGCGTGGCGCACGCGGACCCGGCCGGCTGGCGCAGCCGCGGGGCCGGCAAGCGGAGCCGCTGGTCCGACACGCGGAGCGTCTGGTCCGACACGCGGAGCCTCTGGCACAGCCCATGGACCGGCAAGCGGAGCCTCTGGCCCCACACGCGGAGCCGGCGGGCCCGCATCGTCCGGCGACCGCGATCAATCGAGCGGCCCATCCAGCGCACGGCCCGGCGGCGGGCCGCGAGGCCGGTCGCGGCACAGAAAAGCGTCGCTCGGGTCGACCTCCTACGACGACGCGGTCGATGGCGCGCTCGATCCCGATTGGAGCGGCGGAGCCTGGTATGGCCGCTCGAGCGGGACCTACTGGACGCTCAACCCGCGTGAATATGCCGACCCGCGCAAGCACGGGCCGGAGTATCAGGCTCGCGCCCGACGAGCGGCCGGCGGATCCCCCGCGGACGAGGCCGGATCTGGTCCCGATTGGCCCGGGACCGACGCGTGGCAGCGGTCCGAGGAGAGGTCCTCCGAAGAAGATCCTGCCCGGCCCGCGCCCGAGAGGGGCCCCTCCGAAGAGCCAATCAAGTTCACGTCATCCAGGACGGCAGAGCCGCCCGGCGTGTCCAATCCACCGCGCGCCCCACGATCGCCAAGCACGCGGCCGCCGCGAGGGGCGCCCCGGCCGCCACGGACGGCGCGCACAGCCGATATTCCGCAGAGCCACCCAACTCAAGCGACGTCCCCCATGGACCTCGAATCGCTGATTGCTGGCACGTTCCGTCAGGTCCTGTCCCGAAGCCCAGGGCCTCGAGGTCGTGTGACTCGCGCCGTTCTCGGCTGGCTGCCGCTCCTGTGGCTCCTGGCGTCTGCCCTCGGTGAGCTCAGCGGATGCGCCCGCTCAGCGCCGTCATGCACCGATCAGGCCGTCGCCATCTCCTCGTTTGTCGCGCTGGCTCCTCTCCCGATCCTGCTCGCCGCGCCGTCGCTGGCCGGACTGGCCGCGGCCGGAGCCCTGGCGTTGCTGCTCCTTGCCTTGCCCCTTGGCGCCATCGTGATCCTCTTTCTTGGGCAGTTCGACCCAGCTCGGAGCGACGTCCTGGCGGTCTTCCTCACGGCCGCGTTCGTTTCGGGCGTTGTGATCGGGGTCGCCGTTCGCCGCGGAGCTGGCAGAGGCGCCCGAGCCGGCGGCGCCCGTGAGGAGCGGATGAGCGCCCGATCCGCACTCGGCTTCCTTCTTCCCGCGGCGGCCGTGGCAGCCGTCGGACTCCTAGCCTTCGCGCTGGGCGCCGGTTCGGGCGGCGTCCGCTTGACCACCGCGTCCGCCGGTCTCATCGCCTACGGCATCGCGGCGCTCGCCGATCGGTGGCCGCAAGGTGCCGATCAGACGCAGACGACCCGGCCGGCCGGCGCGACCCGGACGACGAGTGGACGGCCGCTACCATGACTTCGTGGCAACGACCCGCTCAAAGCGAGACCGCGCATCGGCCGACCTTTCCCAGGCGGCCCAGGAGTATCTCCTCGCGCTTCGGGTAATGGCCGGAGACGGCTCGCGGGTGACTGCCGCCCAGGTTGCGCGGAAACTCGGTGTTACGACCCAGGCCGCGAGCGAGATGTTCCGCCGCCTCGTCGCCGACAAGCTCGTCACGCAGGCCGGGGGCCGCGAGCTCATCCTCACGCCGCCCGGCCGGACCGCGGCGGACGGCATCTTTCGGCGCCATGCCCTGTGCGAATGGCTGCTCACATCGGTCGTGGGCCTCGGCTGGGCCGAATCCGACGTCGAGGCCGAGCGCCTGCAGGGCGCGATCTCGCCGCGGGTCGAGGCCCGGCTCGACGAGATGCTCGGCCACCCACCGACGTGTCCCCACGGCAATCCGATCGATGCGGAGACCGCCCGGCGCCGTCCGGCCGGTATACCCCTGGCCAGCGTGAACGCGGGCGAGCGGGCCACGATCTATCGAATCACCGAGGAGGCGGAAGAGGACCCGGGTCTCCTCTCCTACCTCGAAGCCCGCGAGCTCAAGCCAGGGGCGCATGTCACGGTCCTGGCCCGCTCGGAGTCGCTCGACTCGCTAACGCTCGATGGGCCAATCGGTCGCGCGACCCTTGGGTTGCGCCCGGCCTCGCTCGTCAGGGTGCTTCCCGGCGAAGCCGATCCCGCCCTGTTTCATCGGGTACCGGGATCGGATTGACTGCCGGCACGCCTTGACTCCCCGGCTCGCCTCGACTGCCGGAGCGCCTGGACTGCCGGCACGCCTTGACTCCCCGGCACGCCTGGACTGCCGGCGCGCCTTCGCCAGGCTGATCCGGGAGTCCTTCCGCGCCGAACCAGGGTTCAACTTCGCGAAATCGACCGAGTTGAGAAAGTTGCCTGACCCGATTCCGGTGGGAGCGCCCGATCTGCCAGTAGGCGAACCTGACGGTGTCCCGACCGTCCCTGCCATCGCCAGCGGCACACCCGTCCGTTCGGCCATCGGGTGGCTCCAGCTCCGGATCGTGAGGCTGAGCTCGTCGTAATCGCAATTCGGCTGCTGGGAGCGGAATCGGCATCGACAACATTGATGAGGGCCGGAATACGACCGCTCTGAGCCCCGAGGGGTCGCGGGCTCGGTTGCGTCCTTTGGCCGCCGCGGCCGCGCTGCTACGATTCGCGCCCATGTCAGAGATCCGCGTCCGCATCGCTCCCAGCCCTACCGGCCAGCTCCACATCGGCACCGCCCGAACGGCACTCTTCAACTACCTGTTCGCGCGGCGAAACGAGGGAACCTTCGTCCTCCGCCTGGAGGACACCGACGCCGCCCGCGGGTCCCTCGCGTTCGAGAAGGACATCGTCGATGGCCTCCACTGGCTCGGCCTGACCTGGGACGAGGGCCCTGATGTCGCCGGCGGACCGGACCATGGTCCGTTCGGACCGTATCGCCAGATGCAGCGGCTCGACCGATACGGGGAAGCCGCCGGCCGGCTTCGCCGCGCCGACATGGCCTACCCCTGCTACTGCACGCCGGAGGAGCTCGACGCAGAGCGGAAGGCGCAACAGGCCGCCCACCTCCCGCCGCGCTACAGCGGGCGCTGTGCCCGCCTGGCGGAGGCCGAACGGGCGGCGTTCGAGGCAGAGGGCCGCAGGCCGGCCCTTCGCTTCCGGATCCCAGAGTCCGGGCCGATCGCCTTCGACGACATGGTCCGAGGCTGGGTCGAGATCGACGCCTCGGCCCTGGGCGGCGACATGATCATCGTCCGAGCAGACGGCTCGCCGCTCTACCACTTCACGGTGGTGGTCGATGACGCGGCCATGCGCATCAGCCACGTCATCCGGGGCGAAGATCACCTGTCCAACACGCCGAAGCACATCCTCCTGTTCCAGGCCCTTGGCGAAGCCGAGCCGCGCTTCGGCCACTTGCCGCTGATCCTGAATCCCGATGGGTCGAAGATGAGCAAGCGGAAGTCGCAGACCGCCATCTCCGACTACATCAACGAGGGCTTCGTGCGGGAGGCGCTTGTCAACTACCTGGCGCTCCTCGGGTGGTCGACGGGAACCGAAGAGGAGATCCTCTCGCTCGACGAGCTCGCAGCACGCTTCGACATCGAGCATGTCCAGAAGGGCGGCGCCAAGTTCGATCGGGAGCGACTCGAGTGGCTCAACGGGCAGTGGATCCGTCGCCTGGCGCCTGATGAGCTGGTCGACCGCCTGCGGCCGTTCCTCGAAACTGAGATGACCGCCGGCCGGATCGACCGGATGCCGTCCGATGATGAGCTCAAGGCCTTGCTGCCGATCATCCAGGAGCGGCTGCCGGTCCTGGGAGCCGTTGGCGATCTCATCGGCTTCCTCTTCGTCGACCACCTCGAGGTGGACCCAACGGTTGTCGTTCCGAAACGCTGGGACCGGGAGACGACCATCGAGGGTCTGCGCGCGTCCCGCGAGGCGATCGACGCGGTCGGGGCAGTCAGCTTCGAGGCCGACGAGCTGGAGCCCCCGTTGCGGGCGCTGGCCGAACAGCGGGGCTGGAAGGCCGGCGACCTGTTCATGGCGATCCGCGTGGCGGTGACCGGCCGGACCGCGACGCCGCCGCTCTTCGACACGCTGGTCGCGCTCGGACGCGAGCGGGTGCTGGCACGGATCGACAGCGCCATCGCGGCGCTCAGGGAATCGGAGGTACGCGCATCGTGAACCACGACGACGTCCAGATGTGGCTGGACGACTACGTCAAAGCCTGGGAGACATATGACCCGGCTCTGGTCGGGGATCTGTTCAGCGAGAACGCCCAGTACCGATATCGGCCGTGGGACGATCCGATCGTGGGCCGCGCGACCATCGTCGAGGCGCGGGTGAATCCGGGCCCGGGCGTGAGCCAGCGCGACGAGCCGGGGACCTTCACGGCGACGTACGAACCATTCGCTGTCGACGGGGAGCGGGCCGTGGCGACCGGAGTGACGACGTACTGGACTGATGCCAGCCAGGCACAGGCATCCCGCGTTTACCACAACGTTTACCTGCTCGAGTTCGACGACGCCGGTCAGTGCCGGTCGTTCACCGAGCACTACATGGAGTCTCCCGCGGAGCCGCCCGCCTGACCGCGCCCGCCTGACCGCGCCCGCCTCCGAACTGGCGGCCCATCCTGCCGGCTGGCACCGTTCAGGCTCGTAGCACATACGCCGTTAACACGCGCAGGTACCCTAGGGTTCCATGGCCCGAAAGATCCTCGTCGTCGAAGACGAACCGACCCTGCGTGAGACGCTGGTCGATGCGCTCGAGGCAGAGGGTTTCCGTGTCGTGGCCGCGGCCGACGGTCGAGAGGCGCTCGCCCGATTCCGTGCCGATCGCCCCGACCTCGTGCTCCTCGACCTGATGCTGCCCGAGCTTTCCGGGATCGAGGTCTGCCGGATCATCCGCGCCGAATCAGGCGTGCCGATCGTGATGCTGACGGCCAAGGATTCCGAGCTCGACAAGGTCGTCGGGCTCGAGCTCGGCGCCGACGACTACGTCACGAAGCCATTCAGCCTGCGGGAGCTCTCGGCGCGAATCCGGGCGCTGTTCCGCCGGAGCGAGCAGCTCTCCGCCGAGACGCCACCGGCCGTCGTCGACCTCGGGCATGTCCAGGTCGATCTCGCCGGGCATCGGCTCCTCCGCCGAGGCGAGGCTGTCCCCATCAAGCCGAAGGCGTTCGAGCTCCTGTCCTTCCTGCTCCGCCACCCAGGCCAGGTCTTCAGCCGTGACCAGCTCCTGGAAAACGTGTGGGGCTACGACTATGGCGGCGAGACCCGGACGGTGGACGTCCATGTCCACTGGTTGCGGGGCCTCATCGAGGACAATGCCGCGGCCCCGTCGTTCATCCATACGATCCGCGGCGTCGGTTACGTCTTCCGTCGGCCGGCCTGAGGCGCGCCGGAGAAGAGCGATCCGTGGCGGGTCGATGTCGCAGAACCTCTGAGCGACCGACACGCTTGCGACCTGCCGATCGTTCCCACCGGCGGTGATATGCGGCTCTGGGCAGCCCGAAACGCTCTCCGAGTTCCGGAGTCGCCACCGATTCGCTCCGCCTGCGGTAAATGGCGGGGCAAGCGGTCCTCAGGGTGCCCGATGGCCCCGTTCACTCACGTATCACCAACCATTGGAACGATTGGTGGAACGCGGGGTCGATCGTTCACCGCCGGTTCATTGGCCGTTGACGGCACCGGCCGATTGTGCGGCCATGGCGTTCCGACACCATCTTGCAGCGAAGGCCCCGCGGCGAGCCCTGCTTCTTGAGGCCAACCGGCTCGCCCGCATCCGCCGAGGGACGCTTCGGCCGCCGGGCGATTGGACCGAGCCCTCCTTCGACTCCGAGGTGAGCCGGGTCGCCGTCCAGCTTCAGCCGATCCGAAGCCGCGACGCGCTGGTGTCATCCTTCGCTCGAGAGGCCGCGTCGCCCGACCCCGTGCGCGTCGCGTACGCCGGACGCTGGATCGAGCTGCGGCCCCACCGAGGTTGATCCCCAGACGCTGGCGGCTGGGACGGAGCCGGCCGGCGCTCGTCGCGCGACACCGCCGGACCCGGAGGTGGAGCGTCAGTCCAGCGAGTGGGCATCCGGTCGCACCTGCGGCCGAGGCCACGAATATGAGCCGCAATGCTCGCTGGAGCGTAGGTCCTCGAGCGAGGGACACAAAACGTCCGGAGTGGCTGAGCCTCGGGCTCTGATATCAACCGGATTCGGATTGATATTCGGACCCCGTCGATACCGGTGGAAGGGTGTCGCGGCTGACTGATACCCTGAAATCAAGAAGGACCGGCGCCGTCTCCTGGCTCGTGCCGCCTCGGTAAGAATGCGGCTAATAGGCGGCTCGACGACCCCTGAGCAGGACTCCGGGTCGATCCCGGGCCGTCGCCGCTCCGTGCTCCTCGGCCGCCGATTCCGGCCCGCGATCCCGCCCGCGGCTATCCTTCGCTTTCCATGCGCCTGAGCAAGCTCTTCTTCGCGACCCTCCGCGACGACCCGGCCGACGCCGAGATGCCGTCCCATCGGCTCCTCGTGCGGGCCGGCTATGTCCGGCAGCTCGGTGCCGGGATCTACTCCCTGCTGCCCCTCGGCTTCCGCGTCAACAAACGGGTCGAGCAGGTGATCCGCGAAGAGCTGGACGCGATCGGCTGCCAGGAGATGGAGATGCCCGTCGTGCATCCGGCCGAGATCTGGAAGCAGAGCGGCCGCTATTTCAAGATCGGCCCCGAGCTCGTTCGCTTCAAGGACCGCGCCGAGCGGGACATGGTCCTGGCGATGACCCACGAAGAGGTGGTCGCCACGCTCCTGAGCGACATCGTCCAGAGCTACCGACAGCTCCCGATCATGGTCTACCACTTCCAGACCAAGTTTCGCGACGAGCCCAGGTCCCGGGGCGGCCTCATCCGCGTGCGCGAGTTCGTGATGAAGGACTCGTACAGCTGCGATCGCGACGATGAAGGCCTCGATCGCAGCTACCGACTTCATTACGAGGCATATGAGCGGATCTTTCGCCGGCTCGGCCTCAACGCCATCGCGGTGGGTTCCGACGTCGGGATCATGGGCGGCACCGGTGCCCACGAGTTCATGGTGGTCAACGAGTTCGGCGAGGACACCCTCGTCCTGTGCGATGCGTGCGGCTACGCCGACAACCAGCAGATCGCCGTTGTCGGGAAGCCGGAGCCGGACGCCGAGGAGGCGCTGCCGATGGAGGACGTTGAGACGCCCGGCGCGACGACGATCGACGCCCTGGCGCAGTTCCTCGACGTTCCAAGGAGCCGAACGGCCAAGGCCGCTTTCTTTGTGGCGGGCGACGGGCGGTTCGTCGCGGCGATCGTTCGCGGCGACTTCGACGTGAACGAGACGAAGCTCGTCAACGCACTGACGATCACCGGCGGGCTGCGGCCCGCGACGGTCGAGGAGATTCGCGAGCGCGGAATGGAGGCCGGCTATGGGTCGCCGATCGGGGCCCGCGATGCGACCGTCGTCGTCGACGACCTCGTCCCCAGGTCCCCGAACCTTGTCGCTGGAGCCAACCGGGTCGGCTGGCATGTTCGGAACGTGAACGTGCCCCGCGACTTCCAGCCCGAGCTCGTCGCCGACATTACCAACGCGAGAGAGGGCGATCCCTGCCCGCGCTGCGGGGCGCCGGTCAAGCTCCGCAACGGAATCGAGGTCGGCAACATCTTCAAGCTCGGCTCGAAATATGCCGAGTCCTTCGGTGCCACGTACCTCGGCGACGACGGCCAGAGCCATCCCATTGTCATGGGCTCGTACGGGATCGGCCTCGGGCGCAACGTCGCCTGCATCGTCGAGGCCCACCACGACGAGAAGGGGATCATCTGGCCTGCCGCGGTGGCGCCCTACGCTGCTCACCAGGTCACGATCGGCGCCGGTCGCGACCCGCAGGTCGAGGAGATCGCGGACGGCCTCCACGCCCTCTCGATCGAAGCGGGGCGGGAGATCCTGTACGACGATCGGGATGAATCGCCGGGCGTCAAGCTGACCGACGCCGAGCTCCTGGGCATGCCCTGGATCTTCACGGTCAGCCCCCGCTCGATCGCCGCCGGTGGTCTCGAGGTCACGGAGCGGGCGACCGGCGAGCGGACGACGCGCTCCCTCGAAGCGGTCCAGGCGTTCCTGCGCGACGGGGCCTTTCCCGCCTGACGGGCCGCCTCGTGGCGGCGCGCCAATGGCGCGATGGCGATGGCGCCTCGGCACTCGGTTCCAGCCGACGACCTGTACGCGCGCCTCGAGCTGCCGGTCGATGCGACCTTCGAGGCCGTGGAGATTGCGTGGCGGTCGCTGCTGAAGCGCCACCATCCGGACGTCGCCGGCGAACGCACACTCGAGGTGGCGAAGCGGATCAACGTTGCCCACGATTGGCTGAGCGACCCCGGTCTTCGGGCTACCTATGACGCAGAGCGCCACCCGGGCCTGCGATCGGCCGGGCATCGGCTTCGACGGGTCCGCCCCGATGCCTGGCCGCCCGAAGCGAAGGCGCCAACACCGCGACACCCGACGCCCCTTTCGGATGATCCGGACGAGGCGTTTCGCCGGTTCATCGAGCGGGTCGGTCGGCTGTCGGCCGATGAGCTCGACCGGCTGTCGATGGCGGACACGCGGCCCATCGCATTCGTGGCCACGATCCGCCGGTTCCTTTCCGATGCGCAGCGTGACGCGGTCGCCGCCGCGGAGGCGGCCGTCCGGAGCAGGCTCGACCCGGCCGCCTGGACCGACACGCCAACGCGCGACGCGATCCTTGGCTATGCCAACGAGCTGGTCCTTGGGACATTCCTCGACGAGCTCCTGACCGGGCCTTTCCGAGAACGGACCCGAGAACGCCTCGCTCGCGGATGGGAGGCCGCGATCGATCAGCCTCGCTACGGTCCGAACACTCCGGCGGTCCGCCGGTTCCTGGGCAGGGTCGCGATCCTGAACTCGTCGGAGCTCAGGACACTGGCGGACTTTGGACGGCCGGGCCAGGTCCGCCAACCGTGGCCGGCCGGCCTCGACCCAGAAGAGGACGAGGCGTTCCGGGTCTCATCCGCGCTTGCCGCACGCGACGCTGCGGCGAGCATGCCGCCGGGCGGCCTCTCGCGATTGGCCGCCGCACGGGCTCGCCGAGCCCTCGCCCAGACGGCCCACGCGATCGTCCTGCGTCACGCGTTCACGGCGGCCGAATTTGCCAGGCTGACTGCACCGTACCTCGCGGCCACCGGCGACCCTGCGACGGGGCGGAGCGACGAGGCCCGACCCGAGCCGACCGTCCGGCGCCGCGGCTGATCAGCTGGCGGGCTGATCGGGTTCGAGCAGCGCCGCCTCGGTGATCATCGTGCCGTCCAGCGCCTCCACGGTGTCCGCGTCGACGGGAACGCCCTTGACGAGATCGGTCGATGCCATCGCCAGGCCGGTGACCATCTCCTCGGCGGCGTCGATCCTGGCGATCGTGAACGTGACCGACGGCGGAATGGCCGCCCCGATGCCGATCTCGGAGATCCGGTAGAAGCTGCCTCGATCGCGAAGTGAGGCGTTGGCCTTCTCCTGGAGCGCCGTCGCCTTGATGACGACATCGGCGAGGACCTTCGGGTCGATCCGGTCGATGGCCGTACCGATCCCGCGTCGCGCACGGCCCAGGGCGTCTCTTACCTTCTCGGCGGTCTTCGGGTCGGCGACCGTATCGCTCGTTTGTCGAAGCGCCGCGCCCGCGACCTGCGGCTGTTCGCCGGCGACCACGCGAGCGCGATCGGCCGCCTGGCGGGCCTGCTCCGCTGCCTGCTCGGCAGCCTCGCGGGCCTTCTGCAGGAAACTCATCTGCCGCCCCTCCCTTCGCTGTGGTGACAATGATCCATCAGCCGACCTCAGTCGTGCGTGACCGCCTACCTGGCCGACGCCGACGGCGCAGGGGCCGCAGAGGACGCCGCAGCGTCGAGACGAACGATGAACGGGGTGGCCTGGAGGCGGGCAAAGATCTCGCGCGCCGACTGCGCGGCGTCCCGCACTGCGGGCTCCGACGCGTCAAGGAGCGTTGTCATGTCGAGGCCGCAGAGAGCCTCGTCCCAGATGAGGCCGAGATCGCGCCAGGCGCGGAGAGCGTCGCGGTAGAGGGGGAGGGCGTCGGCGGCTCGGTCATCGAGCGCCGCGAGGCCGGCCCGGATGGTCAGGCGATCCGCCTCGATCGCGGGGCCGTGCATCCTGGACCCTTCGAGGGCCTTGAGGTCGTCCGCGGCACCCGCGATGTCTCCCAACCAGAGCGATGCCCGGGCGGCGCGGGGCATTGAGTCCGGGAGGTTGTCGAGAGAGAGGATGGCCACCCGGCGCCAGGTTGCCCGGGCCTCATCCAACCGCCCGGTGCCGAAGGCCGCGAAGGCCTCCGCCTTCGCGAGAGGCGCTAGCTTGACTGGATCGTCACTGTCGCCGGTGAGCCGGCGGATTTCGTTGAGGCGGTCGGATACCGGCTCGCCCATGACTGAGCGGAAGAAGATCGCGGGCTGGAGGAGCCTGGCGCGGTCCGGCGCCTCGAACTCCTCTGCGAGCGCGGCCTCGAGCTCACCCACTGCCCACGGCCAGTCTCCCGTGCGGAAGGCGACCTCTGCGGCGTTTCGGAGGAGGGCCGCGAAGTCGCTGCGCCGGCCGAGGCGCCGGGCGGCGAGCATGCCCGCTTGGCCCACGCCGAGCGCCTGCAGCGGATCGAGTTTCGATTGGAGGAACGAGCGGTTCGTGTAGGCCCGAAGGAGCGTCGCTCCGAGGCCGATCGCTTCGGCCAGCTCCTGCGCAGCCCGGAGGATGCCGAGCCCTTCGATGGGCCGGCCAAGCGAGATGAGGGCGGAGCCGCGTGTCACAAGAGCATCAGCGATAACCGGCCCGAGGTCGGCGTGCTCGGCCGCCTCGAGGACCGGGTCGACGACCTCGATGGCCCGCCGGTCGTCGTCGCCGAGGAAATACGCTCGAGCCAGCTGACCGCCGAGGGCGATTACTGACCGATCGACCCTGAGGTCGGCGAACTCGGTCGCGGCGGGCTCGAGCAGGGCGAGCGCCTCGGGGCTCCGATACGCGTGGAGTAGCGCGTTACCGAGCGCGGTAACGGCTCGGGCCACGGCGGGTCGGTTGCCGAGGTCGCGTTGGGCGTCGAT
>DATCPH010000315.1:0-34954 GCA_036570185.1 Candidatus Limnocylindrales bacterium | reverse complement strand
CCCATCTCCCCCCACGCCTCCGCGAGCCGTAGGCGGATTGCCTCTGCAGAGGGGGACGGCGCCCGATGCCCCGCGCCTTCGATCGGAGAGCCCGGCATTCTCGTAGCGTACTCCAACGACAATAACTTGCCACTTGACAATAGCATATTTCTGGCGTAGAAACGTGATCGTTGGAAGTAGCAAGTAGGGCTTCTTGGTGAGCAGCCAGAGTCCGGTCGTGCCCTGGCAGGCGGTCGCTTCGCAGACGGCCGGAGTAGCCCCTGCGCCCCCTCGAGCTGGAATGGTCGGGGCGATCCTCGGAACCGTCGTAGGTCTCATGTTCGTCCTGGCCCCGTGGACGTGGGAGGCTTTTCGGGGCACCCTCGAATTCCCGATGTCCAGCGTGGGCCCTGACCTCGCCGGGCCGGCAGCGATCGTGATCGCCGGTACGGCCGGCGGCGCGATCCTGGGTCCGGCCGGATGGCAGGCTCGAGGCTTTCTAAAGTGGGCGGAGGTTGTTGGTGCCCTCGCGCTGCTCGCGATACCGATTGGCGCGCTGGTCATTGGAGAAGCCACCGCTATGTCCGGTGTGGGACGCACGGAGTCCCCGAGTCTCTCGTGGACCTTCGCTCCGTTTGTCGGGCTTCTCCTGGCCGGTCTTGGGACCGCGATTTTCGGACTGTTCGTGCTTCCGTTTACGTTGGCAGCCTCACTTATCTGGGCGATCGCGATGCGCCTCGTGACGTCCTGGGCAAGGGCGAAACGCTGACCATGCGAATCGTGGTCGCGGGCGGTTCCGGGATGATCGGCCGTCGGATCACGTCGGCCTGGATCGCCGCCGGGGACCAGGTGACCATTCTCAGCCGGAATCCTGAACGAGGCGGACGCCACATGCAGGGCGGCGCGGACGTGCGTGATTGGGCGCCACCGTCAGTCGATGACGGGCTGGTCGAGGCCCTTCGTGGCGCCGACGCTGTGGTCAACCTCGCGGGCGAAAGCCTCGGCGGCCGGCCATGGACAGCGTCGAGGAAGCGGGCCCTGCTCCAGAGCCGGCTGGCCGCCACGGAGGCGCTCGTCGGCGCGATTGCCGCCCTGCCGGTCGCGGACCGGCCCGGGGTCCTGGTCAACGCCTCCGGCATCGATGTGTACGGCGACCACCTCGACGGCACGTTCGACGAGGATTCGGTCCCGGCGGACACCTTCCTGGGGCGGCTCGTCGTTGCCTGGGAAGCCGCCGCCGTCAAGGCCGAGGCGCTCGGCGTTCGCGTGGTCCTCAATCGGACCGCGATGGTCATCGCACCCGAGGCACTCGCATTCCGGCTGCTGGCCCTGCCGGTGCGGCTCTTCGTCGGCGGTCCGCTGGGCTCGGGCAACCAGCTCTTCACGTGGATCCACGTCGACGATGCCGTCGGGCTGTACGACCTCGCGGCGCGGGACGCCCAGATCCGCGGCCCGCTAAACCTGGTTGCGCCGGAGACCGTGCGCCAGCGCGATGTCGCGCGCCTGATGGGCCGGATCCTTCATCGGCCGGCGATCTTCCCGGCTCCCGCGTTCCTCATCCGGCTGGTGCTCCGCGATGAGGCCGACCTCATCCTGCACGGGCGGCGGGCGGTGCCAGCGCGAGCCCTTGCAGCGGGCTATCGCTTCCGGTACCCAGAGCTCGAGCCGGCCCTTCGGCAGATTCTCCAATCCCGGCCCGCTTCGACCGCGGCCGGGGCATGAGCCGGAAACAGCTCGTGGGATCGGGCTTCTCGCGGCCGTAACCCAACTCGCACTGGCAGTGGCGCTGGTCGCGATTTCAACAACTGCTCGCGACACGAGCTCTAGTGCCGGCCCGCCCGAGCCGATTTCGCGCCCTCGCCGTGGGACTGCTGTTCTCGGTGCCGGCCGCGATCGGCGGCTTGGGGGCGATGGGCGGGCGGCCGGCCCTTCTCTTCGCCGCTGGGATCCTGGCTGCGGCCGGGTCCGTCCTGTCGTTTTCGGGCGTCACGCTGATCTTCCTGGTCCCCGCCATCCTGTTCACATACGCTGCGGCCAAGACGGCGGGACCACGGCGCCTCGTTTCCGAGGCCGCCATCACGAGCCTCCTTGTCGCGCTTGGGATGGGCGCCGCGTTCGCACTCTTCGGGCTGACCGATGCGCTGCTGGGTCGCGACGACGACACCTTCGGGGACGGTCTATCGCGTCACCCCCTTCAGCGGAGGGTCGGTCAGCCTCAGCGACAACGAGATCGCCGGCGGGTGCGACACCGGCCTCATCAGCCTCCGTGGCGCCGCGCTGGCGACGGTCCTTGGGATCGGTGTGATCGGCCTTGCCGGCTGGTCGGTGCGTCCTCGACGTACGGACTGACTCGACCGGGGCCGCGACAAGCCCTCACTCCGCCCGGCTTCCACCAATCGTTCCCATGGTTGGTGATGAACGAACCGACCATTGCCCGACGCGCAGCACGAACGGTGGACCCGCCACTGTTGCGCGGTTCTTCCACCGTTTACCGTTGGATGGGCATCGATGGGGACGAATTTGGGTGCTGGCCCAACGCGAGCCGATCCGCGTCCCGCTTATCACCGGCGGAGGGAACGATTGGTGCCTCTCGATCTGGCCGAGCCCGCGGGGACGCCGCAATACGGGAGTTGGCCCGGCTTCGGGGAGTTGGCCCGGCTTCGGGGAGTTGGCCCGGCCTACACTTTCCGGCATGCCCGTGCTGCGAAGCCGCGCCGACCCGGAAAGCGCCGAGGCCCGCGCCAACTGCGATGCGATGCTGGCGCTGGTGGCCCAGCTGCGGGAGAAGACTGCCGCGATCACGGAGCGCGGCGCCGGCGGTGACGATCGCTCGATCGCTCGCCATCGCGAGCGCGGCAAGCTGCCCGTCCGCGAACGGATCGACCGCCTCATCGACCCGGGTTCGTCGTTCCTGGAGCTGAGTCCCCTTGCGGCAAATGGTCTCTATGACGACGAAGCGCCATCGGCCGGGATCGTGACCGGGGTCGGTCGCGTCGAGGGCACGACCGTCGTGATCGTCGCCAACGACGCCACCGTAAAGGGAGGGACCTACTACCCGCTGACCGTCAAGAAACACCTCCGGGCCCAGGAGATCGCCCTCGAGAACCGGTTGCCGTGCCTCTACCTCGTCGACAGCGGGGGTGCCTTCCTGCCGTTGCAGGCGGACGTCTTCCCCGACCGGGACCACTTCGGCCGGATCTTCTACAACCAGGCGCGGATGTCGGCGCTGGCGATCCCGCAGGTCGCGCTCGTCATGGGCTCGTCGACGGCGGGCGGTGCGTACGTGCCGGCGATGAGCGACGAGACCGTCATCGTGAAGCGAACCGGCACGATCTTCCTCGGCGGACCTCCGCTCGTGAAGGCCGCCACCGGCGAGGAGGTCAGCGCGGAGGACCTCGGCGGCGCGGACGTCCACGCCCGGCTGTCCGGTGTCGCGGACCACGAAGCGCTCGACGACGAACACGCCCTTGCACTCGGCCGCTCGATCGTCCGCAACCTGAACCGCCGGCCGGCGGTGCCGCCCTGGGACCGCCGCGAGCCCGAGCCGCCAGCCGTCGACCCCGAAGGTCGCGATGGTTCCGCGCATCTGTACGCCGCCATCTCGACCGATCTCCGTCGAAGCGTGCCGGTCCGGGAGGTGATCGCTCGCCTTATCGACGGCTCACGCTTCCACGAGTTCAAGCCGCTGTACGGCGAGACGCTCGTGTGCGGCTTCGCCTATCTGGAGGGCTACCCGGTCGGCATCCTCGCCAACGATGGGATCCTGTTCAGCCAGTCGGCGCTCAAGGGCGCCCACTTCATCGAGCTCGCCTGCCAGCGCCGGATCCCGCTGGTCTTCCTCCAGAACATCACCGGCTTCATGATCGGCCGCGAATACGAGGCCGGCGGCATCGCCAAGGACGGGGCGAAGCTCGTGACCGCGGTCGCCGGCGCCGAGGTTCCGAAGTTCACGGTCTTGATCGGGGGCAGCTTCGGCGCAGGCAACTATGCGATGGCTGGCCGCGCCTACCAGCCCCGGTTCCTCTGGACATGGCCGAACGCCCGCATCTCGGTGATGGGCGGGCAGCAGGCCGCGCGGGTCCTCTCGACCGTCCACGGCGAATTCGCCAGCGAAGCTGCGCGCGAGGCGTTCGAGGCCCCGATCCTCGAGACGTATGACCGGGAGGGCAGCCCCTATTTCGCCACCGCGCGTCTGTGGGACGACGGGATCATCGACCCACTCGATACCCGGCGCGTCCTCGCCCTGGGCATCCAGGCGTCACTCCATGCGCCGATACCCGAAACCCACTTTGGCGTCTTTCGGATGTGAGGAGTCGAGCATGCCGAAGTTCTGGAGCGAGGTCCCCGCTGCGCGAATGCGCGAGCTGGTCGCCGACCTGTCGACGGTCGCCTGGGTCAGCTTCTGGACCGTCGTCGCCTACCGGCTCTTCGGCTGGCTCGCATCGTTCGTGGTCGTCGGCCGGACGGTCCGGCAGGGCGGGCTGAATGTCCAGGCAGCCGGGGCGCAGCTGGGCGCCGCGCTTGGCGGCGCTCCGCTCATCGGCAAGGGTGCGGCCGATCTGGCCCGGTCGGCCTTCGGAACGGCCGGTGCGCCCTTCGTCGAGGTTGGCGGCCAGCTCGAGAACCTGATCCTGGTCATCGCCACCGTTCTGACACTGTTGGTCGCCGGGATCACCCTCGTGCCCTGGCTCACCCGCTATGTTCCGTGGCGGGCGCGCCGCCTGGCCCGGCTGCGGGCCGCTCACCGCGCCATCCGGCGAGCGCCCGTGTTCGTCGCCGATGAGGCGATCCAGAAACTACTTGCGTCGCGCGCCGTCCACCGCCTCAGCTACGACGAGCTCCTCGTGCACTCGCGCGATCCCTTGGGCGACTTCGTTCGCGGACGCTACGATCGGCTGGCCAGGGCTGAGCTTGAGAGTGTGGGTCTGCGACCCCGGCGATCGCGAGGACGATGACGAATGGAGGGCGCCAGGTGACAGGTCGGGTCCATCGGGTCAATGTCTCGCGCGGCGGGGTCCCCAAGCTGCCGATCGAGTCGACCTACGTCCGCTGGCTCGGCCTCGAAGGCGACGGCCACAACGAGCCCGAGCCGACCCACGGCGGACTGCGAGCCGCTGTCTCGCTCTACTCCATCGAGGCGATCGACCGCGTCGCGGCCGACGGACACCAGGCGTTTCCGGGTGCCTACGGCGAGAACCTGACGCTGGAGGGGATCGACTGGGCCGGCCTGCAGCCGGGCGACCGCATGGAGATCGGCCAGGGCGGCCTCAGGATCGAGTTGACCCAGACGGCCGCGCCGTGTCAGACGATCGCCCACTGGTTCGTCGAGCGGCAGATCGGCCGGATCTCACCCAAGGTTCACCCCGAAGACTCCCGTTGGTATGCGCGCGTCCTTGCCGAGGGGGTCGTGTCGGCAGGCGACGACGTCGTCCTCGTACCAGTCCGATCGGAGGCCTCGGTGACGTCGAGATCGTCGGAGACGGACCGAGAGTCAGCCGGCGCGAACGAGCCAGTGGCAGCCGACGGCGTCGGCGGACCGGGGCGCGCCGCCCCGAACTGACAGGAGGACCGTCGGCAGCGACGGCCGCGCAGCCCGTCGCGGCCGGAGGCGGAGGATCTGTTCACCAACGCTGGCGTCCCGCGCACCCGCTCCGGCGAGGGATGGCCGAAAGCGGAGGCCAACCGTTCGCGTGAAACCCTGGATGCTCTGACTGAAGTCGTCGACCGGGATCTCAAGGACCTCGAGGCGGACGGGGCCACCGATCGGATGAACCTCGGCGGCTCGAGCAAGGCGGTCCGCGGCCGTCCACTCCGCGGCGGTCGCGTCATGCTCGATGAGGAACGGCGGAGTGGACGGCCCGAGCGTCGGCGGCAACGCGAATCGCCACTGAACGACCCGGCCGTCCGGGCGCGCCCGCTGTCCGGACAACGCTGGCTGAAGGTCCGAGCCCAGCGAACGCAGCGCCGCGGAATCCCTTTCGATGTCATCCGTTGCGATCGCCCAAGTTGCCAGGCCTGCACCCGAGGCCAGGGCCTGAAGGGTCGGCCTGCCCGTCCAGCTGCCCTTGGCGAGCCCGCGGTCGAAGACACCGATCAGCTCCACGAACGAATCGCCGAGCCAGATCAGGCGATTGAACGTCCCGAGCGCCTCGTGACGGCCGCCGCCGGAGGCCTTCAGCCCGAGCGCGCGTCCCATGTCCTCGGCTGCAGCATCGGGATCGGGAGTCGCAATGACGAGGTGGTCGATGCCCAAAAGCACGAACCGCAGTCTATGCGAGCGACGTCTCGCGACGTCTCGCGCTCGCTACCATGGCCCGGTGAGCGACGCCCTTCGGCTCGAGCGCAGAGGCCGCCATGGCGAGGTTGCCTGGGTGATCCTCGCGCGGCCCGGCGTGCACAACGCCTTTGACGCCTCGCTGATCGCCGAGCTGCGCGCGACCTTCGCCGGCCTTGCCCGCGAGGGCCCGACAGAACTGCGCGCCGTCGTTCTTGCTGGCGACGGACCCTCGTTCTGTGCCGGTGCCGACGTCGCCTGGATGCGTGCCGCCCTGGCGCTCGACGTCGAGGGCAACGAGCAGGACGCCATGGCGATGGCCGAGATGTTCGAGGCGATCGATGTCTGCCCTGCCCCGGTGGTCGCCCGCGTCCACGGCGCGGCCCTGGGTGGCGGGATGGGCCTCTGCGCCGTGGCCGATCTGGTGATCGCCGAATCCGGGACGCGCTTCGGTTTCACCGAAACTCGTCTTGGCATCCTCCCGTCGGTCATCTCACCGTTCGTGGTCGCGAAGATCGGTGAGTCGCACGCTCGTGCCCTCTTCCCCGCCGGGCGCCGGTTCGATGCCGTCCGGGCCCAGCGGATCGGACTCGTGCACGAGATCGTCGAAGGAGAGGCAGCTCTCGACGCCGCTGTGGACGCCGCAATCGCGGACATCCTGGCGGCCGGCCCGACGGCAGCGCGCGCCGCGAAGGCCATCGTCCGGGAAGTCCGTGGCCTTGGCCACGGGTCGTCGAAGTGGCACACCGCCCGCGTCATCGCCCGCCAGCGCGTCAGCGAGGAGGCTCAGGAAGGGTTCCGGGCCTTCACCCAGAAACGGCCGCCGGCTTGGCAGCCGCGGGCTGACGAAGGGTCCGAGTCGCAGAAGGACTAGCTCGCCGGGCGATCAAGGTTTGTTGGCGAAGCCCTGCCGCCACATTGCATCTCGTGGGCGTTGACGCGACAATCGCGACAGACATGGCATCTGAGCTGAGTCCCAGCCAAGCTGCGGCCCGAATCGGAGCGACGACTCGGTCGGTCCAGCGGTGGATCGGTGCCGGTTTGCTCCCCGCTCGGCGCGTTGGGGGCCGCTGGCGTGTCGCGTCTGACGCGCTTGACGCCTTCATGACGGACAGGCAGAGGCGAGGGCCCGGGAGCGGCAGCCTCAATCGACCGCTCGCCTCGGCCGCGTCGACCCCACCGCCCGCTCCGGGCCGCCAGATCCGAACCCTCTTCATCGCCAATCGTGGCGAGATCGCCACGCGGATCCGGCGGTCCTGCCTGAAGCTCGGAATCGAGGCGGTCATCCCGGCTGTTGACGCCGCCGGTGGCCTCGACCTCCTCGACATCGAGGCGGTCCTCGCGGACGCAACTGCGGCCGGTGCCGATGCGATCCATCCGGGGTTCGGGTTCCTCGCCGAAAGCGCGGAGTTCGCCGAGGCGGTCGAGTCGTCCGGGATGCGCTGGGTTGGCCCGCCCCCGAGCGCGATCCGGGCGATGGGCGACAAGGCCGCGGCCCGCCGGCTCGCCACCCAGTTGGGCATTCCGGTCATCCCCGGCTACGACGATCCGGACCAGTCCGAGGCGGCCCTCGAGATCGCGGCCGTGCGCATCGGCTTTCCGATCCTGGTCAAGCCGTCGTCCGGGGGCGGCGGCAAGGGCATGCGGGTCGTCCGCGATCGGGGAGCGCTGCCCGACGCGATCGCCTCCGCCCGACGCGAGGCGAGTGCCGCCTTCGGCGACGATCGCCTGATCCTGGAGCGCCTGGTCGAGGGTCCACGCCACGTCGAGATCCAGGTCCTCTTCGACGCTCAGGGCAACGGCATCCATCTCGGCGAACGCGACTGCTCGATCCAGCGCCGGCACCAGAAGGTCCTCGAAGAAGCGCCGTCCCCAGGGATCGACCGCGACGTCCGCGACCGGATGGCAGGCGATGCCCTCGAGCTGGCTTCGGCGGTCGGTTACGTCAGCGCAGGGACATGCGAATTCCTCGTCGACGACAGAGGCGAGTACCACTTCCTCGAGATGAACACCCGCCTCCAGGTGGAGCACCCCGTCACCGAGGCGATCACCGGCCGGGACCTGGTCGCCGATCAGATTCGGATTGTGGCCGGGGAGCGGCTGGACGCGGACCAGACGGCAGCGGATGCCGCCCGAACTGCCGGTGGGCACGCCGTCGAGGTCCGCCTCTATGCCGAAGACGCCGAAGCTGGGTTCCTGCCCGCCACCGGACGTGTCGAGGCGCTGCGGTGGCCGATCGGCGAGGGCATTCGCGTCGACGCCGGGATCGACACGGGGACGGAGGTTTCCGGTCGGTTCGACCCGATGCTGGCCAAGATCGTCGCCCACGGCCGCGACCGCGACGATGCCCTGGCGCGCCTGACACGGGCGCTCGACGAGACGCTCGTCCTGGGCCTCGTGACCAACCTGCGCTTTCTGCGCTGGCTGGTACGCGAACCGGTGGTTCGCGACGGGCAGGCACGCGTCGACACCCTCGATCGAATCTGGCCGCCGGACGAATGGTCACGGCAGGTCGCGATCCCCGACGCGGCCTGGGAAGCGGCCGCTGCCCTCCTGGCGCAGCGCGACGGGTCCAGCAGCGTGTGGGCGGGTGGCTGGCGCCTCAACGCGCCGAGCGCCCTCCGGCTGGCAAGCGAGGACGAGAGCAGGACCACTCGGCTTCCAACCGCGCCGGCGACCGCGGTCGAATCGGTGCGCGTTGGAGGCGTCGTCTACGTCGACGTCGACGGCCGGAGCGTCGGGTTCGAGCTCGCCCCACCTCCCGACGTCGACCGCGCGCTGCGCCAGGCCGCAGCCCATGGCCAAGCTGGCGGATCGATCGAGTTGAGGGCGCCCATGCCCGGCTCGGTCCTCGTCGTGCACCAAGCGGCAGGGGCGAAGGTCGCTGCCGGCGACCCCATCGTGACGCTCGAAGCGATGAAGATGGAGCACGTCGTCGCGGCCCCCGTCGCCGGGCAGCTCGTCGACCTGGCGGTACATCCCGCCGACCAGGTGACCCGCGGTCAGCTCCTGGCGACCATCGAGGCTTAGACTCTGGCATCGCGCCGGACGAACAGCTGGCGCGCAGCACGATCGAGATGGAGAGAGACGAATCGATGCCAAAGGGCAAGCACAAGGGCGACGGCAAGCCGAAGGGTGGACTCAAGGAAGGCCGGCCCAAGGGCGGGTCGCCGGCCGGATCGAACCCAGCGAGTCCTGAGGAGATCGGCGCTCACGGCGTCGAGATCGCGGAGCCGATGCGGGAGGCGACACACGAGGTCGGGTCGAGATCGGTCGTGCTCGCCAGCCTGCCGTCGACGCGTGCCGAACTGCTGGCCCTTCACGCAGCGGTCCGGCACCGCCGCAATCGCGCAGGGCTTGGGAGCCCCGACTACCGGGCTGCCGTCGCCGAGATCGCCCGGATCGAAGTCGAGATCGCCCGCATCGAACGGGCGATGGATCCGCCGCTCGGCTGACGAGCGGAGGAGAGGCGCGATGAGGTGCACCTGGCGCCAGGACCCATGACGACCACGCCGACCGGACCGGTTCGTGTCTACGAGGTCGGCCCGCGCGACGGCCTCCAGAACGAGGCGACCCCGATCGCGACCGACGTGAAGGCTCGCTTCATCTCACTCCTCGGCGAGGCGGGAATCCGCGAGATCGAGGCCACCAGCTTTGTCTCGCCGCGGGCGATCCCACAGCTCGCGGACGCCGACGACCTCCTGGCCGCGATGGAGCGGCGGCCCGGGGTTCGCTACCCGGTCCTCGTTCCGAATGAGCGCGGCATGGCCCGTGCCGAGGCAGCCGGCGCAGACGCTATCGCGGTCTTCACGGCGGCGACGGACGCGTTCACCCGGCACAACATCGGGATGTCGATCGATGAGTCGCTCGCCGCGTTCACGCCGGTCCTCGCCCGCGCCAGGCGACTGGGTTGGTGGCGTCGAGGGTATGTGTCGACCGCGTTCGGCTGCCCCTACACAGGTCGGGTGGAGCCGCAGCAGGCAATCGATGTCGCCGTCCGGCTCATGGAGCTCGGCGTCGATGAGGTCTGTCTGAGTGACACGATCGGCGTTGGCATCCCCCTCCAGGTCGGCGAGCTGATTTCGCGCGCCATCGACGCGGGCATTCCCGTGGAGCAGGTCGCGTTCCACTTCCACGACACGCGCGGCACGGCCCTGGCCAACGTCGCGGCCGGTCTCGAAGCCGGGGTCCGGTGCTTCGATTCGTCGACTGGCGGAATCGGCGGCTGCCCATACGCGCCCGGAGCTGCCGGAAATCTCGCGACCGAGGACCTTGTCTACTTCCTCGATGCGTCGGGCTGGGACCACGGCATCTCGCTGGATGGCGTGCTCGTTGCGGCGCGGTTCATCGCCGATGCCCTCGGCAAGCCGCTGACGACGAAGGTCGGCCAGGCGGGCGGCTGGGATCCTCGGTCCGGGCGGGCCGTCAGGCGCCTCGCCTGAGCGCCGGAGCACCTTCGGATGTTCTTGCTACGATGCGAATCATGAACGGGGTCGTGCTCGTGCTGAATCAGAATTACGAGCCGCTCAACGTCACGAATCTGCCGCGGGCATTCCGGCTTCTCTTCGGCGAGAAGGCCGAGGTGATCGAGTACGACCACCAGGTGATCCGCACGGTGCGGACCGAATATCGGGCGCCATCCGTCATCCGGCTCCAGCACCACGTCCGCCGACCACGTCCCCGGGTCAAGCTGACCCGGCGCGAGATCTTCGCGCGCGACCACCACACCTGCCAGTACTGCCGGCGCCAGTCGCACGACCTCACGCTCGACCACGTCATGCCTCGTCATCGTGGGGGTGGGCACACCTGGGACAACCTGGTCACCGCCTGCAAGGCGTGCAACCATCGCAAGGGCGGCAAGACCCTCGACGAGGCACGCTTCCGGCTGGTCCGCGCGCCGTACGAGCCGCGGAGCGACCTCTACTCGCTGTTCACGCCGTACCTGGCGGACGACCGGAACGAGGCCTGGCGCTCGTACCTCTTCCTCGGTCGGAACTGACGCCGTCCGGGCGACCCCCGTGAGCGAGCCGGCGGCGAGCGCGATCCCCGCAGCCCCACTGCAGCCTGAGGCTGACCCGGTGCGCCAAGGTCGGGAGCCCTTGGCGAGCCCGCCCATCCCGGCCCCCGTCCGCACCCTGCTGGACCGATTGTGGGCAGCCGGACATGCGGCCTACGTGGTCGGCGGCTCGCTCCGTGATGCGCTTCTCGGGCGGGATGCGGCCGACTGGGACCTTGCGACCGACGCGCGCCCGGAACGGCTCCTTCAGCTTTTTCCCGAGGCGACGTACGAGAACAAGTTCGGCACGGTCGGCGTGCAAATGGGCCGCGATGGGTTCGAGATCACCACCTTCCGGATCGACCACGACTACGCCGACCATCGCCGGCCGCATCGCGTCGAGTTCGGGGATTCGATCGAGCTCGACCTCGCCCGACGGGACTTCACGGTCAACGCGATGGCGTGGGGGGCCGAAGCGCCCGATGGTCGCGGGGCCGGGTGGGTCGATCCGTTCGGCGGCCGAGGGGACGTCCGAGCGCGACTCCTGCGGGCGGTGGGCGATCCGGGCGAACGCTTCGAGGAAGACGCCCTGCGAATGATCCGCGCGGTGCGTCTGGCGGCGACGCTGGGCTTCGAGGTCGAATCCGGCACGCTTGCCGCGATCACTGCAAAAGCCGATCTCGTCAGGCATCTTTCCGGCGAGCGAGTTGGCGCCGAAATGGCCCTGCTGCTGGCCGCGGCGACCCCGTCGATCGGGCTTCGGCTCCTCGCGTCGACGGGCCTCCTCGCGGGCGTCTCACCGGCGCTTGCGGCACAGCGCGGCGTACCCCAGAACAAGGCGAGGGGCGAGGACCTCTGGGACCACACGATGCGCACGGTCGATGCTGCGTCGGCGGATCGGCCGACCGTCCGACTGGCGGCGCTCCTCCACGACATCGGCAAGCCGGCCACATTCTCCGAGGGCCACTTCTACGGCCATGACACCGTTGGCGCCGACCTGTCCCGCTCGCTCCTCGGGGAGCTCCGCTACCCGCGCGCCGTGGTCGAACGTGTCACCCTCCTCGTTCGCAATCACATGTTCGACTTCCACGACGGCTGGAGCGAGGCCGCAGTCCGCCGCTTCATCAAGAAGGTGGGGCGCTCAGGGCTCGACGATCTGCTCCTCCTTCGGGCGGCGGATAACGTCGGGAGCGGCCTCCCACCGGATACGGCTGGTCTCGCAGAGCTGCGACGCCGGATTGCCGGCCAGCTGGCGGCCGACGTGGCGCTGGAGCGGTCCGACCTTGCGGTCGACGGTGACGACCTGATCGAGGAACTGGGCCTTCGTCCCGGGCCGCAACTCGGCCGGGTGCTGGAAGAGTTGCTTGAACGCGTCATCGCGGAGCCGGCGTTGAACGACCGCCCGTCACTGCTGCTACTCGCGCGCACGATGGTCGCCGACGAGGCGTGAGAGGAGCGGAACGGTGATCGAGACTCTCCTCGAAGCAGAGCGCCTGCTGTCGATGGGTATGCTGGATCGCGCCGAGCGCCTGTACCGTCAGGCGGCCGAGGCAGATCCGCGGAATTCGATCGCCGTGGTCGGGCTGGCCCGGGTCGCGCTCGAACGCGCCGACGACCTCGGCGCCTACCGCCTGGCGAGGCGCGCACTCGCTATCGATCCCGACAATGTGGCCGCCCAGCGCCTCGCGGCCCGCCTCGCCGAGGTCATGGCCGGCCGTGGCGAGCCGATCCCGGACGGGATCGGTAGCCCGGACGCGATCGCAAACCCGGACTTCAATCCGGACCTCGATCCGCACCCCGATCTGGACCCCGACCCGGGAGCCGGTGACGTCACCTCGTCCAGGGCAAGGCGTCCCGGCTTGCTCGACCGTCTCCGCGGGCGCGGCTAGCATCCAGTTCCTGATGAATGGCATCCAGTTCCCGATGAGTGGCACCCCCTCCTGATGCGCGTTCTGGTCACCGGTGGAGCCGGCTATGTCGGGTCGGCATCGGTCGAGGCCCTGATCGTGGCCGGTCACGACGTCGCGGTCCTCGACGACCTATCGACCGGCCACCGCGCGGCGGTGCCTGCCGGGGTCACGCTCGAGGCAGGCTCCTACGCGGACACCGACACCGTGGTCCGCCTGATCGAGCACGAGCAGGTCGACGCCATCCTGCACTGCGCCGCTCGATCATTGGTCGGAGAATCGATCCGCAATCCGGCTCGCTACTACCGCGACAACGTCGCCGGCGGAATCGCCCTCCTGGAAGCGGCTCGCACCGTCGGCGTGTCGCGGGTCGTCTTCAGCTCGACAGCTGCGGTCTACGGCGCCCCGGAAACGACGCCGATCACGGAGGACGCTCCGCTTCGACCGATCAATCCGTACGGCGAGACGAAGCGGACGTTCGAGGCGGCGCTGGGCTGGTACGGAACCGCATATGGGCTGCGCAGCGTCAGCCTCCGCTACTTCAACGTCGCCGGCGCAACCGAGAATTGTGGCGAGGTCCACGAGCCGGAGACGCACCTGATCCCGAATGTCCTTCGCGCCGCGGAAGAACGCGGCGAGATTTCCGTCTTCGGTGACGACTATCCGACGCCGGACGGCACGTGCGTCCGCGATTACATCGACGTGGCCGACCTCGCGAATGCCCATGTCATGGCGCTCGTGGCGACTGCGGCGGGGGACCCCCGCACCGATGCTGCCCTCGTCTGCAACCTCGGCAACGGGGATGGGTTCAGTGTTCGCCAGGTCCTCGAGGCCGCCGAAAAGGTCGTCGGGCGGCCGATTCCTCACCGCACCGTCGCTCGTCGCCCGGGCGATCCGCCGGTTCTGGTGGCCTCGGCGAGGCGGGCTGCTGAAGTCCTGGGCTGGCAGCCGCGCCGGCCACTCCTGGACGAGATGATCGCCTCCGCCTGGGCCTGGCGGCTACGGAATCCGGCGGGTTACGTCGACTGAGTGGCCCCGACCGCTTCCGGGGCGCCGACCGCTTCGGGCGCTCCGAGCGCCTCGACAACCTCCTCGGCGACGGGCTCCTGATCGCCCTCGTGCCAGCGGTCTGAAACCGGCCAAACCAGCCACAGGCCGATCCCCATGGTCAGCAGGAGGCTGAGGACAGCGATCTGGTAGGCGCCATTGCCGAGGGAGTCGACGAGCAGGAAGACGATGATCGAATAGAGGACCTGGCCGATGACCTGGCTGGCCTTGCCAACGAGGCCATAGAGCCCGAAGAACTCGCCCAGGCGCGCTGGGGGCGCCAGCCGGATCATGAAGACTCGATCGGCGACCTGGACGCCGCCGAGGCCGCTGCCCAGGATCGCGCCCGCCAGGACGAAGACGGCGATGCCGGGCAACGTGCCGGGCAGTGCCAGGGCGATGACCCCCATGCCGAGCCCGATCGCCCATGACGCGAGCACCGTGATGAGCGTCCGCTTCGGTCCGAAACGATCCACCAGCCAGCCCCAGCCGAAGCTGGCCACGATCGCAACCACCGTCAGCGTCAGCGAAACCAGGATCCATTGGGTCGTCGAGAGCCCCATCGCGCGTACCGCCACCACGCTCATGACGACGATGAGGGTGTTCACGGCGTCGCTGTAGAAGAAGCGGCCGAGCAGGAATCGGCGCAAGCCGGGCACCGCTGCCGCGTGCGCGAGCGTCTGCCGAAGCTGGCCCATCGACGCCGGGATGTCCTGGATCCGGAAGCGGGCGCCGGGGGCCGGATGCTCGCGCACGACCAGAAAGATCGGCAGCGCAAAAATGGCAAAACCGCCCGCCGCGAGGAGGAAGATCTCGTCGACTCCGGAGTTGGTCACGATCAGCACGAGCGCGATGAAGATCGTCCCGAGGTAGCCCACGCCGACGCCGATGCCCGACAGCTTGCCGCGGGTCGACGGGAAGCTGATCGACGCCAGGGTGGCGTCGTAATAGATGAGTGCGGCCTGATAGCCGAAGTTGGCGATCGCGAACAGGACCGCCCCGAGTGCCGCGGGAGTCGGCCCGATGATGGCGGCAGGGACGATCGTCAGAATCGTGAAGAACAGCAGGAATGGCAGCCGGCGTCCGCCACGATCGCTCATGGCCCCCAGGACCGGCGACACGATGGCGTTCAGGCCAACGCTCGTGGCGATGGCAACGCCCTGGACGAGTTGGCCGGTCGCCGGGCCGAAGCGCGAGGCATCGGTCAGCCAGAGGCCGATCGCCGTCGAGACGATCGCGTAGCTGAAGATCGTGTTTGCGAAGTCGTAGAGCGCCCACGCTGCCGGGACGATCGCCCGGCCGGAAGGCGTGAGGGCGCCCAGACCGCGCCCCCGAGCCGCGCTCATTGGAACGTCGGCCGTTGCCACGCGTGGATCATAAGGGGCCCCGAAAGGGGCTCGAAAACGGGGCCCGGCGCGGATCGGTGGGGCGGGCGACCGCCTTGGACCGCGTCGTTGGACCGTGTGGCCCGATGCCGCTGTACGATCCGTCAATGGCCGGCATGACCCGCTCCCGCCCAGCCCCACGTCGGGCCGCCGAAGCACTCGACTCGTGGCGACCGATGCGCTTCGGGAGGCGCGCTGGACGCCACATCAAGGATCCGATCGTGGAACCGTTGTGGGGCGGCATGCGCGTCCTCGTGTCGATCGACGGCCCGGACGTCGTGATCAGGGACGCTGACGGAGACGCGGTCGAGGGATGGGAGGCGCTGCGGACTGCGCTCCTCGACGCGGCCCTCAGCGCGTCGCTCGTGGTTGACGGCTACCTCACCACCGAGGTCTTGCGGGACACGACGGGTGTCGGATTCTCGCTTGCGGACGATGTCGTCGACCGACCCCTGAACCTGTTCCGGCGCCTGTTCCTCCCCAGTCGCCCGGCGACCGGGCGGCGCGCAGAGCTCGAGGCCGAGCTGCGCCGGCCGATCGACCTCCCAATCGACGGACCCACCGCGTTCGTCGCGACCGATCTCCTTTGGGTCGATGACGTCCCATTGATCGACATTCCCCTGCTGGAACGCAAGCGCCTCTTGGAGTCCGCACTCGGCGAGGGTCAGCTCGTCCGCCGGACAGCTCACGTCCGCCCGCCGCTCGAAACCTGGTACAGCCAATGGCGCGCTTTCGGCTTCTATCAGATGGCCATCAAGTCAGCCAACAGCCGCTACACGCCCGGTGAGCCCAGCGACGCATGGGCCACTGCCGTCATTCCGAGGCGGTGAGCCGCCGCCTCCAGGGAAATAGGCGGGTCGCGGCGACGTCGCACCAGACCATGCCGGGTTCGGCGGGGGGTTCGGTGCCGGCGACAAGGGCTCGCACCCAACCGGCCGACGAGCCCGGAAACCTGGCGGAGAACACCTCCGGGTAGCGTGCGACGAGCTCCCGATTGCGGCGAGTCGCCCGGATGACCCAGCACCCGCTGACCCTACGCGGCGAGCCTCCCCAGATCGCCGTCGCGAGCGCCTCGGCCTCGCTGAGCTTTCGTGCCGTCGAGCGGGCAGCTGCACCGATGTCGCCGATGACGTTCCAGCACTCGAGAAGGACCAGGCGCCGATGGAAATCGTCGCGAAGGCCGACATCGGCCGATCGACTGGGGTCGGTGGGACGGGTCGGCAGCTCGAACGTCCCTCGATAGCCCGCTGCGCGTCCCTGCCGAAGCACGAGCTCCTGGATCTTGAGGTGGCCGGCGTCGGCCGGCTCCTCTCGCCGGTCTCGCGCGAACTCCACGATGAGCGGCCGATCGGCCGCAAGCGCGAGGCGCTGCCAGAGATCAAACGACAGGCTGCCGCCGAGCCCCCGCTCTGCGAGGCTGACCGTCGATTGAACGACACCGATCCGCTCGGCGAGATCGGCCTGCGTCAGCCGAAGGAGCTTCCGAGACCGCCGGATCTCTCCGCCGGCCCGGCCAAGCTGCTCCCGGTTCCTGCGAGCGGCTTCAGCCTGCAATTCGGGGCGCTTGAGCCGACTCATAACGTGCCCATGATTGCTGCGAGCACTTGGCCGGCGATTACCCCGAACTCGACTGCCGCTTATCGCTTTCGAGGACCCTGGGTAAGCATGAACACGCTGGATGAGCGGTAAGCCAGGCCACGGCCACGGCTACTGACTCCCTCTGTGCGCGCAGCAGCGATGGGTGCGATATCCAACGTGGCAAGGCGGCTGGTGAAGACGGCTGGCATGCCTGAAAGCGGCTGCACGCCTGAAAGCGGGCGCCACCGCACCGCGAGGCGCCCCGGCCACCGGCTCGCGAGGCGCCGCGCGGGCGGCGATGGTACGGTGGAGGCGTGCCCGGCAGCATCCTGAACCAGGCCATCCGCGAGGAGATCGCCCGCCTCGATCGGGCCGACATCATGGTCGGCATCCCGAGCTTCAAGAACGCCGCGACGATCGGATACGTCGTACGCGCCGCACAGGCGGGCCTCGTCCAGTACTTCCCCGACCTTCGGCCGGTCGTCGTCAACTCGGATGCCGGCTCGCCCGACGGCACGCAGCGGGTGGTCGTCGATACCGAGCCGCCGGACTACATCGAGCAGATCCTCCTCGTCCGGCCGACCAACAAGCTCTCGAGGATCTCCCTGACCTACCCCGAGATCGACGGCGTCGGTGGCAAGGGTGCGGCGCTTCGCACCATTTTCGAGATCGCTGCGGCCCTCCAGGTCCAGGCACTCGTCGTCGTCGACTCGGACCTGCGCTCCATCGTCCCAGAGTGGATCGAGCTCCTGGCCGGCCCGATCCTCAAGGGCGGCTACGACTTCGTCGCCCCGCTCTATTCGCGCTACAAGTACGACGGGACGATCACCAACACGGTCACGTACCCGCTGACCCGAGCACTCTACGGCCACCGGATCCGGCAGCCGATCGGTGGTGACTTCGGCGTCAGCGGTGACCTGGTCAGGCATTACCTCGAGGCCGAGGACTGGACGGAGGATGTCAGCCGATTCGGCATCGACATCTGGATGACGACAGCGGCCATCACCGGCGGGTTCGCCGTCTGCCAGACCCGGCTGGGGGCGAAGGTCCACGACCCCAAGGATCCCGGCGCCGACCTCGGCCCAATGTTCCGGCAGGTCGTCGGAACGATCCTCCGCCTGGCCGATCGACATTCCGAGGCGTGGCTGCCGATCAGGGCTAGCCACGACGTGCCCGCCTATGGCTTCGAGCGCGTCATCGACCCGCCGCCCCTCGAGGTGAACTCGGTCCGCCTCCTGTCCGAGTTCCACACCGGCTCGCTCACAATGGCCGGCACCTGGCGGAAGATGCTCACGAGCGCCAATGTCGAGGGCGTCCTCGAGCTTGCGGCCGAGGCCGGCAAGACCGCTGAGGCTGCCCGACGCCAACTCGACATGGACGCCCCCGGAGCGACGACGCCGACGACCGTGGCGATGGCCGACGCCATGGCTTCGTTCCACTTCCCGGACGACCTCTGGGCGCGCTCGGTGTACGACCTTGTCGTGGCCGCGCGCGACGCCGATATCCCGGTGAACGAGCTCGTCGCAGCCCTCGTGCCGATCTACTTCGGCCGCGTGGGGAGCTTCGTCATCGAGAACCGTCACCTCACGACCGCACAGGCGGAGGAGGGGGTCGAGCGCCAGGCCCGCGAATTCGAGCGCCTCAAGCCCTACCTCATCGAGCTCTGGAACGCCGCGCCCGCTGCGCCCGTGGTCGAGCCCGCGGCAGCAGCGCGATGAACGCACCGCTGCTGCCGGCCCGAATCCTCATTCCGGTGGCCAACCCGGCGACCGCCGAGGAGCTCATCCGGATCGGTGCGGACCTCCTCGAGCCACGCGGCGGTGAGTTGACCGCGCTCGGCATCGTCGAGGTGCCCGAAGGGATGTCGCTTTCGGAAGGCGCCACGCGGGCACGGCACGCTCGCCGGCTGCTGCAGCGCGTCCTCGACTTCGTTCCGGAAGGAACGACGATCCATCCGATCGTGCGGATCGGGCGGCACGCGGCCGAGGGGATCGTCGAGACCGCCGCGGAGCAGGAATCGGACCTGATCATCTTCGGCTGGGGCGGGAAGGCTCCGGTATCGCGCAACGGCGCCAGTCCGGCGGTCTTCTCGCCGACGATCGACGAAGTCGTCCGTGAATCGCCGTGCGACATCGGCGTGGTCAAGCAGCGCGGGGCCCGTCAGATCCAGCGGATCCTGGTGCCGGTCCGCGGCGGTCCGCATGCCGAGCTCGCGCTCCGATTCGCCGACGCGATCGCCCGTCGCCACGACGCACAGCTCGTCGTCCTTCACCTCGTTCCGCCGGGGATCACGCTGGCCGTCCGGGCCCAGGCGGAGCACGCCCTCGCCGCCTTGATCCGGCAGCACATCGATGGCCGCGGCGAAGGCCTCCTGCGAGAGGCGACCAACGTCAGGACCGCAATCCTGCGGGAGGCCGAGCAGGCCGACCTCGTGGTGATGGGCGCCTCGGCGGCGCCGACGGGTCATGACGGAACGGCGTTCCTGTTCGGCGCGATGCCCGAGGCGATTGCAACGCGCGCCAAGTCGACAGTCGTGGTCGTCAAGACCCGCGAGCCGATCGGGCGGCAGACCTTCGAGCAGCTCGCGGCCCGGGCCGAAACGCTGGCTGCCGCCGATCGCGCGGCCGAGGAGGCTCGTGCCGTGCCGGCCCGCGTCGACCGCTGGTTCGGCGAATCGAATTACCACCACGCCGAGTTCGCCGACCTGCGCCGGCTCGTCCAGCTGAAGGAGAAGCAGCACCTCACGATCAGCCTCGTCCTGCCGACCCTCAACGAGGAGGAGACGATCGGTCCGATCGTCCGGCGCGCGATGCGGGAGATGATGGGCCGCGTTCCGCTGCTGGACGAGATCCTGGTGATCGACTCCGCCTCGACTGACCGGACCCGCGAGATCGCCGAGGCCGAAGGCGCCCGGGTCGTCCAGCACCCCGACGTGCTCAAGCGGTACGGCTCGTTCCGAGGCAAGGGCGAAGCGCTTTGGAAGTCGATCTACGAGACGTCCGGCGACATCATCGTCTGGGCCGACACGGATGTCCGCAACTGGCACTCGCGGATGGTGTACGGGACCATCGGTCCCCTGCTCCACGAACCGCGGCTGCAGTACGTCAAGGGCTACTACCAACGGCCGATCGTCGAGAACGGCGTCCTCAAGGAGGGCGGCGGCGGGCGGGTCACCGAACTCGTCGCGCGGCCCCTGATCAATCTCTTCTTTCCGGAGCTGTCGGGGCTGATCCAGCCACTTGCGGGCGAATATGCGGGGCGCCGGGCCCTGCTCGAATCGATCCCGTTCTTCACCGGCTACGCGGTCGAGATCGGTCACCTCATCGACGCAACGGAGCGGGCCGGCCTCGAGTCCCTCGGTCAGGTCGATCTCGAGCGCCGCGTCCATCGCAATCAGGAGCTCGAGGGCCTGTCCCGGATGTCGTTCGTAATCCTCCAGGCGATGATGAAACGCCTGGAGGAGCGACGGCGCTCACGTCTCTTCGCCGAACTCGGCTCCACGATGAAGCTTCCGCGCTCCGGGCGCGGCCGGCTATCCCTCGAGGTGATCGAGCTCGCCGACATGGAGCGTCCGCCGATGATCCGGTTGCCGGAATATCTCGAGCGCCGGGCGGGCACGGAGACCCAATCGGTGCCGCCGACCCTCGAGCCGGCGGCGCGGTGACGTTGACCGTCGTCGTCGCGCCGGATTCATTCAAGGGGTCGTTCACGTCGGTGACGGTCGCGCGGGCGCTTGCCGGCGGCTGGCGGCGAAGCCGACCCGACGACCGCCTCCTTCTTGCGCCGCTGGCCGACGGCGGCGAAGGAACTCTTGTCGCGATCGCGGCTGCCGCCGGTTGGGAGTGGCGAGAAACGCTCGTCTCCGACCCGATCGGGCGCCCGATCCGGGCACGCTGGCTCCGATCGGAGGACGGGAGCCGCGCCGTCGTCGAGCTCGCCGAAGCTTCGGGCCTGTCGAGGCTGGCAAGCCACGAGCGCGATCCGATCCGGGCAACAACGCTCGGGACCGGCCAGGTCCTGAAGGCCGTACTCGACGCCGGCATCCGGACGATCACGCTCGGGATCGGGGGAAGCGCCACGACCGACGGCGGAGCCGGCATCCTTCGCGCGCTCGGAGCCAGGATCGAGGGCGAGGAGATCGACCTGTCGGGGCTCGACCCGCGGCTATCCGAGGTCGGTCTGCGGATCGCCTGCGACGTGACCAACCCCCTCCTCGGCCCGCATGGCGCAGCCGCGACCTACGGCCCCCAGAAGGGCGCCTTTCCTCCACAGGTCGCGGAGCTTGATGCGCGGCTTGCCAGCTACGCCGACGGGATGGCGGCGGCGACCGGCCGCGACGAGCGGGACACGCCTGGCGCGGGCGCGGCCGGAGGAACAGCCTTCGCGCTGCTGTCGATTCGCGACCGGTTCCGGTTCCTGGAACTCGAGCCCGGCGTCGATCTCGTCGCCGAGGAGACGCATCTCGACGCAAAGCTTGCCGGCGCCGACATCGTCCTGACCGGCGAGGGTCGGATCGATGCCCAGACCGCGTTCGGAAAGACCGTCCTGGGCGTCGCGCGGAGAGCGGCCGCGGCGGGCGTCCGGTGCTTCGCCATCGGAGGAACGGTTGACCCGGCCGGGGCGGCAGCCCTTCGCGCGCTCGGGGTGGAGGTCATTGCCGTCCACGAGGTTCCCGTCTCCCTCCCGGAAGCCGTTGCGGCGGGAGTCGGGCCGATCGAGCGCTGTGCCGAGCGGATCGCGGCCGCCGTCGCGGTTCGGAGGGAGTGAGGCCCGTGCTCGAGGAGGGCGTCCCGGGCGCCGGGGGCATCACGGTCGGGTCGCGGAGTCCGCGGAGCCCCCTGGGTAAGGGGGCGAGACGACCGGCCGCCGGCCGTCTCAAGACCAGGCGACGCAAGCCCGACCCGATCAAAGCCTGGGTCAGGCGCCTCGATCGCACGCGGCCGGAGCTCGTTCGGGACGTCCTCGAGGGGCTGGCAACGATCTACGGCCATCCGACGTGGGAGCGACGCCTCGATCCCACCAGCGAGCTCGTGCTCACGATCCTGACGCAGAACAGCGCGGACACCAACGCCGAGCGCGCGTTCGAGTCCCTGCGCCTCGCCTACCCCTCACACCAGCCGGCGGAGCGCCACATCCCGGGTCCGGGGTGGGGCGGAGTCGGCCTGAGCGAGGCACCGCCGCCCGACTGGGCCGCCGTCGAAGGCGCCCCCGTCGCGGAGCTGGTCGAGGCGATCCGGCCGGGCGGGCTTGCCGTCCAGAAGGCGCCGAGAATTCAAGCCGCGCTGCGCAGGATCCGCGAGGGGCGGGGCGACCATTCCCTCGAGTTCCTCGGCGACATGCCGGCCCTCGAGGCTCGCGACTGGCTCACCAGCATCGACGGGATCGGCAAGAAGACCGCCTCGGTCCTGCTCCTCTTCTGCTTCGGGACGCCGCTGATGCCGGTCGACCGCCACGTCGACCGCGTGTCACACCGGATCGGACTCCTTCCGGCGAAGGCCACGGCCGATCAGGCCCACGATTACTTCCTGGCGATGCTCGCACCCGATCAGGTGTACGAGGCGCACGTGAATCTGATCCGGCACGGACGGGTGATCTGCCATGCCCGCAACCCCGATCACGACCACTGCCCGGTCAGGGCTCGCTGCCGCTTCGTCGACTCGAAGGCGCCCTGACCGAGGACGGTGGCGTGAAGGCGGCTGCCTATACTCGCCTGGATGTACACCCCCGGGCCTGCAAGGCCCTACCAACCGATCTCGCCGCGGATCCTGCTCGTGGACGACGACCCCAACCTGCTCATCGTCCTGAGCGAGCAGCTGCGCGGCGACGGTTATGGCGTGACCACGGCCCGCGACGGCCGAGAAGCCCTCCGGCTCCTCGATGGTGGCTGGCCCGACCTCCTGATCATCGACATGATGATGCCGGGCATGGATGGACTATCGCTGGCGCGGGAGATCAAGAGTCGCGCCGACCTGCCGATCGTCGTCCTGAGCGCGATCGGTGCCGGGGACAGCAAGGCCGAGGTCCTCGATGAAATCGCCGAGGACTATGTCACCAAGCCGTACCACTACCCGGAGCTGCGCGCCCGCATCAACCGCGTCATGCGCCGGCTGGGCGACAAGGTGCCGCGCCGAAGCCTCGAGCTCGGACCGGACCTGGTCCTCGAGCTGCACCGTCGCGAGGCGGTCGTGGCCGGACAGGCGGTCCAGCTCACGCCGACCGAGTCGCGTCTCCTCTACGCGCTTGCCGCGAATCTCGGCGGCATCGTCACCACCGAGACGCTCCTGGCCCGAGGCTGGGCGGAGACGGACAGCGCCGACCCGTCCTACGTCTGGGTCACGATGAGCCGCCTCAGGCGCAAGCTCGAGGTCGACCCCAACCGCCCGCGGCATCTGCTGACGGTTCGCGGCATCGGCTATCGACTCCTTCCGGCGGACCTTCCGGGTCGCGTCGGCGCCTGACATGAGGGACGGGCCGCGTGCCACGCCGAACACCGGCGAGGGCGAGCAGCCCGAGCGGGTCATTGTCGGCCTGTCCTTTCGGGCCCGGCTCACCGCGGCGCTGATCGCCGCGGCTGTGGTGCCGCTGGCGGTCTTCGGGCTCCTGCTGATCGGCGCTGAACGCCTCCTCCCGGACCCGACCGCGACCGTGCCGAGCATCCTGCTGCTGGCCGTTGCATTTGCGGCAATCCTCGCCGTCCTGTTCGCGTTCGGACTGGCCGCGAACCTGACCGGTCCGTTGCGGGCGATCGCGGCGGCAGTGAACCGCGTGTCGGCCGGTGACCTGTCGACGCCGATCGTCGTCGGCGGCGAGGACGAGCTGGCCCGTCTCGCCGAAAGCCACAACCGGCTGGCGGCGAACCTCGACCGCCGCAATCGCGAGCTCGGCCAGATCCTGGCCGCGATCATCGAGGCGTCGCCGCGGGACGGCGTCGAACGTCTCCTGGAGCGAGCGAGTGAGGACGCTAGAACCGCCTTCGGAATGGTCGAGGCCCGGATCCTGATGGTCGACCCGATCACGATCCCCGAGGAGGAGCGCGTTCCGGGCGAGGCTCTCCCGGTTCGCGCCGAGCTCCGCGCCGGCGAGGATCGGCTGGGGGTCATCGTCGGGCATCTCCCGGCAACGCACGGCTGGGAGCGTGCCGACCAGCATCTCCTCGAGCTGTTCGCAACCGAGATCGGCGTGGCGGTTCGCAACGCACAGCTCTTCGAGCAGGTCGCCGCCCAGAACGCCCAGCTTCTCGAGCTCGACGCCGCCAAGGATGACTTCCTGCGGGGCGTCAGCCACAACCTCCAGACGCCCTTGACGAGCATCAGTGCGTACGCCGAACGCCTTGCCGCGGAGCGCCCGGACCGACGCCTCGGGATCATCGCCGAGCAGGCCGACCGTCTCAGTCGGATGGTTCGGCAGCTGCTCACCGTCACCCGACTCGAGACAGGGACTCTTCGACCCAGAGCAGAGGTGCTGTCCCTGGCACCTCGAATCCGGCGCGCATGGGAGGCCCTTGGCATCGAGGATGTCGACTTCGCAGTCGATGACCGGGCCCAGGGCTGGCTGGCGATCGGAGACAGCGATCAGCTCGACCAGGTCCTGTGGGCAGTCCTGGACAACGCCGTGAAGTACGGCAGACGAACGCCGATCGAGGCGGCGATCCAGGTCGACGAGCCGGACGGAAGCATTCAGTTGACGATTGCCGACGGCGGGCCCGGCATCCCCGACGCCGAGCGGGCCCAGCTCTTCGGACGGTTCGCACGGGGCCTGGGGAAGAGCGCCGCCGATGCCGACGGGGCGGGCGACGCCGATGGAGGCAGCGGACTCGGTTTGTATGTCTCGCGGGAGCTCGCGAGGGCGATGGGCGGCGACCTCAGATTGGAGCCGGCCTCGCCCTCAAAGGGTGCCGCATTCACGGTCGTCCTGCCCGGCGAGCCGGGCCTCGAGAGCTGACGTCCAGGGTATTTCAGTGATTCTTGAGAAAGTCTTGCCAACGATTGCGCAACCCACGAGTCCCGACCGATCAGGTGAGGTTTCACGATGACGGATCCATCGCGACCGAATGACACCCCGCCGGCGGTCGATCTCCGGGCAAAGGTCCGCCGTCCGGAGTACCTGCGTATCGGCGTGGTGGCGGCGGCCGCGGTGGTCCTTCTGGTGAGCGCTGCCGTGACCCTGGGTGCGTCACCCGCACCTTCGACCACCGCTGGCTCCAACGCCCAGCCAAATGCCGGACCAAGCTTCGGCCAACGGCTCGGCCCCGGTCCGGCTCTCGGTCGAAAAGGTCCTCTTGCGCGGCGGATGGGCTTCGGCCCGATCACGATCACCGCGATCGATGGCGCGAATGTCTCGCTCAAGACCGCCGACGGCTGGACGCGCACGATCACGGTTCCGAGTACCGCCACCATCCAGAAGGGCGGGCAGAAGAGCAGTTTCGGCGACCTCAAGGTGGGCGACACCGTGCGCTTCAACGAGACCCGCAACAACGACGGCACCTTCACGATCACTGAACTCGATGTCGTCCTGCCGCGCGTCGCCGGATCGGTCACCGCGGTCACCGATTCCGGCTTCACCGTGAAGGAACGAGGCGGGACGTCGCGGAACATCACGCTCAACGGCGCGACCGTCTACCGGCTTGACGCCACCAAGACCGGCTCGAAGTCCGACGTCAAGGTTGGCTCGAATGTGGTCGTCGAAGGCAATCAGGCATCCGATGGCTCGATCGCCGCAACGGCGGTTCACATCATCCTGCCGTCGGTCGCCGGACAGGTGACTGCCAAGACCGCCGACACGATCACCATCAAGCGGCTCAACGGCACGACCCTGACGATTCATGTCAGCGCCGGCACCGTCTATCGGGTCCGCGGCGTCGCCACCCCGACACTGTCTGACGTCTCCGTCGGCATGGTCGTGGTTGCCGAGGGCACCCAGAACGCCGACGGGTCGCTCCAGGCGGTTGCCGTCGCGGCGGGCCCGAAGGGGCCAAAGGCGTTGCGTGTGTTTGGCCCTTGATTCAGAAGCAGACCGGGCCCGCTTGCTGCGAAAGCCGTCGGTGTGGCCCGATGATCGGAAATCACGGCCCTGCCCTCGGCGTACTCCGTGTCGTTTTGCCAGATGGGATCGTGCCGCGGACATATAGACAAACGCCTCAGCGGGGCTACATACTGTCGATCGGTTTCGTGCCCGGCCTGATTGCGCGAGTTTTTGTGCGCAGATCGATGATTCGAGGAGAGGGAAACATGCGGGTCAAGCTTCGACGAGTTGGTTCAGTAATGGGCGCCGGGGTCCTGACATTGGGGCTGGCGTCGAGTGCGTTTGCGGCAGCGCCTCAGTACAGCATCGAGGTGACGAAGGTCGCCTCTCCGACGACCCTCAAGGCTCCGGTGGCCGATCCCACCTGGGTGACCTACTGGATCACGGTCAAGAACACGACCGTCGCGAACGGCGATGGTGCCTTCAAGATTGTCACCCTGTCGGATGTCTCGTGCAGCCCCATTACGTTCCATTCGAGCAGCGACGGGTCAGACCCGGGCTCAAAGAATGACAACAAGCTCAAGCTCGGTGAGTGGTGGAAGTTCACGTGCAGGGTGAACGCCGGTGGCTGGTCCGTGGGCACCCACACCAACACCGTGTGGGTCAACGCCTGCCACGACGGCAGCAAGGCTCAATGCAACAACGACAAGCATGACGCGCGCGACAGCGCGTCGGCGACCGTTACCGTGACGGTGGCTGCGCCGACGACGTCCACGCTGTCCCCGAGCTCTTCCGGCGACAGCTCGCTCCCGTGGCTCGCCGCGATCCTCGCCCTCGCGGCCCTGATCGGCCTGACAGTCGCGCCGCGACTGCGCCGCAGGATCCAGTAGTCCCACTCAGCGCCCACGCAAAGACCCGAGCCCGCAAGGGCTCGGGTCTTTCGATTCTGGTCGCCTTTCGAGGCTGGACCGGCGCGGCTGACCATGGACCTCAGCCCTTTGCCGGATCCGTGATGCTCCGGTAGAGATCCACGGTCTGCCGGGCGATCGCAGGCCAGCCGAAGTGCTCGACGGCCCGCTGCCGGCCGGCACGGCCCATGGCCTCGCACCGATCTGGATCTGCCATCAGCTCGTTGATCGCCACCGCCAGGTCGCGCGCGAATCGGTCGGGGTCGCTGGGTTCGAACGATCCTGATGCTGCCGGCTCGAACGGGACGAGGAGGCCCGTCTCGCCTGGCACGACCACCTCCGGGATCCCACCCACAGCGCTTGCGACGACCGGCGTTTCACAGGCCATCGCCTCGAGGTTGATGATCCCGAATGGCTCGTACACGGACGGGCAGCAGAAGACGGCCGCGTGGCTGTAGAGCTGGCGCACGATGGGCTTGGAGACCATCTCCGGGATCCAGACCACATTCTTGCGTTCGGCTCGAGCCGCGGAGACGCCGGCCTCCATCTCGGCCGCGATCTCCTCCGTATCCGGCGCCCCGGCACACAGAACGACCCCGATTCCGGGATCGAGATAGCGGATCGCTCGCACGAGATGGACGATGCCCTTCTGATGCGTGATCCGGCCGACGAACAGGACATACGGGACTGATCGGTCGATACCGTACCGATCGAGCGCGTCGGAGGCGTCCTGCGGCCTGTACTCCTCGGTGTCGATCCCGTTGTGGATGACGTGCACCCGGCTTTCGGCGACCTCGAAGAGGCGGAGGACGTCGGCCCGCGTCTCGCGCGATACCGCGATGATCGCGTCAGCCATTTCGATCGCGGTGCGCTCGACCCATGCGGAAACGTCGTACCCGCCGCCGAGCTGTTCCCGCTTCCATGGCCGAAGCGGCTCCAGCGAGTGGGTTGTGACGACGAGCGGAATCCCGTAGGCGATCTTGGCCAGGATTCCGCCCAGGTGCGTGTACCAGGTGTGGCAGTGGACCAGATCGGCGGTCACCGGTTCCGCCACGAACGACAGGTCGCGGCTGAGCGCCGCCATCATGGGGCGGAGCTGCTGGGGAGAACGGTCGAGGTCGTGAGCGATCGGAAAGCCGCGAACCTGCAGCCGGTCGCTGACGTCCTGCTGATCGCCGAAGGTCCGCACGTCGACGTCAATGAGGCGGGCGAGTTCGCGGACGAGGTACTCGACGTGGACGCCCGCTCCACCGTAGACGTTGGGCGGATATTCGTTGGTGAGGATCAACGCCTGCATTCGCTGAGCCTACCTGCACGTGCCGATCCCTGCGTGCCCGGCAACGCTTGGAGACAGTTTCCTTTTGACAAAACCAGCCGTTCTCAATACGAATACCCACGCGGTTTCAACTTCCGTCATCGACCTGTTCGGAAGTAGACCTGGCCCGACGGGCAGGCTACGATCGACACGCGTCCAGGATCGTTCGGAGGCCGTCGTGTCGCTCGAATCCTTCGCTCGCTACCCGCTGACCTTTGGCCCGTCGCCCGTCCATCGGCTCGACCGGCTCACAAAGCACCTCGGCGGGGCGGCGGTCTGGGCCAAGCGAGAGGACGTGAACTCGGGCCTCGCGTTCGGCGGCAACAAGACGCGGAAACTGGAGTACCTGGTCGCCGACGCGCTGGCGCAGGGCTGCGACACCCTGGTCTCGATCGGCGGTGTGCAGTCGAATCACACCCGCCAGGTCGCCGCGGCAGGGGCAGTGGCCGGCCTGAAGTGCGTGCTCGTCCAGGAGAGCTGGGTCGATTGGCCCGACGTCACCTATGACCGGGTCGGAAACATCCTCGTGAGCCGCCTCATGGGCGCCGACGTCCGGCTGGTGAAGGCCGGCTTCGGGATCGGCTTCAAGGACAGTTGGGAGGCAACGCTCGCCGAAATCAGGGCCGCGGGCGGGACGCCGTACGCCATCCCGGCCGGTGTGTCCGACCATCCCCTCGGCGGCGCGAGCTCGGCGTGTTCTTCGACACCGTCATCGTGTGCTCGGTCACGGGCTCCACTCAGGCTGGCATGATCGCCGGCTTCGCCGATCGGCCGCGCGAGCGGCGGGTCATCGGGATCGACGGCTCCGCCAAGCCCGATGAGCTCCGTACTCAGGTCGCCCGGATCGCGGAGTTCACGGCAGAGGCGATCGGTCTCGAGCGCGACTTGCGTGACGACGAGATCGTCCTCGACGACCGCTATCACGCCGGCACCTACGGGATTCCGGACGCGGCGACGCTCGATGCCATGCGCCTCGTCGCCCGCCTCGAGGGCATGATCACGGACCCGGTGTACGAGGGAAAGTCGATGGCCGGCCTCATCGACCTGGTGCGTCATCGCGAGATCCCTGAGACGTCCACGGTCCTCTACGCCCATCTCGGCGGCCAGCCGGCGATCAACGCGTACGCCGGCTTGTTCAGCTAGACAGGCGTCGGGCGTGCCTCTCGCCTCTGCAGCCCGATACCACTTTCCGGCGATGACCACTTTTGGGGGATGACCGGGCCGAGGAGGTGAGAGACTCCGTGACGTGCGGGACGACAGCGCGGCCCGGGGCTTTCCTCCACGGCTGGGGGTGGTGCTCGTTTCGCTTCTGGTCGCTGGCTGCCTCGGGAAGCCGAACCCACCCCCTTCGGCGGACTCGCAAACCAGCGCGCCGTCCTCTCTGAATCCAACCGGCTCGAGCGTCTTGACGGCCCCGTCGCCGGGGCAATCGACGACTGCGGCCGGGATCTGGAAGGGCGGGATCGGCCTGGTCTTCGGTCAACGGTACGCGGCGGTTTCCGAGGGCACCGGCTGGATCGTGACTCGGCCGTACGCTGGAACGGACCTCATCCTGAACCGCCTGTCCCTCGCAGACGGCGCCCTTTCCACCATCCGCGTGAAGGGCACCTTCGCCGACGTCTTTGCGTCCGCCGACGCTGCCGATGACGGGGCCGGTCAAGTGTGGATGGTGTACCTGCAACAAATCCTGCGCATCGACGAGGCCCATGGCACGACCCATCGCTGGGTGCTGCCCCCAGCTCCCTACGATGTCGTCCCGTCCGTCCGGTTCCCGGCGGCCGGTCAGGCCGTGGCCGACGCGTGGGACTCGACGAACCATCAACTGCTGTTTGCGCGGACCGGCGACTATCGCCTCTACCGCTTCGACCCCGGCACCTCGACGGTCGGCTCCAGCGAGTTACCGATCGAGACGACGGAAGCTTCGACGATCGCGGTCATGGCCGACGGCTCCGTCGGCGTCAGCGGGCAGCGGAGGGAATCGCTCACGCCTGCACCCGCCGCGGTCGTCGTCCCGCACGGCGAGAAGCCCACCAAGATTCTGGGCGTGGTCGCGGTCTGTGCCACGCCGTCAGGCATCGCGGCACTCGATGAGGCCGGCGCCGTGAGGCTGCCCGCAACAGCCGCCAAGCCGATCGGAGAGATCGGCGTCAAGCCGGGTCCGGCCGCACCCCTCGCCTGCGATCGAGGGGGGAACGTCTTCAGCGCTTTTGCGGCGAACGGAAGTCTTACCGTGATCCGGATCGCGGCGGCGAAGGCTCCCGCATCGGTGGTCCTGCCACTGGCGCCGGCGTCCGGGGGAGGGCCGACGGCGAGTGCCGGGCCGCCGGCGGCGAGCGCCGGGCCGCCGGCGGCGAGTGCCGGAAGTGGGTTGAGCGACCTCGAAACCGCGGACCCGCTCCTTCTCGCGCTCCTCCCGGACGGCCTCGGGGGCGTCTGGCTGGTCTCGGCGGACGGAACGCGAAGCGGCGGCACCGCCCCAAACTATCCAAGCCTCTGGCACGCAACGTTCGCCCCGTAGGAAACACGCTGGTCCGAGGCACCATGTCGGAGCGTCGCATGCAGGCCAGCCAACGAGGAGACGCAGTTATGGATTGGAAGCTCGAGGTCGTGGTGATCCCGGCGTCCGACATCGACCGGTCGAAACGCTTCTACAGCGAGCAACTCGGCTTCAACGTCGACGTCGACAACCAGGTGAGTGAGAAGTTCCGCGTCGTCCAGCTGACGCCACACGGGTCGGCGTGCTCGGTCACGATCGGCACCGGGCTCAATGCGGGTCTGCAACTGGTCGTCGCTGACATCGAAGCGGCCCGAAACGAGCTCGTGGGACGCGGGGTCGATGTCACGCCCGTACGACACATCGAAGACGGCGAGTGGGCCGACGGACATGGCGGGCCCTGGAACACCTTCTTCTTCTTCAAGGACCCCGACGGCAACGATTGGTCCGTCCAGGAGAAGCCCCAGGATTCGTAGTGCCCTTGTCCAGGCGACGTCCGCTCCATCGCCGGCAACGGCCCTTCAGCGTACCGAGAGGGGAGCTTGTGCCCACCGTCGAAACCAGCACGCCGCCCAACACGCCGCGTCCGATCGGACCGTACCGCCACATCGCCAAGGTCGACAATTTCATCACGATCGGCGGCACCGCAGGCGTCGATCCGGCCACGGGTGAGCTTGTCGGCGTGGACGTGCAGGCGCAGGTTCGACAGATCCTCGGCAGCTTCGCGGTCATGCTCGAAGCCGTTGGCTCCGACCTGCGACACGTGGTCCACGTCAATGTGTTTCTGAAGGAAATGCGCGACTTCGAAGCGATGAATGCCGCGTACACGGAAAAGATGGGCGACCACCTTCCCGCCCGGACGGTCATCGGCGTGAGCGAGCTCCCGAAACCTGGCGTGCTGGTCACCATGAACCTGACGGCCGTAACACGAGATTGACGTCTCACCAACGACCCCGGTGAAGATCTTGACCCCGCTTGGTGAGGAGCTCGCGTCGGGGCCTGGCGTCCCGGCCTATTCGGGGTCGCCTTCGACGAGCCATTGCTCATAGCGCGAGGTAAAGAGGGCAGGTACCCCGCCGGTCGCCAGGAATACGAGCGCCTTCGCTTCAAGCCCCTCGGTCGCCAGGCTCATGAGCCCTGCCAGCGCCTTGCCCGAGTAAACCGGATCGAGCAACAGGCCCTCCGTCCGCGCAGCCAGCTGGATGGCCTCCCGACAGGCCGTCGTCGGGGCGCCGTACCCCCCGCCGACCTGATCGTGCAGGAGCCTCAGCTCACCCGAGGGCGCCGGCAGGCCGGCGAGAGCCGCAACGTCGATCGTCAACTGCCGAACCACAGGTGCGGCATCCGAAAGGGCTCCGACGTCCACGCCGACGACCTTCTCGTGAGACAGGCGAGCGGCGAGGCCGGCGTGCGTGCCGCCCGAGCCGGTGGCGGTGACCACCAGCAGGTCGTCGTGGCCGAGAGCGGCGACGATCTCGTCCGCAGCGCCGACATAGGCGCTCGCACCGAGCGGGGACGATCCGCCCACGGGAATCTCGTACGGCTTCCGGCCGTCTGCCCGCAGCTCCTCGGCGACTCGGCTTACGACGCCGTTCAGGTCGTCCATCGTCAGCGGGCCGACGTAACGTCGCTCCGCGCCAAGAATCGCGTCAAGGAGCTGGTTGCCCTCGGTCCTCGCCGGTGGGTCGGCGTTGAACACGAGGACGCAGCCGAGGCCGACACGGGCCGCCGCCGCAGCAGTCGTGCGAGCGTGATTGCTCTGCAGTCCGCCGGCAGTCACGAGGACGTCGCAGCGCGTCGCCAGGGCATCGGCGACGAGGAGCTCGAGCTTGCGTGCCTTGTTGCCGCCGGTGGCGAGACCGGTGCAGTCGTCTCGCTTCACCCATAGGCGGCCCGGGGCCAGGCCAATCGCTCGCCCGAGGTGATCGGCGCGTTCCAGGGGTGTCGGGAGGTGGGCCAGCATCGAAGGGTTCCCTTTCCAGGAGCACACGCCATGATCAGGGGCCGAGGGTTCAGCTTGCGCTCGATGGAACGAGCGCTCTGGCGCCAGGGGCTCGGCCCTCGTCCCACGTCATCTATTCGACGGATCGGCTCGCGGTCGGCCATTGGCCCTCAGAAACCCGTTGCCTCTGTCAGCCCGCTCTTGGCACCGAACCGTGCCGCGGAGAGCAACCCCGAGTCGACGGATCGTATGTCGCCGTCAACGATCAGCTCCATCGCCAATTGTCCGGCGGCCGGAGCGTGCATCAGGCCCGTGCCGGAGAACCCAAGGGCGACATAGAGGCCATCGGCGAGCGTGTCGATGATCGGGTGGCGATCCGGCGTCGACGGATACAGTCCGGCCCAACCGTGTCGAACCTGGGCGGCGGGCCCGACCACCCCGAAGAGGCGCTCGGCCGCTGCCAGGACAGCGCGCGCCCAGCTGTCGTCAGCGCGCGTGCTGTAGCGTTCGGGATCGACCGGCCGATCCTCGCCGAGGAAGCCGCCGACGAGCGCACGACCATCAGTGTCGCTCCGCGTGTGGACCTCACCGTCCACGCCGATCAGCCACGGCAGACCTTCCGGGTAGTGCTCCGCAGGCTCGACGATCAACAACTGGTGTCGGTGCGCGGTGACTGGCACGGAGAGATCCAACGGGTCGATCAGCTGGGAAACCCATGGTCCGGTTGCGAGAAGAGCGGCATCAGCCCGGATCCGCCCGGCCGTTGTCGAAACGCCCGTAATCCGGCCGCCTGCCATCTCGAGGGTGAGTGCCTCCGTCCCGACCATCAGGTTGACGCCGGCTGCGTTGGCGCCGCGAACGAGGCCGTCGATGATCCGATGCTGGTTCGCCCATCCGTCCAACGCCCGAAACCCAGCCCCGCGAAACCCGCGGTCGATCAGAGATGGCCAGCGACGTGGGATCTCCTCCTGATCGAGGAACTCGCTGTCGACGCCGAGGCTGTTCTGGAGCCGAACGTTCGTGGCAAGCGTTGCTGCAGTCTCCTCGGTCTGGGCCAGGAACAGGTAGCCGATACGACGGAAGCGCGGGTCGACCCCGAAACGTTCCTCGAAACCATCCCACGTCTCAGCACTCAGCTGAGAGAGCCGTACGTTGAGCTCGGTACCGAACTGCTGGCGGATGCCTCCGCCGGTGAGCGTTGAGTTGGCGGCACCTGGCAACCCGCGCTCGATGAGGACGACCTTCGCCCCCCGCGAAGCCAGCGCAATCGACGCTGCCAGCCCGATGCACCCACCACCGATGACGACCACGTCTGTCGACTTCATCGCCAGATGGTCGCACGGCATCGTTGCCCGGCATGCAAGCGAGCGCCTGGCTCGGTGCGGGTTTCGTCGCGAAGCTCGTCCTGTCGGGATCGCGGCGGCGGGAGGACCTACGATCCTGCAATGCGCCGAACCAACCCTCGAGACGTCGCCAGGCTTCTGGCCGTCGCGCTTCCCTCCCTCGCGATGGCCACGCTTGCGGTCGCGGTCCTTCAGGAGTTCGTCGGCGTGCCGAACGCATCCGCGGTGTACCTCGCCGCCGTCGTGGCAACCGCGTTCGTTGCCGGAACGTGGGGGGCGATCGTCGCGGCTGTCGCGTCGTTCCTGCTCTACGACTTCCTCTTCATCCTCCCGCTGTACACGTTCGCGGTCGCCGATCCGGGCGAATGGCTGAATCTCGTTCTCCTGCTCTTCATCGGGATCGTCGTGGGCCAGCTCGTGGCGATCCAGCGATCGCGGACGGAGGTCGCAACAGCAAGGGAGCGGGAGGCGCGAGCGCTGTTCCAGGTCAGCCGGGAGCTCGCGACTCGCGAGTCGACGCCCGCAGTCCTGCCGAAGGTCGCGGCGATCCTGCGGCAGGAGACCAGCATGGAGCGGATCTGGATCGCCCTCGGTCCGGACGAAGCTCGCGAGCGAGTTTCGGCCGATACGGGCTCGGATCAACCGGCCAAGATCCCGGGGCTGTACCACGTGTTGCAGCGGACGCCCGATGAGACGCCGGCGCGCTGGAGTCGCGTTCACCAGCCGGGGCAGGGTCGCGGCGGCCGGGGCAACGGACGGGATGCTTACAGGGTCCGGATCGAGGCGGGCGGCAAGACCATCGGCTCGATCAGGGCGTTGCGGGAT
>DATCPH010000314.1:0-2291 GCA_036570185.1 Candidatus Limnocylindrales bacterium | reverse complement strand
GCGTCGGCGCGACGCCAAGAGCGCGCTGAAGCCACTTCAGGAGCAGGCCAACGAGGGTGAGATGGCGGAGTACCTGCTGCACCACGTGCACCGGCCCGAACAGTGTCAGGAGATTTCCGAGGCCTGGAGAGCGCCCGACGCACCGACCAAAATGAGGGGACACGAGTTCTTTAGCTACTGCCGGAGCGGCGATCACGGCGCCTTCATCGGTGCGGAAGCAGACAGCCCGGAGACTGCCCTGGCGTTACTACCGGCTCTCCTGCGACCGACGACGCGAGTGTACGCAGGGGAGACGATGAGGATCGAGACCGGGATTGCTGAGGTCGTGAACCGAACGCGTCGCCGTGGCTGAGCGCACGATCAGGTCATCGTGCCGGTCGCGCAGAAGCGCGCTATTTGAGGTTCTGAACGATTTGCTGATTGGCGTCGGCGATCTTCTTCAGAAGGTTAGAGAGCGTGCTCATCATCTTGCTCATGCGGTCCATCGCCATCTGAAGGCGGAGGCTCTCAATTTCACCCAGTTCGCTCATCGAGTCGAGGTCATTGATCAGACGCTCGCCCTCTTGTTCGACGCCTATGCCGTAGGCGGTGAGCAAGACCTGAAGGAGAGCGTCCAGATCCGCACTCCCGCGTCGCGGACTGTTCTTGCCGCTAGTCGACGAGCCTCGGGCGCGGGCCTTCTCGAGCTCGCTACTAAGGCGGTTCTTGGCCACGTTGATCGATTTGACGGCCGCGAGGATCGCTTTGAGGTCGTCCTGCGCTGACTTCGCGGCCTCCATCATCACGATGAACTCGAGGGCCTCGATGTCCGCGTCTGCGGGGACCTCGATGCCTGTACTCGCGAGCGAGGCGAGGCCGCCTCCTCCAGGTCCGATCGGGCGCGCGTCTACGTGTACCTGCAGCGTCGCGCCCGATTCCTCGAGCACCCGCAGGCGGACAGAAAGTTCATCGGCCAGCCCGGCGACCTCGCGTGCGTGCCGACGTGCGTCGTTCGGAACCATGTAGTCAACCCTCAGTGCGATCGTCGTCGGCGAGGAAGGATTCGGACCGTATTCCGCCGTAAGCAGCGTCGCCCCTGCGCCGAAGGCTCTAGGAAATCAGGGGCAGACACGGGCGTCCCGAATCTACCGCGACCGCCAACTCGGCTGCAGGTCGCCGAGGGGTCCAAGCGGCAGTAAGGCTCGGCGCACGATCCGGCCATCGTGCGGGGCGCAATGCACCGCCCACGGCCACCAAGGCGAGTCAGGGTGCCACCTGGGGCGGCTTCGAAGAGCCGCCCGATGGTGGCGTCCTACGGACCCGCGCCAGGTTGGTCAGCGACTCGCGAGCGTCGGCAGCTGGCCGAGCTGGGTCATGAAGTCGAGCTGGTCGAAGTACAGGTGCTCGGAGACGATGAGTCCGTCCCTGACCCGCTGGACGGCCACCTGGCGCAGACTGACCTGCCGGCCGGTGGCCGGGATGTCGCCCGTGGGCGTGCTGAGGGTCCCGGTCTGGGTGCCGCTGAAGTCGCTCTCGGTGACGGCTGTGTCGTCGGTCACGACCTGCTGGCGCGGGGTGACCTGGCCGTCGGGAAACGCCCGCCAGAAGATCTCGATGTAGGCCCTGACCTGATCGCGGCCCCGCAGCGTGATCGCTCCCGGCACATCGAACTCGATGTCGGGGCTCTCGTTGCCGACGAACGCGTCGGCGTTCTTGGCGTTGAACGCGGCGAGGTGCCGGTCGGCTGCCTCTTTGGCGGTACCCATCTCGTGCCTCCTTAAGCGAGGTGCTGGTCGAAACGGGTCGAGGCTACGGTCGGAAGGCAGTCGAGCCATCCCCCGAACGGGGGATTTGTCGGGAATCAGGGGCGGAGCAAGTCATGCTCCATCGCAAAGAGGGCGAGGGCTGCTCGGCTCGAGCAGTCGACCTTCTCGTAGATGTGCCGGACGTGAGTCCGGACCGTCTCCTCGGAGATGAACAGCTCGGCGGCAATCTTCCGATTGCTGAACCCTCGGACCGCCAGACGGAGCACGTCGACTTCGCGGTCGGATAGCCCGGCCGGCCAGCGTGCTCGCGGCAGGTCGGCGCGCTGACCGGCTGCCGCCAGGACCGCCTCGGCTGCGCCTCGATCGAGTCGGCCGGCCTCGACGTCGGCCGATAGCTCGAGAGCCGCTTCCGTCGGCGTGAGGGGCTGGCGGTACGGCCGAGGCTCCGTCATCGCGTGGTATGCGTCGGCCGCGGCCAGGACCCGGGCCGGCAGCGGCAGCAAAGCGGCGGGGTCTCCGCGGTGGTAGCCAGAGCCATCGAGGCGT
>DATCPH010000313.1:0-1715 GCA_036570185.1 Candidatus Limnocylindrales bacterium | reverse complement strand
GCGGCTTTCGGGTGTTCGGTTCCTCCTTCGCGACCGGGACGCCAAGTTCTCGGGGCCATTCGATGCGGTGCTCCGCGCCGAGGGCGTCCGCGTCATCCGAACGCCGATCCGCGCACCTCGGGCGAATGCATTTGCGGAGCGGTTCGTGAGGACCGTGCGCCGAGAGTGCCTCGACCATGTCCTGATCTAGAGCCGACGGCACCTCGAGCGAGTCCTCCAAGCGCGCTCATTACGTCGAGGACAGACCCCATCGGGGACTGAACTTGGCCGTGCCCGCCGGTAACCGAACACCGCCGGTCCGGAGGACGACCCGAACGCCGGTCGAACGACGGGACGTGCTCGGCGGTCTGATCCACGAGTATCGCTGGGCAGCGTGATTCGAATTGTTGAACCCTTCAGGCTCGGTCATCACGCCCGTGCAGCGCCACGGCTCTACAGGGTGATGTAGGCTCCCGCGAGGTCAGCCACACGAGATAGCTTCCACCGGAGAGCCGGCGCCCCCAGAAGTCTGGGGGCGCCGTTTCATTCGCCGTCCGGGCTGGTGCCCTAAGGAGGACACGCGCGCCGGATCAGTGCTGCGTGCGCTGAGCCAACGCGCGTTTTGCGGGTTTCCAATCTCGGCTGCGTCGCCGCTCGCGGTTGTCGCGTCAGGGCGCCCAGGGTTGCATCGCGATGTTGCCGGCCGAGCCGGGCGCACCGAGGCACGGCGGGACCCCACTCAAGTCCGTCGGCGAGAGGGGGGTCGCGACGAATCGGGCCGTGCCGCCGGGCAGCACGAAGGCGACCGTCACCGGCGCCAGCGGAGCCGGTCCGCAGTAGTTCGAGTCGTCGACGAGGGTCTTGACGACGGCGCCCGGGCCAACCGTGAGCAACGCGGACGTCGCCGGGGCGGCGCCGTCGATGAGGACCGACCCGTGGCCATCGACGAGCTGGGGGCGGTCAAGGGCCCGGAGTCGGCAGGCTGAAGCGCCCGCGTTGGTCAGCTCGACATGGGCGGTTCGATGGCCGGCGCCGGCGTCCCAGGCGGTGATCCGAGCCGCCAGATGGGCGGAGGTGCATAGCGCGATCGCCGGTACCGGGGTCGGAGTCGGAGCCGGCGTGGGCGTCGGAGTTGGCGTGGGCGTGGGAGCCGGTGTGGGCGATGGCGGCGGGCTCTCGCTGGCGGCCGAAACCGCGCTCGCCGCGGCACTTGGAACCGGCGTGGGCGTCGCGCTTGAGAAGATGGAGCAGCCGGCAAGCGTGACCGCCAACGCGCAGATGAAGACGGCCGGAGAGTGGCGGGAGATGGCTTGGGGAGTCAACATCTTGGCCCGAAGCCGATCCTACTTGATCCCGGTCGAAGTTACGCTCCGACAGCCCGCCCGATGGCAGGCCTCTTCTTATCGAGCCAGGTCCCCACACCCGCCGGGACCGCAGCTCTTGAGGCACGATCTGCTCATAGCGTCGATGACCCCCTGACGCGGGGGGCTCCCCGGCGCATACCGAGGCGTGACGGGAGGCACCGACGCGCGGCCATCTGTCCGGGCGCCCTTGAGGTCGCGTCGAGCCACTGGCGAGCCCCGCCCGTCGCACCAGGCCCACGCCCAGGAAGGGTAACTAGCCATGAGCAAGTACCTGTATCGGCTCCGCTACACGCCGGCGGGTCTCGAGGGCACGATCAAGGAGGGGTTCGCGGCCCGCGAGGCGTTCTTCCGCGAGCGGTGGCGAGCTTGGGC
>DATCPH010000312.1:0-2217 GCA_036570185.1 Candidatus Limnocylindrales bacterium | reverse complement strand
GGCTGGTGCTCCGCCACGGGTTGGCACTCCGCCGCAAGGTGGCGCCCGGCTCAGGCCCCACGACGTCGCCATGGTCGGCGACGACCTGGACGCGGACGTCTTCGCCGCCCGGCGGGTCGGCCTGCGCGGGATCTTCGTGCTCTCCGGCAAGCAGGGCATCGACGCGCTCGACCGATCGTCCGCCCGGCGGCGCGGGGGCCGCCGACCCGACGCGGTGGCCGCCTCCCTGGCCGAGGTCGTCGACGCGCTGGACGTAGACTAGGTCGCAATCCAACCGCACCCCGTGCACGGTCACCCGACCACCATCGGGCCGTCGCGGATGCCCTGCCCACGATCAACGGGAGCCGGTCATGACCACCGACGTGAGGCCGCGAATCAAGATCACGTACGCGACGCTGCGCGCCGACAACGAGGAACTTCATGGGCTCTACGAGGCCGGTGTCGAGAAGTCTCGCGCCGGGCTCGGCGGGCACCACCAGAACCTGATCGGCGGTCGCTGGGTGGATGGCTCCGCCGGCACGTTTGAGGCGCGCTCACCGATCGATCGCGACGTCGTCCTGGGGACCTTTGCGAAGGGCGACGCCTCTGATGTCGAGGCTGCTATAGCCGCGGCCCGTGCAGCGTATCCGGGTTGGCGGAGCACACCGTGGCGCGAACGTCTTCATATCCTGCGACGTGCCGCGGAGCTGATCTCCCAGCACCAGATGAAGTACGGCGCCGACATGGCCTTCGAGGTCGGCAAGACCCGTCTCGAGGCCCTGGGGGAGGTCGAAGAGGCGGCCGACCTTATCCGCTACTACTCGAAGACGATGGAAGACAACAACGGCTACGACCACCCGATGGACAACCTCGGGGATCTCGCGGTCCATACCCGGACGATCCTGCGGCCCCACGGCGTCTTCGCGGTGATCAGCCCGTTCAACTTCCCGATGGCACTTGCCGTCGGGCCGGTGGCGGCCGCGCTCATGGCCGGCAACACGGTGGTCTTCAAGCCGTCGACCGCCTCGCCGCTGTCGGGGGTCAACCTGATCACCGCCTTCAAGGACGCGGGTGTCCCGGACGGCGCGGTCAACCTCGTCATGGGTCCGGGCGACACCGTTGGCCAGGCGCTCCAGACCAATCAGGGCATCGACGGGATCGTCTTCACCGGCTCGTTTGCGGTCGGGTTCCCGTTGTTCAAGTCGTTCTCGACGCGCTGGCCGCGACCGTGCATCGTCGAGATGGGCGGCAAGAACCCAGCGATCGTCTCGCGTAAGGCCGATCTCGAGGAAGCGGCCGAGGGGATCATGCGCAGCGCGTTTGGCTTCGGCGGCCAGAAGTGCTCCGCGAACTCCCGCGTCTATGTCGAGAAGCCCGTCCACGACGAGCTCGTCAGGCTGCTGGTCGAGAAAACCGAAAAGATCACGATCGGTGACCCGATCCCGAGGCAGAACTGGATGGGTCCGGTCATCGACCAGAAGGCGGTCGATCGCCACCAGCAGGCGACGGCCGAGGCCCGCCGGGATGGCCGCGTGTTCACCGGCGGCGAGCACCTTGGCGATGGAGCGTTCGCGCGTGGCTTCTACGTCGAACCGACCGTCGTCGGCGGCCTCCCGGCCAATCACCGGCTGTTCCGCGACGAGCTGTTCGCGCCGTTTACCGCGGTTCACGCCGTCGACTCGCTCGACGAGGCGCTGACGCTTGCCAACGACTCCCAGTACGGACTGACGGCCGGTGTCTACAGCGAAGATCCGGCCGAGGTCGAGAAGTTCCTCGACGGGGTCGAGGCCGGCGTGCTGTACGTCAACCGGCGGGCGGGCGCGACGACGGGTGCCTGGCCCGGGGTCCAGGCATTCGGTGGCTGGAAGGGCAGCGGCTCAACGGGCAAGGCCGGCCTGTCGATGTACTACGTCGCCCAGTTCCTCCGGGAGCAGAGCCACACCGTCGTCGACTAGTTCTCCGGAGTCCGGGCATCCTCGTATCAGCCCCATTCGTAGCGGGCAACTCGGCTTGGATTGCCAGGATCGGCGGGGGCGCGTTTGAGCGGCCAGCCGGTCAGATCATCACTCCCATTGATCAGACCGACCGGTTCGCCGTGGACGATGGCCCTCGGAACCATGCCGATCGGGCGTCACGAGGCCCGGACGGGGCTTGCTAAGAATGCGGTTCGGAAGTGACAGAGCCTCCCGGTCACTTGAGTGACAGAGCCTCCCGGTCGGTACGCTTCGTCGAAAACAG
>DATCPH010000311.1:0-5739 GCA_036570185.1 Candidatus Limnocylindrales bacterium | reverse complement strand
TCAAGGCGAACCCGCGACTCCTCGACAAGAAGGCTCACGATGGCCATCTCCATCGCCGCGACATAGGCGGCGCGCCGAATGATCAAGCAGGAAGGCCGCGTCTGCACACTGCGCGATCTTGGCGTTGTAGCAGCCCGGCGACGAAACATTAGCTAAGAGGCTGAGAACGAATCCATTTTTCCGGGCGGTTGGAACCGCTGGAGCGGACATCGTGGGCCGGACCTCGATCGGTTCTCGGTGCAGGCGTCCAGGCCCGGCTGGGCCGTTGACCGGACTGGCCGTCGAACGCCTGGATCGACCGACATCCCAGATCGTCGGTGCCGGGGTTCAGGTCGCTGCTGCGGCCTCCCGGAGGGCCACGGTTCGCATCAGGTTGTGGGCGAGAGCGAACCAGAGGCTGATCGCTCTGACCTTCTCGCGGCCTCTGACCCGAAGCGCTGAAGGCCTCTCGGTTGCGGGCGATCGCGTTCACAGACTCGGCTGTCGCGGCCCGGTCCTGTAGAGCTCCTTGGCCTCGGCGGTGCCCATCCGGACGCGCCAGGCGGCGACCGCCGGCGAGTCGTCGGGGAGCGGTCGATACGGGTCGCGGGTCGGGTCTGCAGGGATACGGGGCGGCAGATAGAGGGTCGTGCCGCACGCTACTGCGGACAGCTCGTCGATCTCGGCGATCTTCTGAAAGCCCGCGTCGGCGAGGAGGGCGTCCGGGGCGCGACCGTAGCGTCCTTGGAGCTGGCGGACCATCGGTGTGAGCTGACCCTGGTCGTTGCCGGCCGCGGTCACGTCGAGCCCGACGATGAGTTGGCTCCGGGTGTCGGCGGCGAGCTGGACGTTGTAGGCCGGCCGGTAGCCGCCATCGGCCATCTTCATCACCGTGGCCTCGGGATCGGTCGTCGAGGCGCGGGCGTCGGTGACCGGCTTCCCGGCACGCCGCGGGATCGTCCTCGAGCTCGGCCTTCAGGGTCGCGACCTGGGCCTCGGCCTCGGCGAGGAAGCGCGCGAGGGTCGGGCGGCGCCGGTACGACGCGGCCCCCCGCCCCCGCCCGGACCCGGACGCCGTCCTGGGCGACGGTGGCCATCGTCACCAGTCCGTCGGCCAGGAGCGCGGCAACGCTGGCGGTGAGGAGCCGGTCGAGGACGTCGGCCTCGTCGACCCGGAAGGCGGCGAGGGTGTGGTAGTTCACCCCGACCCCGCCACAGATCCAGCGGTAGGCGTCGTGCTCGGCGCACAACCAATCGAGCGCCCGGGCGCTGCCGACGCCCTCGAGCGTCGCGTACAGCCAGAGGGCGGTCAGGATCGCCGGTCGATCGGCGGTCGCCCGGGGTGGCCCTCGACCGCCTTGATCCGATCGTAGAGCGGCGCGAGGTCAAGCCCCTCGACGAAGGCCCAGACGAGCCGGGCCCGGTGATCGGCCGGCAGGAGACCGTCGAGATCGACCGAGCGGAGCTCGAGCTGGCCCCGGTTCGGGCGCTGCAGGCGAGGCGTGCCCGGAGCGAGCTCCTCGGACTCTGGTCGTTCAGTCGGTGGGAGCGTGAAGAGCGTGTCGTCCATTCGGGGAATCGTAGCTGCGACCGACCCCGCTGGGAATCCCCTCGCGCCAATGATTCACAACCTCTAAGTCAGAGCAGCTTGCCGTCTACGGGTCTGGCTGCCCTTTTCCGGTGAGCCAAAACCCCACCCCTCGAGAGCCGTAGAACACCGTTTGCGGCCGATATACTCCGAGCATCGAGCCGGATCATTACGCCTACCTGAGCAGAGAGGGCCACGTGACAGCTGAATATGCCGAAGTGGCCAGAGGCTCACCGCGGTGAACTTTGCCTCCTCTCCGCGGCGTCATCAGATGGGTCGACTTGTTATTGAAGTCGAAGGCGAAGATCCGACGCTGGATCATATCCAGACCGAGTTGGGATCTCTTCGGGAGCCCAAAGACATGCAGGCGCCGCACTTGAAGTTCACGTTCGGTCCTCCGAATCGGCCGCCCGAAGACGCCGCTTCGGCCGGCATGGTAACGGTGGGGCACGACCACTTGTCAGCGTCTCACAATAGGTATCGCTACTCTGTCGAGCGAGTCAACGAAGTCACGCAAATACGCATACAGAGCTCTTTGGGAATTTGGTCAAGGGAACCATTTGCTTCGTTGGTCCGCATTCCAGACCCATCGTTCCTAGATGGTCCTGGCCGCCTCGCAAAGACGTTCTTCTACCGAGTGTTCGATCCGTGGACCCAGGTCGAGCAACTTCGTCACGGACAGACCTGGGTTCATGCCAGTGCTGCCACGAACGGTCTTGCAACTGCGTTAATCGTCGCCTGGGGAGGGGTCGGGAAAACGTCTTCCATGCTGCAGTTGCTGCGCTCGGGTGGATGGCAGTACTTGGCTGACGACCTTGCGCTAGTCGATGAGTCTGGTCTAGTCTACCGGTCTCCGAAACACGTCCAGGTCTACGCATATAACCTGGCCGGAGATGCATCATTGGCGGAGAGATTCCTTGCAGAGCGGCCGTCGCTAGACCGTGCGCATTGGAATCTCTCGCTCAAGTTGCGAGGACCTGAAACGGTTCGTCGGCGAATCGCCGCCGCCGACGCCTTCGGTAGTCACGCGGTTGCTGAAGAAGGCCTGCTCACACACGCTGTCTTCCTGCGGAAATCACAGGGCGGCCAGGTTCGCCTCCGCGACATCAGCTATTCACAGCTGGCCGAGCTGGCCTCCAGTGTTCTACTGCATGAGCTCGAACCGCTGCCGGCGCTATCGATGGCGGCGTACAGCACGGGCTTCGCTGTGCCCATACCGCGTCTTCGCGATCTCGAGACCCGATCTACCGAAATCCTTCAGGGTGCACTTACCCGCCGCGATGCCAAGGTGGCCCTCGTGGACGTTCCGAAAGGCACGCGACCCGCTCAACTCGGAAGCTTCCTACGTTCATATTTCGAGTAGCCCGTATGGGTGCCGCAGAGAGTGTCACCGAGGAAATCGGACAGTCACGAGCGCAGCACCGGGCGTATCAGTGTCCAAGAGCGTGGCGCGAGTCGGGGGCCCTTGGCGGCGAAGGGCCACCGCGCGGCTCCAGTGAATGGCTGACTCTCCGTGAGGAGATCGCCCCGATGACCAACCCGGAGATGGCGCTGCTCACTCGTCTCGAACGGGCCCCGGAACCAGTCAAGCTGGGTGAGACACGGAGCTCGTGGGTTTACTCAGTCGGCGACTCCCTTTTTTTGGTAGGTGGGTTGATCCAGACCGCGGTCCGAGTGGCTGTGCTCCTCGTTGTCGGAGCGGAAGAAGCCCCAGCGGAAGGACCGCCGACGTCGTTCGCCCCTTTCGTCACACTTAGGCTGGCCAGGCGCGTGATCGCAGAGGCTCGTCGATGCGGAGGGGTCGCGGCAGGCCGCTGGAACACGGAGACCGTCGTTGACCAGAGCGTCCGACACGGAGCCGGCCCCGGTGAGTCCGGCTTCCCGCTCGATCGGTGACGATGCAGGTGAAGCGCCGCCGGGAACACTCGCGCATGCGGATTGCGATCCTCGGCACGCGCGCCGTCCCGGCCGCGTACGGCGGCTTCGAGACCTTTGCTGAAGCGCTCGGCGCCCGGCTCGTGGAACGGGGCCATCAGGTGACTGTGGACGGGCGGTCGCATGTGGTGCCGGCCGGGTTACGTGAGCACCGCGGCATGCGTCTGCGCGTCCTTCCGACAATCCGCCAAGTATCTCGACACGAGCATCCACACCGCGCTGTCGGTCGTCGATGCGCTGCCCAAGGGTTTTGATGTCGAGTTCATTTGCAACGTGGCGAATGCACCGTTCGCGCTCATTCCCCGACTGACAGGCGCCCGGGTTGCGCTGAATGTCGACGGGCTGGAGTGGCAGCGCGGCAAATGGGGACCTCTCGGACGCGCCTATTACCGCTTCTGCTCGTGGCTGGCACCGAAACTGCCGATCGTGCTCGTCAGCGATGGCCCGGGTCATCGCCGACTACTATCGCGAGCGCTTCCGAAAGGCGACCGCCTACATCCCCTACGGCACAGACGCGCGCCGACTCGCTCCCGGGGTCAACCCTCTAGTGTCCCGAATCGTTGGTTGCTGGCCGCTTGCGGACGGCCTTGGCGAGGATCTCGTCGGCGGTCTTGACCCACGTGAACGAGGTCGCTCCGTCGTTCCACTGAGCGGTGAACGTGTCGATCATCGCGACGAGCTCGTTGACGCTGCCGAAGCTGCCCCGGCGGATCGCCTGGCGGGTGAGGATACCGAACCACGTCTCGACCTGGTTCATCCAGGACGCCGAGGTCGGGGTGAAGTGGAAGGCGAAGCGCGGGTGCCCGCGCAGCCAGCTCTGGACCGCGGGCGTCTTGTGGGTACTCACATTGTCGAGCACGACATGCACCGCGCCCGACGGATAGGTCCGCGCGACGAGGCGCAGGAAGGCCAGGAAGTCCGCCGCCGTGTGGCGCTGGCGGGCCTGGTTGGTCACCCGGCCGGTCGCGACCTCGAGGGCGGCGAACAGGCTGGTCGTGCCGTTGCGCTTGTAGTCGTGGGTGTGCCGCTCGACCTGGCCGGGCTTCATCGGCAGCATCGGCTGGGTCCGATCGAGGGCCTGGATCTGGGTCTTCTCGTCGAGGCTCAGGACGATCGCCCGCGCGGGTGGCGCGAGGTAGAGCCCGACGACGTCGCGGACCTTGGCCTCGAGCTCGGGGTCGGTGCTGAACTTGAACGTCTCGGTCCGGTGGGGCGCGAGTCCGGCCTCCTTCCAGATCCGCTGGACCGTCCGGGTGCTCATGCCGACCTCGCGGGCGAGCCGCCGCGAACTCCAGTGGCTGAGCCCGGCCGGCGGCGGGGACAGCGTGAGGGCGATGACGCGATCGCGGTCCTCGCGCGTGTAGACGCGGGCTCGTCCAGGCCGCGGTGCGTCATGGAGGCCGGCCAGCCGCCCATGCCCGAAGCGGCGGCGCCAGAGCAGGACGGTCATCGGCGCGACGTGCAGCTCGGCCGCGATCTGGTTATTGGGTTCGCCGGCGCTCGCGCGCAAAACGATCCGGGCGCGGGTCGCGAGGCGCTGCTCGGTCCGTCCGGCCCGTGCCAGGGCCTGCAGGGCGGTCGATTCAGGTTCGTCCACGACCAGCGGAGCAGCAGGATGGTTCGGCATGCACAGCATCGTAGCCTGCGACCTCACCAAACATCTAGCCTTCTCCGCGCCGAGACACTAGGGTCTGGGACTGGAGCCTGACCGGTATCTCCTTTACGTCAGCCGGCTCGAGCCAGAGAACAACGCCCACGTTGTGATCGATGCCTATCGGCACTCGGGCCTCGACCTGCCGCTCGTGGTCGTCGGCGACGCCCCCTACGCCAGCAAGTACAAGGAGCGGCTGCGCGCGATGGCTCCGCCCGGAGTCCTGTTCGCCGGATACGTCTTTGGAAGCGGCTATGCGGAGCTGGAGTCGAACGCGCTCCTCTACATCCAGGCGAAAGAGGTCGGGGGGACGGCACCCGCGCTCGTGGAGGCTAGGGGACGCGGCGTTTCTATCATCGCCAATGACGCCCCGGCGCACCGCGAGGTCCTCGGCGACGCGGGCGCCTACTACGCTCGCAATCTCCTGAGGACCTAGGGCGGGAGTTGCGGGCGCTGGCCGAGGATGCAGGCCTACGCCGTCGTTTTGGCCAGCTTGCTCGTGAACGGGCACGCTCGCTGTACCCATGGGAACACGTCACGAACGAGTACGAACGTCTCTTCCGAGTGATGCTTGGGTCCCCTGCCG
>DATCPH010000310.1:0-2839 GCA_036570185.1 Candidatus Limnocylindrales bacterium | reverse complement strand
GCGGGCGATGTCGCCGATCTCCGAGGCGATCGTGTACGCCAGGACCCAGCCGACGCCGGGCACGGTCAAAAGGAGCGGGATGGACGGATGTTCAGCTCCCAGCGGAAGGACCTCCCACTCCGCTCGAAGCCCCTCGGCCCGACCCGGGCGCAAGGCTGGCGCCTGAACCCGATGTGTAGATATTGAGTACACGGTCGCCGCGCCCTGACCCCGTAGGACCGGAAACGACAACGTTTCGGACGGCGGCCGGGTCTCGCGTGCGCTCCACGCTAAGGGCACCTCCGCGAGGCTCCTATTTTTGGGTTGGCCTTCAGATCATCCATGACGACACGATGGCGGACATCGTGCCGCAACGCGCGACATCCGCAGATCGATCCTGGCTGAGGTTGCACGCCCTTGGCCGCGGGCTGAGACTTGCGGCGTGCCCCCTCAAACGCGGTACGCCCGAAACGGCGAATTCCATATCGCCTACCAGACGGTCGGTGACGGCCCGATCGACCTGGTAGTCACCGACCATTGGTTCAGCAATGTCGATGCCCAATGGGAGTTCCCGCCGCTCGCAAACCTGCTGACGCTGCTGGCGTCGTTTAGCCGCGTCATCACGTTCGACAAGCGAGGCATGGGACTCTCTGACCCGGTCTCCATCGAGTCCCTGCCGACCATCGAGGAGTGGATCGACGATCTCCGCGCGGTGCTGGATGCGGTTGGGTCCGAACGGCCGGCACTCTTGGCCGGAATCGGTGCCACGTTCATGGCGCTCGTCTTCGCCGCGACCTATCCAGCACGCACCTCGGCCCTGGTCCTGGTGGACCCCACCGCGCGGCTCGCGGAGGCTGAGGACTATCCACCGGGCCTGCCGCTCGCTGGCCTGCCCGAGACGATCGAACGCCTGAGGGCGAACTGGGGCGTGAGCGGCGGCAGCATGAATGTCATGGCCCCGAACCTCTTCGCCGATCGAGAGCTTACCCAGCAACTCATCCGCTACGAACGCCAGTCGACGAGTCCCGGAGCCGCGAAAGCGATGGTCGGGACGATGTGGGAGTCCGATGTGCGTCATGTGCTTCCCGCGATTCAGGTGCCGACCCTGATCCTGCACCATGCCAATGGCCCGCGGATCCCGCCTGCCCACGGTCGGTACCTTGCCGAGCGGATCACGGGGGCGCGGTACCTCGAGATCCCTGGCGCCGACAACTACATGTGGGCCGGCAACACCACGGCCTTGGTCGCAGAGATCCAGGAGTTCCTCACGGGTGCCCGGCCAGTCGTCGAACCAGACCGGGTACTTTCGACCGTCCTCTTCACGGACATCGTCGACTCCACGAAGCGCGCCGCGGAGTTAGGCGATGCACGCTGGCGGGAGCTCCTGGGGTTGCATCATCGCGATGTTCGCGAAGTCCTCCAACAGTTCCGCGGACGAGAGGTTGACACGGCGGGGGATGGCTTCCTCGCCACCTTCGATGGACCAGCTCGGGCGGTGCGTTGCGCACTCGCAGTTCGAGAGGTCCTCGCGACCCGAGGGATCAATGTGCGCGCCGGCCTCCACACCGGCGAGATCGAGCTGACCGGCGACGGGATCGCCGGGATCGCCGTCCATATCGCGGCCCGCATCTGTGGGATGGCAGGGTCTGGCGAGGTCCTGGCCTCGAGCACGGTGAAGGACCTCGTGGCCGGATCGGGCATCGAATTCACCGAGCGCGGCCGGCAGCACTTCAAGGGCGTCCCCGACGATTGGCTGATCTTCGCCGCCTTCGAATGACCCCGGGAGCTGTGTTCGCATTTCGGCTAGACGAGCGAACGATGTGGTCATGGTGATGGCAAACTGCCCGATCACTATGTCGCTACGCGCCAATGGCCAGCCCTGGCACCCGGCACCATCCGCCGGTGGCGCGCGGACGGGGATTCGGAAGGTTCCGGCGATCGCGGCCTACTTCTGGATCGTCAAGGTCCTGACGACGGCGATGGGCGAGGTCACCTCGGATTACCTCGTCCATCTCCTCAATCCGATCATCGCAGTGGCCCTTGCGGGGATCAGTCTGGCGGTCGCGCTCTTCCTGCAGTTCCGAGCCCGCAGCTACGCGGCTGCGCTCTACTGGCTGGCGGTGGTCATGGTGGCCGTCTTTGGGACGATGGTCGCCGACGTCATCCATGTCGGCCTCGGCATCCCCTACCTCGTCTCGACGGCCGGGTTCTCGGTCGCCCTGGCCGCGACGTTCGTGGCCTGGTACCGATCCGAGCGGACCCTCTCGATCCACACGATCTTCACCCGGCGCCGTGAGGCGTTCTACTGGGCGACAGTCATGGCGACATTTGCTCTCGGCACCGCGGCGGGCGATATGACCGCGTCGACATTGGGCCTCGGCTACTTCGGATCGGGCGTGATGTTCGCCGTCGCGATCGCGATCCCGGCGCTCGCCTATCGACTGCTCGGCGTGAACGCGATCCTTACCTTCTGGGTTGCCTACGTCCTGACCCGACCGCTCGGGGCGACGTTTGCGGACTGGCTCGGGCGGGCCCCCCGCCTGAGCGGCCTCGGGCTGGGCACCGGACTTGTCAGCCTGGTCCTGACGATCGTGATCGTCATCGTCGTCGGGTACCTGAGTGTGACCCGCAAGGACGTCGAGCCGGAGGGCTAGGGATCCGTTCCCCCTCAGGGCCAGACACGATCTCGGTCGGTCTCAAGCGGTGAACGCACCACCTTGTCGAACGGGCTAAGACTGCTCGTGAAGGACGGGGGTGGTGGCGATGGTCCGGTCAGCGTTGACGGTGCCGGAGAAAGCGGCGATCTGGCGGGGATACCAGACAGGTGCGTCGCTGCGGTCGATCAGTCGGACGCTGGGAC
>DATCPH010000309.1:0-7331 GCA_036570185.1 Candidatus Limnocylindrales bacterium | reverse complement strand
CCCCGAGCGCGGCCGACCCTGCGCAGGCCGCGCGCCTGGATGCTCTCGGCGTAAGCCTCTCGGAGTGCCTAGTAGCCGTAGCCGCCCGAGGCAGCCGGCGACCCGTATCGGCCGCCGCCGCTCGTGCTGGCGGCCGGAGCGCCACTTGCGGACGCGACCACGAACCCGCCGATCCCCTGCCCAGTGGTGTCGCCGGGCTTGGTGTCCTTCACCCAGTAGTAGAGCGGCAGGCCGTTGTAGGTGACCCAGGTCTGCCCGTCGCTGCCCTTGTAGCTGCCGACCGTCCCGGTCACGCCGTTGCCGGCGATAGGCGTCTGGCCGGCGGTCGCCGTCAACGGCGGCCAGTTGGCGAGGCATTGCCCGGTGCACGTGGACGTATTGGCCGTATCCGTCGTCTTCGTGTAGAGCGTCATGCCGTTGGGACCGGTCAGGTAGGTTCCCAGCGTCGACGACGTTCCGGTTCCGATGGTGCCGGTCGCGCCGCCGGAGCTCGGCGCGGCGCCGGAGCTTGCGGGGGTGGCGGGCGCTACCGACGCGGCCGGGACGCTCGATGCGCCGCTCGACGTGCACGCCGCGAGTGCAATGGCCGCGAGTGCAATGGCCGCGAATGCGAGACCCACCGATCGGCGGACGACCAAATTCGTACCAGTCATGCGAGGCCTCCAGCCGAATTTCAGTTGACGCTGATTCTATCGCTGAGGACTACGCTCGCGAGCACGCGGTCGGTTTCGCACTCGCCTGCCTATCATCGGCGAGGACCCATCGGGTCTTCCTGCGGCTGAGAGGAGCGGCATGACCAGATCGAGCCACGCGACGCCCACGCCGTCGCGCCATCCCGTCAATCAAGCGCTGATTGACCAGGCCCCACTCGGCGCCCGCGTTGCGGACGGGGTGACCGGATTCATGGGCAGCTGGCGGTTCATCGTCATCCAGACGGCCATCGTCGCTATCTGGCTGTCGGGGAACATCTACCTCCTCTCGAAGCCCTTCGATCCGTTCCCGTTCATCTTGCTGAACCTCGCGTTCAGCACCCAGGCCGCGTACGCGGCGCCGCTCATCCTCCTGGCCGGGAACCGCGCCGCGATCCGCGACCGAATGACCCTCGAGCACGCCGCCTCCGAAGCCGACATCGAAGAGAAGCAGAATGAGCGCCTGCTCCGCGGCAATACCGAGATCCTGAAGCGGGTCGAGGCGCTCGAGGCGCAGATCCTCCAGCTGGAGGAGCGAATCATGTCGAACCTCGAGAGCCGCCCGACGACGTGACCGGGTAACGCCAGCTTCGGCCCGATACGTACGACTTGGCGCATGGACCCCGGACGGCGAAACCCGCGCGGCGTTGCGGCCCCCAACCGCGACCTGCATTTCACCGAAGTTTCGCCACTTCGTTCGGGACCCATCGGTAGCATGGCGCGTGTGGTAACCATGGAAGCCCCTGCCCGCGGCCTGAAGATCCTGGTCGTCGATGACGAGCCCGGGATGGTCGGAGTGATCGGCGCGCTGCTGGGTCAGGCGGGCCATCGAATCGTGCCCGCCTATGACGGGCGCGAGGCGCTGCGGCGTTTTCGCGAAGAGGATCCCGACGTTGTCCTTCTCGACCTGGCGATGGCCGGACTCGATGGCGCCGAGGTCTGTCGCGAGATCCGGCGCGAGGCCACCACGCCGATCATCGTCGTCACCGGAGAGAGCGACGGGCTGATCTCGGCGGAGCTGCTCGATGCCGGGGCCGACGACTACGTCAGAAAGCCGTTCCGAGGCGAGGAGCTGCTGGCGCGGGTGCGGGCCGTCACCCGGCGTCGGGCGGGAGCGGCGGCACGCGGCGGCTGGACGGTCGATCGGGCCGGCCACACGGTCCTTTGGAATGATCGCCCCATCCAGCTGACGGCCATCGAGTTCCGGCTGACCGCGGCACTGATCGAACAGGCGGGCTCGCTCCTCGAAACCGACGGCCTGATGGCCGCGACCTGGCCGGATGCCGCGCGACGCAACTCGGGCTGGCTGAAACCGCACCTGTCACGGCTGCGGGCGAAATTGGCGGCGGCGGACGCGCCATCGATCGTGAGCGTCCGCGGAGTCGGCTATCGAATCGCGACGGCCAGCGAAGCCGGCCGGGATTCGTAATTGGCGCCTGATCCATCGGGCGATTTGGCGAGTCTCAGTCGACAGGTCTAGTACTGGTCGAGGTACATGTCGATTTCCCACGGCGTCACCTGCCGTCGATAACGCTCCCATTCGACGGTCTTCGCCGCAACAAAGAGATCGATTAGCCCGCTCCCGAGGGACGCGGCGATCACGTCGTCGTTCTCCAGCGCGACCAGTGCCTCGCCGAGGGACGCCGGCAGCGAACGAACTGACTGCTTCGGTCCACCCTGAAACCCATGGTCGAGCTCCTCCATCGGCGGCCCAAGCTCGAGCTCGGCCTCGAGACCATCGAGGCCGGCAGTCAACATCGCGGCGAATGCCAGGTATGGATTGCAGGACGGGTCTGGCAGGCGAAGCTCCAGTCGGGTGCCGTCGGCGTCGAGCGATGAGGCGGTCTCCCGTTCGGGCGTTGGGACACGCAGCAGGGCTGACCGGTTATGGCGTCCCCAGCTTCCGGCTACAGGGGCCTCGTAGCCTGGAACCAGCCGCTTGTAGGAGTTGACGAGTGGCGCAAGGAGAGCTGACATCCCCGGGGCGTGATAGAGCTGGCCAGCGGCGAATCGTCGTCCAACCTCGGACAACCCGTATGGCGCCTTCGCGTCGGTGAAGGCATTGCTGCCATCGGCAAGGAGCACGATCTGGTGGGTGTGCATGCCGGACCCGGCCGCGTCGACAAGTGGCTTCGGCATGAAGCTCGCCCTGAGGCCGAAGGAAGCCGCGAGCTCCTTCACCGCTGGCTTGAGCGTCGACAGTGCATCGGCTGTCCAGAGCGCATCGCGGAAGGGCAGATCAAGCTCAAACTGACCGGTCGCGACCTCATGGTGACTCGATCGGATGCGGATCCCCATGCGCTCGAGGCTGGATACGATCTTCAGCTCGACCTGCCGCGATCGGCCACGACTCCGTTCGAAATACGCGCTGGTTTCCGGGCGATTCGGGCGGAGGCCCTCGGAGTCGGCGGGGAAGAGAAAGAACTCAACCTCCGGGGCAACCCAGTATTCGAGTCCCCCTTCCAGCGCCTGGGCGACGATCGCTCTGAGTGCGGATCGACTATCGCCCGGGTACCGCTCGCCGTCGGGGGTGACGACGTCGCAGATAAGCCGCGCACAGATCGGGTCGGACGACGATGCCAAGCTGAACGTGTCGAAATCGGGCCGCAGGTACATGTCCGCCTCGAGCTCGCGTGTCGAGCCGGCGATCGCCGAACCATCGAACCATTCGCCCCAGTCGAGGACTTCGCCGAGCCGGCGAACGGGCACGAATACGCTCTTGAGCGCCCCGGTGATGTCCGCGAACTCGAGCTCCACCTGAACCGCGCCTGCGAGCGCGGACCGGCGCAAGAGTTCCTTGACGTCCACCGAGGACCGGGGGTGCCTGACGGGGTGCCTGGACATGGCCGTCGATTCTCCGCTTTCAGCCAAGGCCGTGCGCCAACAGATAGAACCCGACGACGAGGACGATGCAGGCGGCCAGGAAACCGATGCTGATTCCCCCGATGAGGATCCAGAGTCGTCCCTTGCCAGCCGGACGCAGCGCCGCTTCTTCGGCGAAAACGAACCGGGTGATGTCCAGATCCTTCCAGGTATCGAGGTCGCGGAGCAGGGCTCCGGCGTCCTCGTACCTCTCGTCCGGGTTTTTGCGGAGGCTCTTCCGGATGATGCCCTCGATTGGTGCTGGGACAGCAGGGTTGATCGCGTGCAACGGGGGGACGGGCGCACTCAGGTGCTGGCTCATCACCGACAGAGGACTCTCCCCCTCCCACGGAACACGACCAGCCAGCATCTCGAAGAGGATGACGCCAATCGCGTAGATGTCGGTCCGGGCGTCACCGCGTTTGCCCTGGACCTGCTCGGGCGCCATATAGTCCGGAGTCCCGACCGCCGACGTAAACCAGCGATATGTGAGCCGACGAGCGCCCATCATGAGGGCGATTCCGAAGTCGGTGACGACGAGCCGGCCGTCGGGCGTGACCAGCAGGTTCTCCGGCTTGAGGTCGCGATGGTAGACCGAACGGCTGTGGGCGTAGGCCATCGCCGCCGCGAGCTGGCGCGCCAGATCGATCGCGCGGTCCAGATCAAATCGCTTTTCGCGGGCCAGGATCGCCCGGAGAGTTTCGCCTTCGACGTACTCGAGAACAAGGTAAGGGCGGCTGCGATCGCCGCCGATGTCCAGCGACCGCTGGATTCCGGGGTGGTCAAGGGTCTTCGCAATCTCCATCTCGCGGCGGAATCGATCGAAGGAGTTCACATCGCCGAGGATCGCCTCGCGGGGGCACTTCAAGACGACCCGCCTCCCGGCTGGATCCGTCGCGAGGAAGACATCGCTGAAGGCCCCGTGGCCGATCGCCTCGACGATCGTGAATCCGTCGAGCTTCGCCCCGGCCTCGAGTTCAGCGGTCGTCATGTCGGAAGGAACCGCCGCCAACTGCGCGACCGCTCGGAAGGGCGGCCGGCATGCTCGACTCGTACCGCAACGGCGGTCGCGTTGTCCTCGCCGCCACGCTCGATCGCGAGAAGGATGAGTTGCTCGCAGGCGGTCCGCACATCGCTCTGAAGCGCCTCGCCGATCTCCCCCGCGCGCACCTTGCTCCACAGGCCGTCCGAACAGAGCAGGAACGTGTCGCCGTCCGCCAGGGCCTCAGTCCGGATGTCGGTACGAACCATCAGCTCTGAACCGAGTGACCGGGTGAGGGCGTGGCGAGCTGGATGGTCGGTCGCCTGGTCCGGCCGGATGAGGTGCATGCGGAGCATCTCCGTTACCTGGGTGTGGTCGGTCGTAAGCAGGTCGAGCATATCGCCGCGCGATCGATAGATGCGACTGTCGCCCACATGGCCGATGTGCGCCGCGCCCGAGACCAGCACGAGGGCCGTCAGCGTCGTCTGCATCCGGCGAGCTCCCTCGCCCGCGAGGGCGGCGTCGAAGACGCGCTGATTCGCGGCATTGAAGCCTGATCGCAAGAGCGCGGCCCCTCCCACCGCGGGATCTGACGCAGCGAAACGGTCGAGCAGCTCCCCGACGGCGATGCTGCTCGCGACATCACCTCCACCGTAACCCCCTAGACCGTCGGCGACGCTGAAGACCATCCCCGAGCCCCGCGATTCGGCGCTCCCACCGGTGACGGGGCCCCAGGCGTCGACCGGGCCATCGACGCTGACGAGTGGAATCGGTGCAAGTTCCGATTGGCTACCGACGACGACGCTCAGTCCGGAAGCACCGAGCGGGCCCCAGCCGAGGTGATCCTCATTGCGGTCACGGACTGGCCCGGTCGTGGACATCGCGCCGTGCACCACAGCGAGCGCCACCTCGGCAGCGCTCGCTGGGTCGCCTGTCACGGATCGGAGGTTCGCGGGCACGGCGCCGCCCGAGGCAACTCCGACAGGCAGCCGCCGATCAGGTCGTCGACTTGGCCGCGACGAGGACGCTCCTCTTGCGGGCCGCCGATCCCGCGAAGAGCCAGACGACGCCCGCCGCCACCCAAACCACGACGATGGCCAGCGCGATGAGCGTGTCGGTCTGCGTCGAGCCGCCCGCGGATACGCTCTCAAAGATGACCGCACCGAGCATTGCCAGGTTGGCGAGCGCCCCGATGACGGGAACAACGATGTGCCTGAATAGGCTCCGGCCTGGGCGACCGGCGAAGGCGACGATCACGATCAGGTTCGTCATCCCGTAGACGAGGAACGTCCCCGTATTGGAGGCAAGAGTGATCTGGAGGAGATTATCCGCGCTCAGGACGCCGTACGCGCCGAGAATCGCTGACACAGCGGCGAGGGCAAGGACGCCGAAATGGGGCGTCGCATACTTGCCATGAAGCATTCCGAGAACCCCGGGAACCTCCTTGTCTCGACCCATGACGTACGTGATCCGGACGCCGGTGTTGAGACACGCAAGCGTCGTGCCGATGAGGGCCACCAGGACCGTCGCCGCGAGGACGAGAGCCAGGATCGATCCCGTGCCGCCGAACATGGTGTCGCCGATGTACTTGATCATGTCGCCGATCGGCGCGCCCGAGGCGGCCGCCGCCGCATAGCCCGACACGCTGGACGCGTTCCCTGCCGCGTCCTTTACGGTCGCGGTCACCGCGCTGTTCACGAAGAAATTGGCGGCCACGTACTCGAAGATGTAGGCGACGAGTCCCTGGATGGCGAGCGACAGGAGGATTGCCCGTCGGACGTCCCGCTTTGGATTGATCGCCTCTGCGCCAAGCGCTGTCACTGATTCGAAACCGACGAGGAGGAGGATCGCGATCGTGCCCTGGAAGAGGACGTTCGTGATGCTGTGCGGCAGGACGACGGACGTGAGCCCACTGTGGGCGTATTGCAGCTCCGGGTGAGTGAGGCGGAAGACGATTGCGAGGACGGAGAACGCGGCCAGAGCGGTGAGCTGGATGACGTTGATGACGATCGCCGTCATCGTCGAGCCGGAGATGCCGCGGAATGCGATGTAGCCGGTGGCCGCAGCGAAGACGAAGACGGCGCCGATCTCGAGGGGTGTTGTCAGGGTCACGCCGGCGATTCCGAGGATGTAGACGGCGAGCGTCCCAGTGAACGCCACCATGATCCCGGGATAGATCCAGTAGTAGAGGTGCGAAACCCAGCCAACCATGAACTTCGCGAGGCGGGCGAACTGGTAATGCGCCCGCTTCTCGCGATCGAGGAACGCCGCCTCGGCGAAGTAGTAGGACGAACCCGCCCCCGCGTCGGGGTATAGGTTCGCGAGCTCGGAATAGGAATAGGCGGTCAGGAAGGCGAGGACGAGCACGAACAGCAAGCCCGGCACCATGTCGAAGGCTGTCGTCGAACCGCCGTTCGATTGGACGACCTGCGCCTGAAACGTCGTCCAGAGAAACGCCCCGGGCGCGATGAGCGCCATCGCGTTGATCGTCAGTCCGGTCAACGAGAGCGTCTTCTTCATTTCGCCTGTTGTGGCGGCCGTCATCGGAATCCTCCACTTATGCACCGCAGCCGGTGCCGGTCGTCAGCGGGCACATGGTCTCGGGGTGCGGGGAGGATTACGAGCCACGCGAGGGAGTCATCTTGGATCCGGAAGGTTACGAACTGTCACCGCGACATGACGCCTGTTACTGGTGGCGGGGCGCGCGAAAGGTTGCAGTTTGGATCCGCCGGCCCGCCGTCATCGTCTCTGGTGCTCCTCGGACCGTTGAAACGTCAGTAAGTCCCGCGCCCGGGACC
>DATCPH010000308.1:0-19799 GCA_036570185.1 Candidatus Limnocylindrales bacterium | reverse complement strand
GCGCGCCGCTGTCGGCCTATGTGGGACTGATCCCGGGGCTGGCGATCTCTCTCGTCTCCGTCGCGGCCGCGGCGTTCGTGCCGACCCGCAGGGCCGGGGCGTGGCTCGGGATCCTTGCCATCCTGGGCGCGCCCGCCCTCCACATCTTCAACGTCCTCTTCCTCCTGCCGGCGATGCTGGTCATCCGCCGCGAGCTCGGCCTGCTCGCCGCCATCCTGATCGCAACGTACCTGGCTCCCCTGATCTGGCTAGCAGTCGGCGTCGTAGGATGGTCGCTCCTCGCGTCGACTCGGTGGCCGGTCCTGCTTGAGCCGGAGGATTTCGGCACGACCTACGACGACCGTCGCGCTACCGCTCATCGCTGACCGTCGGGGCCCCCCTCCGGGCGAAATCCCAGTGCTACGCTGGGCCACCGTGCGAACCCCGCTGCTGCTCTACGGGCTGGCGTTCGTCGCGCGGACCTTCGTCTTCCTCACCTTCCCGGATCCTGCCTACCCCGATTCCTACTACTACGTCGAGGTTGCCCGGGCGATTTCCGCGGGACACGGCCTGAACATCGACTTCATCTGGATATTTGCCGAAGTCGGGAACCGGATTCCGGCGAACCCGACCCTTCCGATCGCGTCGAACGCGCACTGGCTACCGCTTGCCTCGTTTCTCCAGGTGCCGTTCATCACCCTCCTCGGCCCCACGCCGCTGGCCTCTGCCCTGCCGATGCTCCTCATCGGTTCGCTGGCAGCCCCGCTGACCTGGCAGATCGGGCGCGAGGCGGCAGCGCAGCCCATCGTTTCGATCGGCGCCGGTGTCCTGGCCGCGGTTCCCGCCGCGGGCACCGTCTTCATGGCGCAGCCCGAGAACTTCGCGATCCTTCAGCCCCTTGTCGCCGCGACACTCTGGCTCGCCGCGCGGGGCCTGAGGGGTCGGAGCGCGAGCTTCGCCCTTGCCGGATTCCTGGCCGGACTGGCCAGCGTTGCGCGCAATGACGGGATCCTGCTGTTCGGTGCCGTGGTCCTGATCTGGGTCGTCGACCGCGTCCGGTGGTGGCGGCGGGGCGCAGGGTCCAGAGCATGGACGACGGGAGAGATTCGGCCGCCCGTCTCAGTATTGGCGGCCCTCGGGTCGATTGCCCTCTTCCTCCTGTTCGTCGGACCATGGTGGGCACGCCAGATCCTGGTCTTCGGATCCATCACGCCAACGTCCAGCGCCGCCCTCTGGATCCGGACGTACGCCGAATGGAACTCCATCACCGCGAATTCATCGCCCGCGACGTTCCTTGCCCAGGGACCCGGTCCGATCATCGCCAGCCGGCTCGGTGGCCTCACGTCGGCCATCGGCAACTTCGCGGTGGTCATCTGCTCGATCGTGCTTCTGCCATTTCTGGTGATCGGGGCCGCAGTCCGGCGAGCATCACTCGACTTCGCTCCCTGGTTCGCGTACGCGGCGATTGTCTTTGCAGGAGCGACATTCATCTACCCGCTGCACGTTCCGGGCGGCGCGTTCATTCACTCGGCCATCGGCCTTGCGCCGCACGCCTACATCCTGGCGCTGGAGGGCGTCCTCGCCGCGGTTGCCGCGATCGCCGGGCGACGATCGACCTGGAACGAGGGCCTCGCCAGCCGTGTCTTCATGGGTGCGATGGTGGCTCTCACGATGGCAACCGCTGTCGTGTTCGGAATCCCGACCGAGCGTGCCTGGGACGATCTTCGGCAGCCTCGGGTCGCACTCGCGACAGAACTCGATCGGCTGGCGATTCCAGCCTCGGACCGCCTCCTATCGATTGACGCGTCCGGGATGAAGTACTGGACCGGACGGCCCGGCATCGTGACCCCTGACGACCCGATCGAGACAGTCGAGGCGGTCGCGCGCGCGTACGACACCCGCTGGCTCGTACTCGAACGAACATCAATCGCGCGATCCCTCGCGCCGGTACTGACGGGCGGAACCAGGCCAGCGTGGATCGGCAGGCCCGTCTTCTCCGTCCCGTCCCTGGATGGGGGGCCTCCGCGCTTGGTGCTATTTCCGGTCTGCACCACGCCCGATGACAATCGATGCGGGAGTTGACGCCCACGACGGCGTGGGCGCCGTCGCCGCGCGAATCCGTGGTGGCGGCGGTGTTCATCGGAGCAGCCGCACTCATCGTGCGGATCTGGGGGGCGTCCATCGTCGTCTTTCCGCTCCCAGAGGACACCGCCTATTACGTGAGTGTTGCCCGCAACGTGCTCGATGGTCGTGGGCTGGTGACGGACGCCCTGTGGAGCTACGCCACTCCTCCGCTGACCTTTCCTCACCCTGCGTTCGACGTCTGGTTGCCGCTTCCCACGTTCCTGGCCGCGGTCCCGATGGCCATCTTCGGGTCGAGCTTCTCGTCGGCGCAGCTCAGCTCGACCACCGCCGGCGCGCTCGCGGCGATTCTCACTTGGCGGCTGACGGCCGACGTAGCCACCGAGTGGGGCCTGCCGCAGAGCCGGGCGCGGATTCTGGCCGTTGGTGCCGGCCTGAGCGCCAGTGTCTCGCTGCCGCTTGTTCTCGCCTCCTCGGAGCCCGATTCGACTGCACCATTTGCGGTGCTGACGCTCGCCGCCTGCCTGGTCATGGCAAAGCTGGGCCGAGATCTTCGTGGGGCCAGTGATCCTTCTGCGAGCTCCGACCCGGCCACGTGGTCTCAGACCGACTCTGTTCGGAGTCCCCGGGTCCGATTCGTCACGCGCATGAACGGGGGCGCCGTCCCCGGCCTGGCCGTCCTCGGAATCCTGCTCGGCATGGTCGCACTCACCAGAAACGAGGCGGCGTGGCTCGCGTTGGCCTGGATCGTGGTCGCGTGGCGGATCCCGGGCCTGGGGCGTCGCGCGCGACTCCGCGTCGCAGGCGTCCCAATCATGATTGCCTTGCTGGTCTTCCTGCCCTGGGCCATTCGGGATTGGGTCGTGTTCGGAAGTCCGCTTCCCGGGCAGGCCCTCTCGAACTCGCTGTCGCTCGACGGCCGAGACATCTTCGCCTGGCAGGACCGTCCGAGCGTCAGCCGCTACCTGGCCGCGGGCCCGGCGACGCTCCTCGGACTACGGCTGACCGGCTTAGCCCACAACCTGTTCAACGTCCTGCTGATTCCGGCGGCGCCGGTGTCGATCGTCGGGGTCGCCGGTCTCTCCCGGGTCATCCGATCGCAGGTCCTCCGCCCGCTCCTCGCGTTCGCGGCCGTGACGTTCGCCATCGACACCGTCGTCTTTCCCGTGGCCACGACCTGGGGGACGTTCCTCCACGCGGCGGGACCCATCCACATGCTTTTGATTGTGAGCGCCCTGGGGATTCTTGACGTCCTGATCGCTCGCATCGGACACCTCCGGGGTTGGACTCGACCCGTGCACTGGTTAGGCCCGACCTTCGCGATCGTCGGCAGCCTCGCCATGACCATCGCGCTGCTGCCGGGGTTCGGTAACGAAGCAAGGATCACCGAGCGGCGCCTCAGCGCCCTGGCCGCCGCCCTCGACACCACGCCGCTCCGAGGGTTCGCATCGGGACGCGTCATCACCGATGTTCCGATCTGGCTGGCCGCGACGGCCCAGGTTCGGACGCTCGCCCTCCCCAATGAAACGCCGTCGAGTGTCCTCGACCTGGCCGAGCAGTTCGGCGCGCACCTACTCGTCGTGGACGCCCAGGGCGGCGGGCGGTGGCCCGACATCCTGAACGCGAACGATCGTGCAGCAGCATGCTTCCGCCCGCTGGACCTCGTCCCGACCGGCGGTGATCCGCAGCCCGAGCTCGCGAGCACCCGCGCCTATGCGATCGACTGCCAGTGATCGCCCGCCAGGGGCGATTACCACGGATTACCGGCCTCGCCGAGCCCACCAGGCAACGAGTGGGATGGACATCCCGGGCAGGTCGTGGACTGAATAGAAGATCCCCGACGCGGGCCCGCGTGCGTTGAGAATGGCCGCGATCCATTGCAGCACAGCGGGAGGAATGCCACGGAAATCACGGCGAGGGCGGCTGCTGCCATCCACCATCCACGCGTTCGAACGCCAAACAACGCGAACGGGAACAGCGAAGGCTTGAGCAACACGAGGGTGGACACCCATGGCCACCGCGTTGCGAGGGCCAGGCTGGCGACGACCCAGAGGACGGGGTTCCCAGTGAAGATGAGCTCGACGGTGACCGGCCAGGCGAGGCCAGCGGCGAGCAACGGCCATGACCACCTCGCCGGCCTCAGTTCGTACAGCCGCCAGGTCGTGATCGCGAGGGGGATTGCCCACCAGAGGACCGCCGGGAGAAACACGAACGGGACGAACAGCACGAGTGATGGCGGGGGATACAGGACGTGTCCCGCGGCCGCGTAGTACGGCCCGGTGATCTGTTCCGGATAGTAGTAGAAGCCGCCGCCAAGCCACCGAGCTGCCGCATCCCGGTAGATCGTGTAGTCGCCCGCTCGCATGCTGTCGTGATGCGGATCGGTCAGCAGGAAGACGGCGGAATAGGCGCCAAGAATCAAGAAGATGCCGGTGATGCTCAAGAGCGCGATCCGCACGGCCCGTCGTTGCAGGAATGCAGATCCGTTTTGTTCGCTCAGGGCGGCGTGAGCCCGGCCACGCGCGGTGGAACCTGGGACCTGAGCCGCGACCGAATGGGAGACGGCACCACCGGCACCAGCGGCGTCACCGACGCGACCAGCGCGACCAGTACGGCCAGCGGGAACATCGCAACGAGGATTCCCGGACCCTCGACCGACCTGCAGCTTCGGATCATCGAGGCGCACGAGTCCGAACGCAGCCGCCTTGCGAAGGAGATCCACGACGGGCCGGCGCAATCTCTGACGAACGCCATCTTCCGCGTCGACTACATCGAACGCACGCTCGAACAGGATCCGAAGCTCGCCAAAGCGGAGCTCGGCGCCCTTCGGGACCTCCTCAAGCGCCAGCTCGACGAGCTGCGGGCGTTCATCAGCGAGCTGCGACCGCCGCTCCTCGACGAGCTGGGCCTCGATGGCGCCATCCGTGACACCGTCGAGGACATGGCGGCGGTGACCGGCTTCAATATGTCGCTGACGCTGGACGCTGCGCCGGGTCGCCTCAACGAGGGCCAGCAGACCGTCATCCTGCGGATCGTTCAGGAAGCGCTTCAGAACGTGAGGAAGCACGCGGCGGCCAACCATGTCACGGTCGCCACACGCATGGACGGCCTCGACTGGGTGGCCGAGGTAGTCGATGATGGCCTCGGGTTCGATCTCGCTTCGACGGCCGGCCGCAACCGGCGGAACTTTGGTCTCCGATTCATGCGCGATCGCGCCGATCTGATCGGGGCTCGATTCGAAGTACGATCGAGCTCGACCGCCGGAACCGTCGTCCGGGTCGCGATCCCGTTGCCTTCGGTCGGTGAAGAGGGAGGATGATGCGCATGGACGTCCAGGACGCCGGTGTCCGACCCGAGCGCCGTCGGAGCGGCGGTCAACGCGACGAGGACGGCGAGCGAACGCGCATCCTGATCGTCGACGACCACGCCCTGTTCCGGCTCGGGATCGCCAACATTCTCGGACAGGAGCCCGACTTCGACATCGTTGGCGAGGCCGACGACAGCCGCAGTGCGATCGACCGGGCCCAGGAGACCTCCCCCGACATCGTCCTCATGGACCTCTCGCTGCCGCCTCCCGGCGGCATCGAGACGACCCAACGGATCAAGCGCGAGTTCCCCTCGACCGGAATTATTGTCCTCGCGGTATCGGAGGACGAAGACGCACTCTTCGATGCGATCAAGGCGGGCGCGGCCGCATTCATCCTCAAGGACGTGGGCCCCGACGACCTCGTCACGATCGTTCGCCGGGTCGTTGCCGGTGAATACCTCATCAATGACAAGGTCTTCTCAAAGCCGTCGGTTGCGTCGCGGGTCCTGAAGGAGTTCCGGGAGCTCGCCGTCTACGGCCAGGAGGCCGCGCCGATCTTCGCCCCGCTCTCCCCACGCGAAGTTGAAATCCTCGACAACATCGCCCAGGGCATGACCAACAAGCAGGTGGCCTACACGCTCTCGATCAGCGAGCAGACCGTCAAGAACCACATGAGCTCGATTCTCCGCAAGCTGTCGGTCAACGACCGGACACAGGCCGTCGTGTACGCGATGCGACAGGGCTGGATCCGGATGCCGGAAGATTGACGGAACCGACGGATCTCGCCGGCCGGCTGGCGGAGGACGTCGCGAGGCTTGACCGCGAGCTCGCAGAGCTCGGCCTTCTCTCGAGCCAGGCCGCCACCGAGGGCGCCCGACACGATCAGCGTCGGGCGGCGGCCGCCGAAAGGGTTGCCGCGCTCCAATCGTCGGCAGCGACCGATGCAACCGAGACGCTCGAGGCTTCGGCCGAGCTCCTCGCCCTGACCCGGCGGGCTTCCCTCATGGAAGCCCAGATCGAGGTGCTCGAGGGCAAGCGCAAGGTCCTCCAGCGATTCCGGGACGCTCTGGCGTCCTACGCAGACGACCTCCGGCAGTCGGAAGCGGAAGGCGTCGAGGACGACCGCAGCGACTCCCGCGAGGACGGCGCGGTGGCGGACGTGGGATCGGAGGCAGCCGAATTCGAGCCGGAGGAGGCTCCGGCGGTGTCCCGGATCGTCCTGGCGGCCCAGGAAGAGCTCCGCCGCGAGATCGCTCGCGCGATGCACGATGGGCCCGCCCAGAGCCTGACCAACATCGTGCTCCAGGCCCAGATCGTGCAGCGACTGATCGATCGCGACCCGCGCAGCGCGGGGGCGGAGCTCGCGGAACTCATCCTGATGGTCCAGAAGACGCTCGACGCGACGCAGTCGTTCATCTTCGACGTCCGGCCGATGGTCCTCGATGACCTGGGGCTCGTTCCGACGTTGCGCCGCGCAGCCCGGGATCGCGGTCGGCGCGCCGGCAAGGCGGTGGAATTCGAATCCCTCGGATCCGATCGCCGTCTCCCCACCGAGCTCGAAAGTGGCCTTTTCAGGATCGTCGACGACGCGCTCGCGGCGTACCTCGAGGCCGGCGCCGAGCGCGTCGCCCTGAGCCTGGACTGGTCGAACCCCATCGGAGTCAGGGTGATCGCCTGGCAGGCCGAAGGCCCAAGCGCGTCCCCCGCCACGCGATCCGGCTCGCGGCCTCGCGAGGCGCGTCAGGACCTGCCGCCTCTCCTCGCCGCGATGATGGCCGAACCCGAGGAGTCCTTCGCCACGCACGGTTTGGTTCCGGAGGTCGCCTCAGCGGCGATGCCGGTCGAGGCCTGGCGCGAGATCGAAGTCCGCGCGGCGACCCTGGGGATCATCGCCGAGCTCTCTGACGATCGTCGAGAGCTTCGAATGGCCATCGAGGCGCCTGCCGATCCTCCCCCCCGAGAGTTCGACGGCGTGGGACCATCGTCCTACTGACTCAGGCGTGCTTGGCCACTACCTTTTCGGAGCCCTCGCGTTTTCAGGAGGGCGGAATCATCCATGGAGGCCGCCTGCATGGCAATCGTTACCCGGCTACTCGCGCTCATTCAGCGCGACGAGGAAGGCCAAGGTCTCGCAGAGTACGCGCTGATCCTCGCGCTCATCGCGATTGTCGCGATCGTCGCCCTGATCGTCCTCGGCAGTCAGATCTCGGCCATCTTGAGCACGGTCGGCAGCTCCGTCTAGCTCTCGACGTCGTCGCTGGCCGCGGGCGCGCAGAGCGTGCCCGCGGTTTCGACGTTTTTCGGGCCCGGTTTCTGGACCTAGCGGCCTCAGCCGTTTGGTATAGTCGGCGGCTCCGGGCCGGGTGCTACAGTGGTGCCTCCCCGGTTACCTGCGGAGAAGAGCACCTTGCGATCCAACCGCCTGATCCTGCTCGTCGGCCTCCTGCTCGCCGTCCTCGCATTCGGCGGGATCGTCCTGCTCCTCCAGGGAGGGTCGAGCGGCTCCGGCAACGCCCAGCCGAGCGCGCCAACGAAGCTGCCCACGGTCTACGCCACCGTGGCCATCCCGCTGGGGACCACCATCAAGGCCGGCATGCTCGAGGCCAGACAAATCGCCATCGCTGAACGCGATCCGAACGCCCTCAACAGTCCCGACGCGCTGCTGGGTGCCACCGCCCGCGCCGACATCCCGCAAGGCAAACAGGTGACCACCGCGGATCTCGGGCTCAACGGAGTGCGCGGCGCGATCACCAAGGTTTCGACACCCAAGGGCCTGCGAGCAATCGCCGTTCAGGTCGACCAGCTGTCCGGCGTTGGAACGGTCATCGACTCCGGCGACTGGGTCGATGTCGTGGTCAGTCTCAGTGGCGACAAGCTCTTCCCCGTCGTGACCTTCCAGAAGACCACCGAGGAGATGACGCCGATCATCCTCGCCGGTCAGGGCGGATCGAGCGTCAAACTCATCGTCCAGGGCGTACAGGTAGTGGGCACGGCGCTGCCCCCGCCGCCTGCGCCGCCGACCACCGGCAACCAGCAGCCAGCGCCGAGTGCCTCGGCCGCCACTGGCGCAACAACACTCAACGAACAGAACGAGCTCGTCATCCTCGCGGTCACACCGGGCCAGGCGGAGATCATCCGTTTCGCTGAAGTCAACTCACCGGACGCCTCAGTCGCGTTGGTCCTGCGGTCGCCGAAGGACTTCGTCGACGACCAGGGCAATCCCATCGTCCCCCCAGCCCAGACGACCAGCGGCATCACGCTCAAGACGCTCATCGACAAGTACGGCGTCCTGACTCCGCAGGTCCTCCAGACGATCCTGCAGCGGCCTGAGACGGTCGTCAGGAAATAGCCGTCCTCCATCGGGGTCGGGCTCGGCGCGTTCGAGCCAGCCCTTCAAAACCCGCAGCGAAGTAACCAGCGTCCATGGCCGAGCGGATCAAGGTCCTCATCGTCGACGACATCGCTGATACGCGGGAGCACCTCGCCAAGCTCCTCGGGTTCGAGGACGACATCGACGTGGTCGGGACGGCGGCGTCGGGTGCTGAAGCCCTCGATCTCGCGGCCGATCTAGGCCCCGACGTCGTCCTCATGGACATCAACATGCCCGAGATGGATGGGATCGCCACCACGGAAGCCCTGGCAAGGCTCGCCCCGCGGTCGGCGGTCGTGATGATGTCAGTCCAGGGCGAAGCCGAGTATCTGCGGCGCTCGATGCTGGCCGGGGCACGGGAATTCCTCGTCAAGCCATTCAGCACCGACGAGCTGACGACCTCGATCCGCCAGGTCTACACGCGCGAACAGGAGAAGCAGCGGCTTTCTGGGCCGTCGATGGCGGCGCCTTCTGCGCTTGCTCCCATGCAGGCCACTGAAACGGGCGCGCCGGCAGCCGCGCCCCCGACCGGCAATGCCGGCGACCATCTGCCGGCCACCGTCGAGCCCGGCCGGATCGTGGCGGTCTTCGGGCCGAAGGGGGGCGTCGGCCGGACGACCATCGCCGTCAACGTCGGGATCGCCTCGAAGGTGACCCTGGGGCGGAAGACAATCGTCGTCGACGGATCCTTCCAGTTCGGGGACGTCGGCGTCCTCATGAACCTCAACCCCAAGAACCAGACGATCGCCGACATGCTTCCGGAGCTCGAGGGCTCGGATCCGGAGAAGCTCGGGCATTTCGTGATTCCCCACTCTTCCGGCCTCCGGGTCCTCCTGGCCCCTCCGTCTCCGGAGATGGCCGAGCTCGTGACGCCGGGCGCGGTCAAGCAGATCCTCGCGGCGTTGCGCAGTCAGTACGATCTCGTGATCATCGACTGCCCTTCGTCGTTCAACGACACGACGCTCGCGATGCTCGATTCGGCGGACCTGATCCTCGCTGTCATGACGCTCGAACTCACCAGCGTCAAGAACATCCGCCTCTTCCTCCACGTTGCCGACCAACTTGGTTACCCGCCCGGGAAGATCCAGCTCGTGCTCAATCGCGCCGATTCGAGCCTCGGCATCAAGGTCGCGGACGTCGAGCAGTCGATTCGCCGCAAGATCGACCACACGATCGTCAGCGACGGACGCAGTGTCGTCACCGCGCTGAATCGTGGCGTGCCGCTCCTGGTCGGCAACAAGGGCGCCGCGGTCTCCCGTGACATCCGGCGGCTGGCCGCATCGCTCGTCCCGAAGGAAGCGGTCGAGAAGGCCGGCGCCCAACGAGTCGGCGCGCGCAAGTCGCTTTTCGCGAGGCGGTGAGAAGATGACAGAGAGCGGGTCGATGGGAACCCGAGGATGGGGTGGACGATGTCTCTGCTGAAGCGGATTGAGAGCGCGCGTCCGGCAGGCGCACCCTCGAGCCCGAGCGCGCCTTCACCGGTGGTTCCATCGGGCGACGGCACGACGGCGGGAGTGCCGCCGAGCGTCCGCGCTCCAAGCCAGATGGCGGTTCGCGAGACATTCCGCGACGTCAAGTTCAGGCTCCTGGGCCGCGTGATCTCCGAGCTGGATCCGAAACTCGACCTGTCGAATCAGCTCGAGGTCCGGCGCCAGATCGAGGAGGTCTTCAGCAGGGTCATCGACGAGGAGAGCCTCGCGCTGACCCGCGCCGAGCGCCTACGGATGCTCGAGCAGATCACCGACGAGATCATCGGTCTCGGGCCGCTCGAGCCCCTCCTCCGTGACGAGTCCATCTCCGAGATCATGGTCAACGGGCCGCGCCAGGTCTATATCGAGCGTTCCGGCAAGCTCGAGCTGACCAACGTCGTCTTCCAGAACGACGACCACGTGATGCGGATCATCGACCGGATCATTGCCCCGATCGGCCGCCGCGTCGACGAATCGTCACCGATGGTGGACGCTCGCCTGACTGACGGATCGCGGGTGAACGCCATCATTCCGCCACTCTCCCTGGTCGGCCCGGTCGTGACCATTCGAAAGTTTGCGGCGTCGCCCTTTACGTCCGAGGACCTCATCCGATTCGGGACGGCGACGCCCGAAATGTTCGACTTCCTGCGAGCGTGCGTCGAGGCTCGCCTCAACATCTTCGTCTCCGGCGGCACGGCGTCAGGCAAGACAACGACCCTCAACGTCATGTCGTCGTTCATCTCCAATGACGAGCGGATCGTGACGATCGAGGATGCCGCCGAGCTGCAGCTCCGGCAGGAACACGTCGTGACGCTCGAGTCGCGGCCGCCGAACATCGAGGGCAAGGGCGCCATACCGATCCGGGAGCTGGTCCGCAACTCGCTTCGCATGCGGCCCGACCGGATCATCGTCGGCGAGTGCCGCTCAGGGGAAGCGCTTGACATGCTCCAGGCCATGAACACGGGCCACGACGGGTCGATGTCGACCGGGCACGCCAACAGCCCCCGCGACATGATGGCCCGCCTCGAGACGATGGTGCTGATGGCCGGCGTCGATCTCCCGCTACGGGCGATCCGGGAGCAGATCGCCTCGGCCGTTGACGTGGTCGTCCACCAGTCCAGGATGAAGGACGGAACCCGGCGGATCGTGAACATCACGGAGGTCCAGGGGATGGAGGGCGACGTGATCGTCATGCAGGATGTGTTCATGTTCGAGCAGACGGGCGTCGTGGACGGCAAGATCCAGGGACGCCTGCGGCCGACCGGGATCCGGCCGAAGTTCACCGAGAAATTCGAGGTCAGCGGCATCCATCTCCCGCCCGGCCTCTTCGGTTACGCGTTCTAGCGGCGTCTGGGCCGATCCGATGCCAATTCTCCCCATTGCCGTCGCGGCGATTGCGGCGCTCGCGATCCTGTTCGTGACCCTTGGCATCGCCAGCGGCCGGAGCGGCTCGCAGATGGGCCAGCGCCTCGAACGGTATGCAGCCGGTCGAGAACAGCCCAAGGCGACCGCCGACGGGCAGGCCTCGATCGGCAACCTCATCGCCCAGAGCGCCGCCGTGAACCAGCTCAACCGGGTCGTCGAGGGACGCGACTTCGGCGCAAACCTCGCCCGCGAGCTGGCCGCGGCTGACCTGCGCCTGAAGGTCTCCGAGTACCTCGGCTTGTGGGGTCTCTCCATCGTCGGCTTTCCGGTCCTCTTCTACCTCCTGTCGGTGATCCTGCCTGCGCTGCGCAACCCGATCGCCCTCGTCGTCGGGCTGATCCTGGGGTTCCTGCTTCCGCGCTTCTGGCTGAATCGACGCAAGTCCGGCCGTCTGAACGCCTTCAACAAGCAGTTGCCAGACACCATCACCCTGATCGCCAACGGACTTCGCTCCGGTTCGTCCTTCCTGCAGGCCATCGAGATGGTCCTGCGCGAAGCCAGCCCGCCGGTCTCGACCGAATTCGGCCGGGTCATTCGGGAAGTGAACCTCGGCCTGGCGCTGGACGAAGCACTCGAGAACATCGTCCGCCGGGTCAAGTCCGATGACCTCGAGTTAATGGTCGTCGCGATCTCGATCCAGCACACGGTGGGTGGCAATCTTGCGGAGATCCTGGACTCGATCGCCTACACGATCCGCGAGCGAGTCCGCATCAAGGGCGAGATCCGAACCCTTACCGCGCAGCAGAGGCTGTCCGGCTACGTCGTCGGGTTCCTCCCGTTCGCGCTTGCCGGCTTCATCTTCCTCCTCGCTCCGACGTTCTTCCAACCGATGTTCGAGAATCCGCCAGGCATCCTGGGCCTGCCGGCCGGCGTGATCATCCTGAGCGTCGGGGGAATCATGATGGGCGCCGGCTTCATGTTCGTCCGCCGAATCGTGGACATCGAAGTCTGATGGATCTTCCGATCATCCCGATCCTCATCGCCTCCATCGCGGCCCTCGCGATCCTGCTGATCGCGCTCGGCTTCGCCGCGGGCTCCTCCGTGGATCCGGTCCAGGCCCGGCTCACCCAGCTCGGCACGGTCCAGGCCAAGAACCTCGAGGAGCTCGAGCTCCAGCAACCGTTCCTCGAGCGCACCCTGCGCCCCTTGGCGAGTCGCCTCTCGCGCACCGTGGCCCGGGCCACGACGACCTCGTTCACGGACCGCACGGAGAAGCGACTTGCCCTTGCGGGCAACCCAGGAGCGATCCGAACGGTCGACTGGCTGGGCATCAAGGCAATTGCGGCGTTCGTCGGCGCCGCGGTTCTGTTCGCGATCTTCGGCCTGCTCGGCGGCAACCTGCTGCTTGGCGCAGGCAGCGGCCTCGCCGGAATCGCAATCGGCTACATCTTTCCGGAGTTCTGGCTGGGCGGCCGGATCCGGGCGCGCCAGCATGCGATCCTCCTCCAGATTCCGGATGCCCTCGACCTGTTGACGATTTCGGTCCGGGCAGGCCTCGGTTTCGACGCGGCACTCGCCAAGGTCGTCGAGAAGCTCGAGGGGCCACTATCGGACGAGTTCCGGCGGGCCCTCGCCGAGGTCCGCGTCGGAAAGGCGAGGCGTGACGCTCTCCGCGACATCATTCCGCGCTCCGACGTTGCGCCACTCACCAACTTCATCGGCGCGATCATCCAGGCCGAACAGCTGGGTGTCTCGATCTCCAAGGTGCTCCAGGTGCAGTCTGAGCAATTGAGGATCGAGCGGCGCCAGCGCGCCGAGGAAATGGCGGCCAAGGCGCCGATCAAGATGCTGTTCCCGCTCGTAGGGTGCATCTTCCCGTCGCTCTTCATCGTCATCCTCGGCCCAGCAGTGATCCTCGTCGTCAGGAGCCTTGCTACCCACTGACGATCGGGACCCCGCCCCTGAATCACCGCTGGATCGCGGCAGGTCGCGGCAGGTCGCGGCAGATCGGGCTCGGCAGTGGTGAGCGGCAACCTGATCGCGCGAAACACGACACGAGGAAGCATCCTCGCCGACCGGATCGACACGGCGTCCGGTCTCTGGCGCCGGTTCATCGGGCTGATGGGTCGCCGGTCCGTCCCCGCCGGGACCGGCCTGTGGCTCACGTCGACCAACGGCATTCACATGATGTTCATGCGCGTACCGATCGACGCGGTCTTCCTCGGCCATCCCGACGCGCTCGGATCGCGGACCGTCCTGAGCGTGCACCGCGGCCTGCGGCCCTGGGTTGGGCTGGTACCGCTCGTTCGCCACGCGGATGGGGTGCTGGAATTGCCCGCGGGGGCTGCAATCGCGTCGGGGACAGTCGTCGGCGACATGGTTGTCCTCGAAGCGGGGCCGGACGAGGCTCCGAGCCGCGGGCAGTGATGACGCGGTGGTGAGGCGATTGCGACGTGGTGACGCTCTGCTGAGCGCGCGGTAAGCCGCAACCAAGCGCCGGGCGAGCCGTCGCTACGCCGGCGGCGAGCGCCGGGCGCCAGACTCGGCGGCGATGCCAATGTGGTCCATCGGTGGGGTGGCCGACCGGTTCCTTGACCTGGCGCTGCCCGCGGCGTGTGCGGGTTGCGGACGGGAGGGTCCGCCGCTGTGCGAAACGTGCCGCCCAAGCCTCGATGCCAGGATCGACGTGTCCGCGGGCGTGCCGATCGGCCTGCCCTCTGAGACGCCGCCACCGCTCCTCCAGCTCGAGTGGTGCGCTCCGTTCGTCGGCACCGTCCGGCGGGCGCTCCATCAACTGAAATACTCGGGCGAGCGCCGGCTGGCGCGGCCGCTCGGCCAGGCAGTCGCTCGCCGCTGGGCAGTGGCAGGGGCCGGCGGGGACTTGCTCGTGCCCGTCCCGGTGCACCCCGATCGTGCCCGGCGTCGCGGCTACGACCAGGCCGTGCTGATCGCCATGGTCGCGGCCGAGGAGCTGCACCTGCCCGCGGCGCCAATCCTCCGTCGGGCTCGGGCAACCGCTGCCCAGTTCGACCTCGATCGAACGTCGCGGGCCTCCAATGTCGACGGAGCGTTCGAGCTGGTGGCTCGGCCCGACGGCCATGCGTCGGGCTCCGTGGGTGCGCCCCTCGCTGGACGTTGGGTCGTCCTGGTCGACGACGTCGTCACGACCGGGGCGACCCTCTCGGCATGCGCCCGGCCGCTCCTGGCGGCAGGTGCCATGGGCGTGTCCGCAGTGACCGTGGCCCGGGAACGATGAGCGTGCGGCTCTCTCAGATCGTCGTGTGGCGACGACCCGACTATCATGCGCAAATGCCTGCGAGCGTGGGAGGTCGGACACGCCCACGTCACCCGTGGCAATCGTTCGATCGTCGTCGCCCGGCGACGATCTGGGGAGCGCGGAAGGGCCGCGAGAAGCCGCGGGCTTCGCTGGCCAGTGGGCGGCCCGACGACCGCCGCCGCCATTCGCCATCGTCCCTGCCCGATGAGACTGGCCTGGCGGGGGCGGTGCTAGACTCGATGGACCGCGGGCCGCCCGTCCCGTCGGGCCCCCGCTCCGAGTCAGTTCTGGGTCGTGTGTGCCCAGTGAATCGGAGGTCGAACCTTGAGGACGATCGTCAAGGGCAAGAACTACGAAGTGCCCGAGCGGGACCGCCAGTACGCCGAGCGCAAATTCCGGAGGATCGAGCGGATCTTCCACGAGCAGCGGCCCGACGCAACCACGGATGCCATCGTTGAGCTCTCGGTCGAGCGGCACCGGAGCTCGGCCGACTCGAACATCGTCGACGTCACCCTAGTCATCGATGGCAAGACCCTGCGAGGCCACGCCGCGTCGGCCTCCCATCGGGCCGGCATCGACGAGGTCGTCGACACGATCGAGCGACGCGCCGTCGATTTCAAGGAAAAGCCACGCCTTCGAGTTCGGTCGGTCGAAGAGCGTCAACTTCTCCGCCGCATCGCGGACGGGACCGCGGACCGTGCCCGCGACCGCCGGATCGTGAAGGTCAAGCGCTTCGACATCGAGCCGATGTTCGAGGAGGATGCACTATCCCGGATGGACGAGCTGGGCCACTCGTTCTTCGTGTTCGTCAATGCCGAGGATGAGCGTGTCAACATCCTCTATCGCCGAGACGACGGCGATTACGGCCTGATCGAACCGGTAGTCGGCGGGGACTACAGCCAGGGTCGCAACGGGCGCGCATCGCGCGGCGACAGCCGCGGCTGACCCCCACTCCCGGGCCGATTTCGGCAGGGCGCGACCGGGCGATCGATCCGACGGTCAGGAGGCGCGCCGGTACAGGCTCGACTCGCGGGTCATCAGCTTCGTGTCGACCATGTAGCGACGGATCGACGCGACGTCCGGGTGGAAGACTGCGAGGAGGGCGTTGACCTCCTTCTCCGGGTAAGGGCGATCCTCGGGGAAGCAGCGGTCCCGCAGGTAGCGCAGGATCACGTCCCGCTTCTTCTCCTGCGCCGGGATCGACGCGAGACGCCCATCGGTGATAAACGCGCGTAGAACCTTCGCGTCGAACGCCGGGACGGGCTCGCCGTCCGGCCCCGGAAGGCTGGCGACATCGTCGGTCCCGGTCCCATTCTCGAGCTCGTCGAGCCGCCTCCCCAGCGCCTGGAGTGCCGCAAGCCGAAGCGAATACTCGACGTATGGGTGGCTCGGCCGGGCGTCGACGAGGCCTGCCGCCCGCAATCGCTTGAGATGATGGACGACGGTCCCCGGAGCAAGCCCAAGCGAGTCCGCGAGCTCCTGGACGGCGTGGGGACGAACGGCAAGCAAGCCGACGATCCGCAATCGCGAAGCGTCGGAGAGTGCCTTGAGAATGGTCAGCAGGTCGCGATCCATGACTGGAGTGTGCGCCCCGATTTGATGGACGTCAAATTGACCTCGTCCGGTAGGATGGGGGGATGCTTGCTGACGGCCGGCGGCTCGGCGCTCACCTGCCGCTCGCAGCGGGCATGGTTCGAGCGGTCGACCGCGCTCGGGAGATCGGCGCGACGACCATGCAGGTCTTCGGCGACAACCCCACGGCATGGCGCCGCCGCCGCGCGCCGGCCGCCGAGCTGCCGGCCTTTCGACAGCGCCTGGCCGAGTTCGAGATCGCGCCGGTGGCGATCCACGCCAGCTACCTCATCAACCTTGCCGGCCCCGATGCCGGATTCTTCGAACGCTCCGTCGATCTCCTGACCGCCGAGCTGCGGGAGGCTCCGGGATTTGGAGCGACCCTCGTCAACGTCCATGTCGGGTCGCATCGCGGCACCTCCGTCGAGGCCGGCATCGATCGCCTTGCTGCGGGCATCGCCCAGGCCTACGAGCGACTCGAGGGGCCCGACGCAGCGGCAGGAAATGGGGCGGCAGCACGGAACGACGCTGCGGCATGGGACGACGCTGCGGCGCGGAACGGCGCGCCAGTCGCGGACCCCCTCGCCCGACCGGCGCGAGTGGTCCTGGAAAACTCCGCCGGTGGTGGCTGGGCCATCGGCGCGACCCTCGAGGAGCTCCGGGCGATCGCGATCGCGGTGGATTCGCTTGGGGTCCCTCCGGACCGCGTTGGCTTCTGCCTCGATGTCGCCCACCTCTGGGGCGCCGGCTACCGCATGGATGAGCCTGCGGCCATCGACGATCTCGTCGATGCATTCGAAACCACGATCGGGCTCGACCGCCTGGCAATGATCCATTTCAACGATTCAAAAACCGGTCGCGGCTCCAACAACGATCGCCATGAGCACATCGGGGCAGGAGCCATCGGCCCGCGTGGGCTCGCACACCTGCTGCGGCACCCGCGGCTGACGGGCGTCGCTTATCTCCTCGAGACGCCGGGCATGGAAGATGGGTACGACGCCGTCAACATGGCACGAGCGCGGGACCTCGCCGCTGGACGGGCGCTTGCCCCGCTCCCGGCGGCGGCCATGAATCTCACCAGGAGCCGCGCTCGCACTCCCGCGCCCGAGTCGAGGCCCGGCGCGGCGTGACCGACGGCTCCCCCGTCCAACGGCTGGTGGCGACCGGCCGGCGATGGGGGCGCCGTGATCCGGTTGTCCTCTTCGGGCTGTTGCTGCTGGCCACGCTGGCCCGGTTTGCGTTCCTGGCTTCGCGTGGTACCTGGGACGCCGACCAGGGCCATGACATGCTCGTTCTCGACGCCTTCATCCACCGCGGCGCGCTGCCGCTCCTCGGTCCACCGACCTCGATCGGTACGTTTCACCACGGCGCCCTCTACTACTACCTGTTGGCTCCGGCCGCGGCTCTCACTGGTGCAGATCCGGTCGGCGTCGTTGCCTTCATCGCTGCCGGCGGCGTTGCCGCCGTCGGGGTCACCTGGTGGTTGGCTCGAGCGATCGGCGGCCGCGCCGCCGGTTTCACGGCCGGCCTTCTGATGGCGGTTTCGGCGGCCGCAATCGACGAATCGACGTTCATCTGGAACCCCAACCTGATCGCATTGTCGAGTGCGGTCGCGCTCGCGGCGACGTGGCGAGCCTGGAATAGCCGTCGCCCGGCCTGGTGGGTCGCGGCCCTGGTCGCGGTGGGCGTCACGATGCAGTGCCACGTGCTGGGGATCGTTTTGCTGCCGATCGTGGCGGTGCCGCTCATCATGGCCGCCCGGCAAGAAGCATCCCGTGCTCGCCGAGCGGGCATCGCGCGCGCGGGACTCATCGGAGTGGCGCTCATCGCCCTGATGTACGTGCCGCTCGCGATCCACGAGGTCCAGCACGATTTCAGCGAGACGCGGGCGATCCTGGCCTACGTCGCGTCGGGCGGCGAGCCGGCCACGCTCGATCCCGTCAGCCGGCTCCTCGTCGTGGGCCTGCGTGTCCTGGCCTGGCCGCTCACCGGTCTGGTCACCGATGCGCCCGAGGCGGCGATCCTCGCCGCCATTGCCGTGATTGCGATCCTCGCCTGGCGGTCACGCGCAGCCGACCCCGAAGGCCGGGCCGTGCGCTGGCTCGGCGCAGGGATCGCGTGGAGCGTCGTCGCCCTCTTCGTGGCGGCGGGCGGCCTGACGTCGGTCGTGCCGGGCCTGCCAAACGACCACTACCACGCCTTCCTCGATCCGATCGTCTTCGTCACGGCCGGATTGGGCGCAGCGGCCCTTGCCAGACGGCGCGACCCGCTGGGGCCGGCGCTCGCGATCGGAGCGGTCGTCGCAGTCGCTGCCTTCAACCTCGCGCGTTGGCCGCCCCCGATCGCGCCAGACGGCGGCTGGCCGGCAGTCGAGGCCGCAGCGACGCGGATCGTGAGGACAACCGGTGACCGCTCGATCGCGCTGTTCTCGGTGCCTACCTTCAAGTCCGCCGATGGGCTGGCATTTCCGCTGGTGCACCAGGGGGCGGTGGTCGGCCCGCTCGGGTCCGGGTCGGCGCTGGTGGTGGTCTGCGACCGGCTCTTCGAGTCTGTGGTTGGGGCCCCGTGCGGAGGAGCCGCCGAGGAAGCGACCCTGGGCCCGACAGATGCGACCCTGCGCCTCGCCGATCGATTCGACGCTTCATCGCGGACCTCGGTCTCCGTCTATCTGCCGCCGCTCTCCGCACGCAGCTCTTCGCGAACGCCGTGACCCGGGCGCCGCGGGCATTCCGGAAACGGCGAACGCCGGCATGCCGGGCCGGCGTTCGCTTCCCCCAGACCCGGACGGAGGGCGTTCCGGGTCGGTCTAATCAGGTGACTCGTTCAGCCCGATGGAGGCCTCGAGTATCGGTGTGGCCACTGGAGCGGCTGCTCCGCGTCGCTGAGCCCGTGCCGACCCCGGAAGTGACGGCCTCATGGTCGCCATCAAGCGGAGAATTCGGTCGGTAGCCATTCTCGTTCGGACCGTTGCTGGCGGACGGTCGAAGGCCAAAGGCGCTGACGTAGCCGGAGCCGTTGCCGGAGCCGCTGGGCGCCGCGTGGCTGTCGCCGACCCTGTGCGCATTGGCGGCGGCGCGGCTGTTGCCGATGCCGTTCGCCGGCTGCGTCGGGATGCCGGTGCTCTGGCGCCGAACGGCCAGGTAGTACTCCATGATCCGGCGGACCTGCGACTCCACCAGGGAGTCGTCGGCCCGAAGGGCGTACTCGATGCGGGCGGTCGGGCTGATCGCGAGGTCGGTTACGAGCCCAAGGTATCGCGTGCTATCTGCATCGGGATGGATTTCACGCAGTCCGCGTGCGAGCTTGGTGGCGGTTTCCAGGGAAGGGACCCGGTCTCCGCGTACCAGACGGGAGATCGTCGAGTGGTCGACCCCCGCC
>DATCPH010000307.1:0-6231 GCA_036570185.1 Candidatus Limnocylindrales bacterium | reverse complement strand
TCGACGGTGAAGAAGTCGGTCGCGAGGATCCCCGCCGCCTGTGACCGGAGGAACTGAGGTCCACGTTGGGCCGGCCCGGCGGGGAGCAGGGTCCAGGCCGTGTCGCAACAGGATCGTCCGGACCGTCGTCGCGGAGATCCGCATCTCGAGCTTCAGCAGCTCGCCGCGGATCCGCTGGTAACCCCAGCGTGGGTTCTCCCTGCCGAGGCGAACGATGAGCTCCCGGACTTCGGGCTCGATCGGCGGCCGACCGGGGTGACCCCGCCTCGTGCGATATGTCCACTTCTTCCTGACGAGTTCCCGATGCCAGCGGAGCAGGGTCTCCGGCCGCACCACGAACGAGGACCAGCGGCTCCTCGTCATCGCCCTGCTCGCCGCCGCCAGCAGGACCCGGTCGAGACGGTTGAGTCGAGGGCGCGTCACCTGCCGTTGCAGCACCTTCACCTGGTGCCGGAGCACCAGGAGCTCGATGTCCTTCTCATCCTGTCGGCGACTTCCGGCTCCGAGGAGACGGCCGACCAGGAAGTACAGGAGTGAGAACAGCATGGAGCTCCTTCCGCTATGGGAGAGCGCATGCTACCGGCGCCGCAGACCAGGAATCGGGAAAGTGAACCCTTCAGGCGATCCGGTTGTTCGGCTGGCCCTCGACCGCGCGGAGCACGATCCGGGCTAGCGTCGCGAGGCGTTGCTCGGTCCGACCGGCCCGCGCGAGCGAGCGGAGCGCGGCCAGCTCAGGTTCATCCACGGTCAGCGGCGGAGCAGGATGGTTCGGCATGAGCAGCATCGTAGCTGCCGTCTCGCTAAACATCTATCTTTCTCCGCGCCGAGACACTAGGTCAGCCGGAAGCCGCGCCCTTCGCGCGCCCGGCGGAGGCCGTCCGCTCTTCGCTCGCCGTCGCGGCTCCGCGTCCCGCGTCGCGTACCGGCCGGACCTGGGTTCGTCGGCGTCGAGCGTGCATCCAGTCGCGCTCGCCGAGCTCGAGCGTGGCGTGAGCGGCGCCGTGTGTGGCGATCATGCGCGTCGGGCGGCCGCGTACCCACAGTCGCTCGACTTCGATGGATTTCCAGCCTGCTGGCAAGATGACTCGTCGCTCCGCCCAGGTCTGCGGATCGCCTGCGTTGGGACGGATGCCGGGTAGCCCGTAGAGCAGGCTGCTCAGGAAGGCGCCCAGGTTCGCCATCATCGGGCCGGCCTGCGGGAACCTGCCGTCCGCCGCCTCATATTCATCCGGGGCATCGAATGGGTCGTCGAAGAAGGCCGCGTACCCGCGCTCGAACAGGTCCGCGGCGAGCTTCCGGCGGCCGATCCACGCCGCATGGACACCAAGGACCGCGGAGAGCATCGGCGTACCCACGTACCGCGGCACCTGGTGTTTGAGGGCAAACCGCAGCGTCGCTGCCTCCACCTCAGGGCGGTCTCGGTAGCCCATCGGAAAGATGGCCGCCGCGGCCTCCGGCGTTTCGCCCAGGGGTTCGTCGAGGCGGTATCCGTCGTGGTTGACGATGGCTCCGGTCCGGCGGTCCCGAGGGATGACGATGGCGTCCGCTGCCGCCTCCCATTCCTCAGGTGGATCGTCACCGAGCCCTCGCACGAGTTCGGCCGCCTGGCGCAAAAAGGTGACGGCCGCGAGGTTGACGAATGCGTTGTTGTCCACGGGCTCGAATGCCTCGGCGGGCCCTCGAACGCACCGGATCTCGAGACCGCGCTCGGTCGCCTCGACCCGCGACATGAGCCACTCCGCGACCCCCGCGATGACGGGCAGCGCCTCGAGCTGCGAGAAGAGCCGATCGCCCGTGACGTTCGCGTATAGCTCGAAGGCGAGTCCGACGTCGAGCGACACGTGATCCTTGTTGGTCTTGCTCCAGCGCGGCACGGCTTCATCGCCGCGTTCGAAGTCCGCTTCCCATGGGAACTGGAGCCCGGCGTAGCCATGGAGGGCGGCGTTCGCGCGCGCCGCGGGTACCGTGCGGCTCCGGAACCGAAGGAGCGCGCGGGCCGCGTCGGGATGGGTGAGAACCAGCGGCGGGAACGCGAAGGACTCGATGTCCCACATGACGTGACCGCGGTAGTAGTGGTACTCGGGCGCATACGCCAGTCCGAAGACGCCGGTGCTGGCCAGCGACGCCGGACTCGCCGACGCATGCAGGTAGTAGAAGCTCGCATCCGCGCGGCGCTGCCAGTCTTCGGGCCCGTCGATGAGCGGCCGCCCTTGCCACAGGTCGGCCCACGCCTCGCGGTTCGCCTCGCGCAGCGCGTCCCAACCGCGGCTGAGTCCTCGGGCCACGAGCAACGCCGCCTGTCGGTGCGGGCGCGGATGCGCAAGGTCCGGAACCAGGCCGACGATCGATCGGAGCCTCATCGGTTTACCGGCTCGCGCGTGGACCGTATACGACACCGAGACGAGACGCTGGTCTTTCCGGACCTCCACGATCGGATCGGCGTCCATGTCGTCGCGCACCGTGGCGATGACCACGCCGCACCGCGTCGTGCCGCCCATGCTCTCCCAGGCCAGCCAGGCATCGGCGGTCGGCGGCGCACCGCGAGGGATGTCGTCGGCGTCTAGCCAGCGACCCGGGACACCGGCCGTCCCGATCGAGGCGGTGAGGATGACGTCTGCGTCCCGATCGCAGCGGACCACCAGCTCCTGCAGGACAAGGGCCGGGTCCGTCCGGCTGCAGAAGGTCATGACCTCGGCGTCAGCATTCACCTCGCCGGCGCGGAAGTGGAATCGGCTGGCCAGCTCGCCATTCGAGAAGTCGCTTGCCTGGCTGACGAAACGGATCGCGTCCGGCGACCCGGAGGCTGAAATGCCTCCGATTGTGATGTCACCCGCCAGCGGATATGGCGCCGATGCAAAGGCTGGGATCGCATCCTTTGGGTGTGGGCCCCAGAAACCGTTGACGATGGCCAGCCCATCTAGCTGCGGCACGCGACCCACGCGCAACCCGAGGTGACCGTTGCCGAGATAGGCAAGCAGTCGGTCCGGTTCAAGGCCGGTCAACGGGGGAGGGCTAATGGGCCCGGTCACGAGTCTCCTATCTCGTCAGGCGCGGAGCATCAGCGCCTCGCCGATGGCTCCCAGCGCACTTGGCACATCCGCCGGAAGCGCTCCATCGAGGGCGCCGAGGGCGTCGCCGATGAGCACTCGTCGACGTTCGATGACATGGCTGCGTGCCGCCTGGCCCGCTTCCGTCAAGCGAATGCGCATGAACCTGCGGTCGACGGCGTCGCGCTTGAGCTCGATGAGTCCGCGATCCTCGAGCCGGCGCAGGAGGCGGCTGGCCGACGGCGCCGAGACCCCCACTCGCTGGCCGACGCCGCTGACGTGAACGCTCGCCTCCTGCTCCCCGATGATCGTCAGGACGCGCCATTGGGGGAACGTCAGGTCTTCGATCTCGCCGCCAAGCGCCCGGGCGGTGATGGCCACGCCCCCGAGGATGATCCGCTCGACGGCATCGACCACGCGCTGGTCTGTGTACACCGTATCTCCAATGCAACGCCCTGATCCAAGCGCAGGCAGAATGACAATGAATGTCCTATAGTACGTGATGTACCCAAGAAAGTCCATGTCCATGCACCGTCCATCCCCCTTCGCCACGCCCAACCTTGACGACGCGCCCAGGGACGTCCACCACGACGACGAGACGCGTCGAACGCTGCGCATCGGTCTGGTCGCGCCGCCGGTCCTCCGGATCCCGCCGCAGCGATACGCGGGTACCGAACGAATCGTGGCCGCCCTCGCGGATGGTCTCGTGGCCCGAGGTCATCACGTGACGCTCTTCGCCTCTGGCGACTCGACGGCCGGAAGCGAGACCGTCGCCGTCGTTCCAACGGCAGCGTGGCACGGCCGGTCGACCGGCGATACCTCGACCTTCGGGATGCTGGCGGCCGTGAAGGCCCTCGAACACGCGGAGCGGTTCGATTTGTCGCACTCCCACGTCGACGTCATGAGCCTGCCGCTGGCTCGCCAGTCGCCCGTTCCGGTGCTCACCACGTTCCACGCGCGGCTCGACCTACCTGGCGTCTTTGAGGCGGTACGTGCGTTCGGGAAGGCTCCGCTGGTCGCTATCAGCCAGAGTCAGCGTCGCTGGCATCCCGACGCGAACTGGGTCGCGACCATCCCACATGGCCTGCCGTTACGAGCGATGCCCTTCAGTTCCAGGACCGGCGAATACCTGGCGGTGGTGGGCCGGGCGACCCCGGAGAAGGGGATCGCGGAAGCGATCGAGGTCGCCAAGGCCTCGTCGATCCCTTTGCGCATCGCGGCCAAGGCGCTCGATCCGGCCGAGCATGCCTACGTCGACACGTACATCCGTCCGGCCCTCGGCGACGATGTTCGATTCCTCGGAGAGCTCGGCCCGGACGAACGGGATCCGCTGCTGGCCGGCGCGCTCGCAACGCTGATGCTGGGCGCCTGGCCGGAGCCGTTTGGGCTCGTCGCCATCGAATCGCTGGCGACCGGGACCCCCGTCATTGCACGACGTGCCGGCGCTCTGCCGGAGATCGTCGAGCATGGCATCGACGGATTCCTGGTCGACGACCTCGCGGAGGCGACGCTGGCGGTCAGCCTCGTGGCCGACCTCGACCGGGCGCGAATCCGCGAACGCGCGATCGCACGCTTCGACGTCGATCGCATGGTGACCGCCTACGAGCGTCTGTACCACGCTCTGATCGAGGAAGGGGCCGGCAAGGGAACGTGCGATCGCCTGAACGGTTCGGGATCACCCTCCGAGCCACGTCCGTTGGTGGGAATCCGAGTCGGCGGCGCCGACGCTGAACACGACGGCCGGCACCCCTAGCCGCCGAAGGCTGCCGGGGGTGGCGGCTCGAGCGTCGAACGCGGCGGTAGTTATCCGTCGCGGCGGTTGATTCGTTCGAGGATTGACGCCATCGCCAGCAGCTGGGCACGCGTGGATCCGGCTGCCAACCGAATGTTCTCCGCATTGGTCATGAGGGTCGAGAGCGCCGCGTCGGGGACGCCGTTCCCGTTGGTATCAACGAGTTGATTCCAGTCCGTCCCACCGTTGGCGAAGTTCAGCCACAACGCCAGGAGCTGTAGCCGGGCGCTGGCCGGGGCGATGGGAGCGCGGGGCGCCTTTCTCGTCACCGGCGGCACGACGCTGGCGATCGTCCTGCTGGGGCTGTCCGCGCTTCTGCGCCTGCGGGTCCCGCACCCGTCGCGCGGACGCCCGGCGGAGGCTCGATCGACGGCGACGACGGAGGCGGACGCTCCATCGACGGAGGCCGAGGGCGCCTGACCGCGGAGGGTCCGGCGTCGCGCTCAGCTGTGGCCACGAAGGACCCGGATCGCCGCCTCCGCCGGGGTACACTCGGGCCATGCGCCGCCTGGTCTGCACCCTGAGCCTGCTCGCCGCCCTCGGCGGCGAGCGATACTGTGGTTCGCCCGGCCGCCGCGTCCCGTCCCGATCGTCCGGGTTCTGCCGCCCGGCGCCGGCGAGCGCGCGGTGCCCGAGCCGTCCTGGTGGATCCGCCACCTGACCATGTCCGGGGACCGGTGACGACACTCTCGCGCCGGGACCGGCTCCACGTCGCGATGGCGGCCCTGCTGGCTATCGCCGCCATCGCGGTGATCCTGTCCGGCACATTTGGGCGGACGCCGGCGCCGGTCGCGGCGTCGCCGTCCGGTGAGGCGACCCTCTATTTCGGCAGCCCGTCCGAGCTGGATCCGGCTCGCCAGGGCGACGTCAGGTCACTCGATGCCGGTGTCTACTAGCAGTGGACCCCGTGGCAACTACTCGACCGGGGAGACCAGCTGACTGCTCAGGGTCGTCCCGTATCTGCGACCCGCGGGGTACAAGAAACTCGATCAGTCAGCCCGCCGAAGTGGTCGGTGGTTGAGCATCGCCCGGCATGACAGTATCGCCGCCATGCTTGCTTCACTCCTCTATCTGGTGCTTCGCCGGCTCCTCACCTTCGTCTCACCAAACCATCGCTCCGACCATGCCGCACAGATTGAGATCCTCGTCCTTCGCCACCAGCTCCAGGTCTTACGGCGGCAGGTCAAGCGCCCGGTCTACCGGCGCCGGGACCGCGCGCTGCTCGCTGCGGCAAGCAGGATGCACCGGTCACTCGTCGCCCGAAAGTGGACGAGGCCGCATCGCCCGCCCGGGCGCCCCGCGATCGATCCGGAGGTCTGCAAGCTGATCCTTCAGATGGCGAGGGAGAACCCCCGGTGGGGCTACATGAGGATCAAAGGCGAGCTGGGAAAG
>DATCPH010000306.1:0-2862 GCA_036570185.1 Candidatus Limnocylindrales bacterium | reverse complement strand
GCGCTCGAGGGTGTAGCTGGCGATCCCGCTGGGATCGGTCGCCGACCAGTACGTGGTCACCGGCACCGTCGTGGTGCCGCCCAACGTCGTGACCGCGTACACGCGCGAAGCGGGGGCCACCACGGTCGGCCCGGTCGTGTCAGCCACGGTCGTCACGACGCTGCTCGTCAAGGTGCTGATCTTCCCGGACAGCGCGCGGTAATACAGGGTCGAGCTGCCCGAGATCGTTGGGTCGTACTCATCTGTCGTTCCGGGCGTGCGCGTGGACGCGAAGGTGCCGAAATGGCCCTGGGCGTCGAATGCATGACGCCACATCGAGTCCAGCGTCTGGTTCGTCCCGAAGAGGTAGTCGATGTATTGGTAAGCGTAGTTGTAGTTGGTGGCCAACACAGCGGCCGCTCCAGCCGCCTGGAAGCTGGCGGCGTAGTTGTCGATGCGCTGCTCGGCAGTGCTCAGATCCGGATTGGGGTAGCCCGGTTCGGAGCTGCCCGTCGCGTAGCACGCGTGGTTGAAGATCACGATCGCGTTGGGGGCCAGGTGGATGTACGTGCGGATGTAGTACTCGCCGTAGTACGAGGTGTTGCTGTCGCCACTGTTGGCGGTGGCGTTGAGCCCGAACCCGTCCTCCGTCGACGTATTCAGGGTCGTCGAGTACGGGCTGGGGAAGCCGGTGCCGTGCCCCAGGTACACGACGACCGACGCGCCCTGCATCGCCGCGCTGACGGCGGCCCAGGTCGCATTCGGGCTGTACACCTTGACCACGTTCGGGGTGTACTTGAGAGCCTCGCTGGCGAAGGCATCGGCCTCGGACCGGTAGGTCGACGTGACGCTGCCGGTCGGCCCGACGATGACCACGACCTTCGCGGTGGAGGCTCCGAAGGTCCTCGCCGGAGAGGCCAGACCGACGGTCGCCATAAGCAAGGCGACGACGAGAGCAGCCGCAGTCGTTCGCAAGGGTACGTCTCCGGGGTTCGCAGGGCCGCCTTCGCCACGGCTTTTCAACATGATTACAGGCGAGTCAACCCAGCTTCACTGTTCGACGCCCCGCCATCCATCGCGAGATGGTCCGGGGTCGCCGTGGCCCATTCAGGTTACGGGGGCACCGAGTCGGGCTACCGGGGCACCGCGCCGAGTCGCGCCAGGAGGTCGGCGAGGGATGGGTTGGATCGGTCGCGGTCGGAGAGGATCGGCCGGCCGTCGACGGTCACGTCGAGCTCCGGCCACGGAACGCCAACCTCGGGATCGTCCCAGGCAAAGCCGAGCTCGTCGGTCCCGTCGTATTCGTTGGTCACCAGATAGAGCAGCTCGATCGCGTCGAGGGCCAGGAAGCCGTGGGCGACTCCGGCCGGGATGACGACCCAGTCGTCTGTTTCGAGGAGGCGCGTCTCGAGGATCGGGCGCGACCGGCGACCATCGAGGACCGGGCGGACGTCCACGAGCGCCACGAAGGCTCGGCCGGCGACGACGACCCAGTAGTCGAGCTGCCGTTGGTGATAGTGCAGTCCCCGGAGGACCCCGGGCGCGGACGTCGACAAGTTGGCTTGGCGGAACCGCGACACGGACCCGAGAGCGGCTCCCATGCTTTCGCGCCAGAGCTCCCGAAAGGAGCCCCGGATGTCCTCGTGGTGCGGGACGCTTCCGTACCGCACCCCCTCCAGGATCGAGGGGGAGCTCGACTCGTCCGGCGGGCTCAACCTGCCGCACCCAGGCGCAGCCGGCGCAGATCGGGCAGGTAGTCGGCGAGGGCCGGCTGCCACGGCCGGAGGGCCTCCCCGGTTGACAGCGGCGTGGGCTCGAGAACGCCCCAGGCCGGCGGGGTCGAGGCTCGCTCCCAGGTCGAGGCCGGCACCTCCACGAGATCGACCTCAACCTGCGCCTGTCGAAGGACCTCGCGGGCCCAGTCGGCTCTCGACGCGATGCCCGTGTTCACGATGTGATGCGTCCCCCCGACGTCGCCTGCACCGATCAGCTCGACGATTGCCTCCGCGAGATCGGCGCTGAAGGTTGGTGACCCGAACTCATCGCCGACGACCCGCAACGGCTCGCCAGCCGACCGCGCCCGCTCCGCGGCGGCAAGGATCTTGGCCGGGAAGTCGTTGCCCGGCGGCCCGAACAGCCAGGCGGTGCGGACGATCGCGAGGACCGGGCCGGCGCCGGAACGGGCGCCAAAGGCGCCACGGGCCAATTCTTCGCCGGCAAGCTTGCTCGTGCCGTACGCGTTGATGGGATTCGTCGGGTCGTCGGGACGGTAGCCGCGGCCGTCCGCCCGGCGGCCGTCGAATACCTCGTTGGTGGAAACCGTGACGAGATCGACGCCGGATGCTACGCAGGCTTCGGCGAGTCGACCGGCGGCCAGGCCATTGCGACGGTGGGCGGTTTCGGGGTCTCGGGCGCAGCCGTCGACGTCGGTCCAGGCCGCAGCGTGAACGACGACTTCGGGCCGGTCGCGCCCGATCAGCGCGTCGATCCCGTCGGGCCGATCGAGATCGAATGCGCCGCGAGTCCAGGCGATGGGGCCGGCCAGTCCCGTGTACGGCGCGTCGGCAAGGGCGGCCATCAGCGCGCGTCCCAGGCGACCGCCGGCGCCCGTCACCGCGACGCGCATGGTCAGACGGACTCCACGCTGCCCGCCAGCCGCGCACCGTACTGTCGCAGGTAGTAGTCGTCCCAGCCCCCGGTCTTCGCCGCCCGCCACCACTCCTCGTTGGCCACGTACCAATCGACCGTGGCGGCCAGCCCTTCGGCGAACGGCATCCGATTGCGCCAGCCAAGCGCTGCGAGCTTCGATCCGTCGAGCCCGTAGCGCCGGTCGTGGCCGGGCCGATCTTCCACGCTGCGGACCAGCGACCATGGCTTGCCGAG
>DATCPH010000305.1:0-6385 GCA_036570185.1 Candidatus Limnocylindrales bacterium | reverse complement strand
CAGGGCGTTGGAGGCATTCGGTGCCGACGGCTTGTGCGTGGCGACCTACGACGAGGCGGTCGAACTGCGCGCCGCCGGCGTTCGACTCCCGATCCTCGTCCTGTTCCCGATCCCGCCGGCCCGGGGCGCCGACGCCGCCGCGAGGCGGATTTCGGTGTCCATCGGCGATTCGACGCAGTTGGAGCGCCTGGTGGCAGCGGTCGAAGGCTCGGCGCAGAGCTCTGAGCCAGGGTCCGCCGGAGCTCGCGGGCTTGACGTCCACGTCGAGGTCGAGACCGGACTCGGGCGGGACGGCTTCACGGTCGAAGGTATCGCAGCGGCGGCGCGGAAGATCAGCGAGGTACCAAAGCTGCACTTGGCCGGACTGTGGACGCACATGCAGGACGCGGCGGACCCGGCGCGAACGGCGGCCCAGCTCGACCGATTCGAAGCTGCCGCCGCGGCGATCCGCGACGCCGGGATCGCGTTGCCCGGCCGGCACGCCGCGGCCAGCGCCGGGCTCCTGGCCGGGACCGTGATGGCCTTCGACGCGGTGCGCCCGGGTCTCGCGACGTACGGCCTCGTCCCCGACGAGCTGCTGGGCGACGGCTCGCAGGCTGCGGAGGCGGTGCCGTCCGGGGCGCTGCCGTCCGGCGCGCTGCCGTCCGGCGCGCTCCCGTCGCTCCGGCCCGTCATGTCGCTGCACGCCCGAGCGATCCGCGTCGCGGACCTGCCGTCCGGCTGGGGCATCTCGTACGGTCCGACCTTCGAGACGGCCCGCGCCAGCCGTATCGCGACCTTGCCGCTTGGCTACGGTGACGGCTGGCCGCGGGCCCTCTCGAACAGGGGCGACGCTCTCGTTCGTGGCGTTCGTGCGCCTCTCGTGGGGAACGTCGCGATGGATGCGCTCATGGTCGACGTCACTGACGTGCCGGGCGACCCCGTTTCGCTCGACGACGAGTTCGTTCTCCTCGGCCGTCAGGGCGCCGATGAGATCACGGCGGCGTCCCTGGCTGCCACGCGCGGAACGATTTCCTGGGAGGTCGTCGCCGCGATGTCCCGGCGGCTACCCCGGGTGTACCATGCGGCGTCCGGACCGCTGGAGGTGCGGACGCTGACTGCCGGAGGGGCATCGTCATGACATTTCCCGTGGAGCCGACCGAAGACGAGCGCGACGAGCTCGTGGAAGAGGTCGCCCGCGAGATCCAGCTGCGGGGCCTGAGCGGTCCAGCCGTTCACTTCCTCCAGGCCAGCCGGCCCTACCGGCCGCTTGGCTCGAACGCCATGCTCTTCTTCGACCCCATCCTGCACGGGTTGTTTGGAGGCGAGCTGGCGAGCGTGTCGGCGATCCTGGCCGACGACACCGGGATCGAGCTCCTGATCTCTCGACTCGAGGAGCTGGACGAGGAGACGGCCTGGGACGCATGACCCGGCGCCGACCGGATCATCGCGGGTAGCATGGGCCGGTGAGCTCCGAGCCAACCGCATTCATCACGCTCGACCGTGGAGGGGCCTCGGTCGCGGTCGCACTGGTCGGGCGCCTCGATCGGCGCTGGCGTCTTCTCGGCAGCCTTGCCGCGCCGGCCGCCGTCGCCGACGACGTGATTCTTCGCGGCCTCGCGGCGCGCTTCCAGGAATCCGATCCCGAGCTTGCCGACGTGCTCGGGGTCCGCGAGGACGAAATCGAGCTCCTGCCCCAGCTCCGAGCGCGCTCGGTTCCGCCGGTGACCATGGCGGTTCTGGCCGGATCGGACCGCTCACTCGCGGTACTCGAAGACGTTGCCGCCAGGACGGGCTGGCGTACGGTATCGGCGAGTGCGGAGAGCCACGACCCGGGTGCAATGACCGAACTGTGTCTCGCTCGAGATGTGTCGGCGCTGCTCGTGGGCGCCGGGGAGCCCCCCGCCGCGGATGAGCGCGGTGCGCTTGACGAGCTGGCCGCACTCGCCGGAGCCGTCGCCGTGCGCCGTCGGGAGCTCACCGTTGTCCTGGCGGGAGCGATTGCCGGCCATCGCGCCCATTTCCCGACGGTTGACGGCCGCCGTTCCGACGTGGTCGCCGCTCCGGCGCCGACCGCCGGCGATCCTCCTGGCAGCGAGCTGCATGACATCCTCGAGCGCCTGCGAGACACGCCAGCCGACTCGCGGACCGCGATCGTTCGGGCTGCCGCAACCGTCGCGCGAGTCCTGGATCGCCGGATCGAGGTCCTCGAAATCGGATTTGACGGCGGCCTCCGCGCCATGATCTCACCCGATCCGGGCGGCGGAGCCCCACGGATCCAGGCAGTTGCATCGGCTGAAGCGGCGCTGGTGCCGCCGGACATCGATGACACGGTCGTTGAGCGGATCAGCAGCTGGTCGACCGCGCCGATCGACCGCTATCGCATGACCGACCGGCTGCGCGAGCTGCGTACCGCACCCTGGTCCGATGCGGCCGGCGACGGCGCCCGCCTTCGCCTGGCCGCCGCGCGAGCGGCCCTCGCCCGCCTTGCCGAGCTGACTCAGGATCTCGGCAGTCTCCCGCCGCCGGACCTGACGATCGTTGCTGGAGGCGCGTTCGCGGTTGCGCCGGGACCAGCCGTCGTCCTGGCGGTCGCCGACGTGATTCGCCGGTCCGGAGCAACGCAGCTGGCTGCAGACCACGCCCGTGTCCTCGGGCCTCTCGGCACGATCAACGACGACGAGGAGGCTCTGAGCATCCTCTGGGATCTCGTCGACGACGTCCTGGCACCCCTCGGCGGGGTGATCATCCCGGCCGGCCTTCGATCCGGCCGTCCAGCCGGCAAGGTCGTCGTCCATGGACCAATCGGTGACGCGGAGCGCGACCTTGCAGCCGGCCAGGTCGAGCACATCCCGCTCGCGCCCGGCGAGCATGCCGTTGCCGCCTTCGAATTCCGCGATGGCGCTCGTCTCGGCGGGCGTGGTCGGTCCGTTGTCGTTGAGGTCGCAGGCGGCGTCGCGGGACTGCTCGTGGACCTCCGCGATGTCCCGCTCCGGCTGCCGGACCGGGCTGAGCGCCGCCGAGATGCCCTGGCGGGCTGGCAGCGCGCCACCTGGGCTGAGACCGAGTCGTGATCGGCGTCCCCGTTCGAACGGGTGGCGACATTGCCGAGGGTCTCGGCTTCGTCGCGAGCCGGACCCTGGTCGAAGGCCCGGTCGAGCTGTGGTTCCCGCTCGCGCCCGGCGATCGGGCACTGGTCGCCCCGGGCGAGACCGTCGTGCCCGGGCTTCCGCTGGCGGAGCGGATGCGTGACCCCCGGATCGAAGATGCGGTGGTCCCCGAAGGGCTCGATCCCGCACCGGCGCCCGGCGATCGCTGGCTTCTCGAGGCGCCGGACGCCCGCCGCCGAGGGCCGACGCGCCAGAGTGCCGAGCTCCTGTTCAAAGTCCGCGGCCGCTGGCGCATCGCGGCCGGCGAGGTCGTGGATCAGTTGGAGTCGCCGGTCGCCGGCATCGTCCGCGAGGTCCGGCCTGGCATCGGGATCGGGCTGCGCTCCCCGGCCCGCGGCATTCGAGGAGCGCTCGTCCTCGGCGGACCCGCACGCGGGCGCCTTGAACTTGCGACTGAGGCCGAGGGCGAGCTCCGCGCGAGCGCGATCGACGTCGGTCAGGCGGGGACGATCCTGGTGGTCGGTGCGCGCGTCGACGCGGAGGCGTTGACCAGGGCCCGGGCGATGGGCATCCGTGGCATGGTGGTGGCGGGCCTCGCCAGCAAGGAGCGCCGCGACTTCGCGGCGTCCGAGCGCCGCCAGAGCTCTGCCATCCACAGGCTGCCGCCCTTTGCCGTCTTGGTCCTGGACGGAACGGTGCGCCGCCCGATCGCCTCACCGATCATGGCCCTCCTGACAGCCCTGGCCGGGCGGGACGTGGCGATCGTCGCCGATCCGCCGCTCCTCCTCGCCGACGATCCGTACTTCGAATTGCCGGCTCCGGCTGCAGACCTCATCCGGGTCCGGAACGGGCCCCTGATGGGGCTCGAGGGACGCTGGGAAGGCCTCGCCGGCCCCCGGCGCTTCGCCGCGGGTGTCCATCTCGAGGCCGGACTGATTCGGGTCGGCGATGGCTCGCCAATCGTGGTTCCGCTTGGGGACCTGGAGCGCTTCGTCTGAAGCGGACCGTCCGCGGCGCGCTCGGATACCCTCAGGTAATGACGGCCCCCACCGCCCTGGAGCGGAACCTCACGACGACGGAACCGGGTGAGACCCGGGCGCTCGGTGCGCGCCTCGCGCGGGCGGCGGAAGCGGGAGACCTGGTCTGCCTATGGGGCGAACTCGGGGCAGGCAAGACCCAATTCGCCAAGGGTTTCGGCGAGGGCCTCGGCGTCCGGGCGACGATCAACTCGCCGAGTTTCATCCTGATGGCCGAATACGCCGGTCGCCTGCCCTTGTTCCATGTCGACCTGTACCGCCTGGCCGGCGCGGCCGAGGCCGTCGCCGGCGGGCTCCTGGACGAGCGGCAGGCCGAGGGGGTGACCGTGATCGAGTGGCCCGAGCGCCTGGAGGTCGCCCTGCCGGCCCGACGCCTCGACGTCATCTTCTCGGGCAGTGGCGACGATCCCCGCAGGATCTCGATCCGGGCCGGAGACCCGCATCTGGTCCGCTATCTCGAGGCAGCCTTGTGACGGGTCTGGCGAGTATCGCGACGACCGGGCCGACCGAAGCCACGGGCCCGGCCGCCGTCCGTGTGAGCGTCGGTGTCCTCCTCGCGATCGATACTGCGACGTCGCGTTGCATCGTGGCGATGGGCGGGCTGGACGGCCGCCTCCTCGGCGAGATCACCTGGCCGGCGGACCACCGCCACACAGCCAGCCTCCTGCCGGCGATCGCCCGCGTCCTCGACGAAGGCGCGCAGTCCGCCGATCGACTCGCGGGCATCGTCGTCGGGACGGGTCCCGGAGCATTCACCGGTCTGCGGGTGGGCCTGGCGACAGCCAAGACGCTCGCGCACGAGCTTGCCCGGCCGATCGCGGGCGTCTCCACGGCCGACGCCCTCCTGGCGTCGGCATCGGTGGCGATCCCCGGCGAAGCGGGCTTCGTCCTGCTCCTCCCGGCGGGCCCATCGGACCGGGTGCTCATCCGTCCCGGGCAGCCCCCGCAGCTGTTGCTCGGCGGCCTGGATCCCGAACTGGAACCCGGCGAAGCGCTGGTCGCGGTTGACCTGCCGGGTCGCGCGCCTGATGACGCGATCGAGCGCGGCCGGCTTGCGCTCTCGGGGATCGGACCGGCTCTGCTCCGGATGGGCGCCCCGCGCATCGCCAACGGCCAGCCGGACGACCTCGACACGCTGGTTCCGGAGTACGTGACAATGCCGAGGGGCGTTCGCTCCATGGCCGGAGAGATCGAGTGGTCGCGCGACCCCCGGTGAGCACGAGCGGCCTCGTGATCGCGCCGATGTCGCTCGACGACCTGGCGGCGGTCCAGGCGATCGAGCGCGCCAGCTTCACCACGCCCTGGCCATCGCACGCCTACCGGAGCGAGCTCGAAACGAACCGGCTCGCCTCGTACCTGGTCGCACGGGTCAACGGTGACGTGGTCGCCTACGGCGGGATCTGGCTGATGGTCGACGAGGCCCACATCACCACGTTCGCGGTTCATCCGGCGTGGCGCCGGCGCACGATCGGGGGCCGGCTCCTGGTGGCGATGCTCGACCTCGCCCGTGCCAGGCATGCTCGCGAGGCCACGCTCGAAGTCCGTCTTTCCAATCTCCCGGCGCGCCGCCTCTACGAGCGGTACGGATTCCGGCCCGTCGGACTTCGGCGCGGGTACTACAGCGACAACCACGAGGATGCCCTCATCATGACTTCGGAGCCTCTGGACGACCCGCGCCTGGTGGATCGGCTGAACCGGCTTCGGGCCGGTCACGACGCCAACCCGGAGATCGAGCCCGGCGACGACGCCCACGCCGGCGACGACACGGCGAAGGAGAGCCGCTCGGAGGCCGATTCGGCCGCGGAGGGTGCGCGGGCTCCCGGAATCCGAACCGCCGGCTCGTGAGCGGGCCGCTGGTCCTCGCGATCGAGTCTTCCTGCGACGAGACCGGCATCGCCCTCGTCGAGGGCGGCCGAACCATCCGTGCAAACGTGGTCGCGAGCCAGGTCGCCGTGCACGCAGCGACCGGCGGAATCGTGCCGGAGGTCGCGGCTCGTGCCCACCTCCGATGGATCCTGCCGGTTCTCGATGAAGCATGGTCCGACGCCGGCGTCGACTGGTCGGACGTGGACGGGGTCGCGGTGACCTATGGGCCGGGACTGGCCGGGTCGCTCCTGGTGGGGATCAACGTGGCGAAGACGCTCGCCTGGGTTCACGAGAAGCCGCTCATCGGGGTGAACCACCTCGAAGGCCACATCTACGCCGCCTGGCTCGAGGACGGGTCCCGAGCCGATCACCCGGCGGCCCTCACCGGCTCCC
>DATCPH010000304.1:0-1981 GCA_036570185.1 Candidatus Limnocylindrales bacterium | reverse complement strand
GCGCTCGAGGGTGTAGCTGGCGATCCCGCTGGGATCGGTCGCCGACCAGTACGTGGTCACCGGCACCGTCGTGGTGCCGCCCAACGTCGTGACCGCGTACACGCGCGAAGCGGGGGCCACCACGGTCGGCCCGGTCGTGTCGGTGACCCTGTAAGTAACGGGGGTGAGGTCGGTGCCGTTATAGCGATCGAGGTCGACGCAACCGCTGATACCCGAGACGGTGCCGCAATTGGTGTATTGCCAGAAGGTCCAGCTGTGCCCGCCCCAGTTGTTCGCCGGGACGCTTGGCGTCGTGACGAACCAGTGAGCGACCCACAGGACCGTATAGCCCTGGTTCGCGAACGTGGCGGTATCGCCCATGTAGGTCCGCCAGAAGCTGGGGCTCGTGTAGATCATCGGCTTGATCCCGAGCTTTGCGGTGACCTCGTTCAGCCAGTACCCAACCCATGCCTGGAGCTGGCTGGCCGAGAGCCCGTCGGTGACCTCGAGGTCGAGCGCCGGGACGAGGTCGCCCGGAAGGTAGCCGATGTGATTCACGAACCAGTCGGCCTGGACGATCGCCTCGGCAGCGGTGCTGCTGGGCTCGGCGAAGTGATAGGCACCGACGCGGACACCGGCAGCTCGCGCACCGGCGTGGTTCGTCGAATACATGCTGTCGACGAACGTCTCGCCGTCCGTGGCCTTCATCATCGCAAACGCTTTGCCCGCGCCGGCGACCTTCGTCCAATCGATCGTACCCTGCCAATGGCTGACGTCGACCCCCTCCAGGTAGGTGGTCGCCGAGGCCGGCGCGGTCACCGCGGACGACCCGAATACGACGGCGACCGCCAGGACGGCGGCGAGCACGGACCGGCTGGACATGGGACCCCCTCAAGGCCGACAGGACTCTCTTGAGTATCCCCGCGCGGTCAAATCGACGCCAGTCGCCGAAAGGTACCTCCGCACGGACGGGACGATTCGCACACATTCGCGCGGTTCGAACGGCGCGTTTCATCGTTCCGACCCGGAGTGGCTAATCTTCGCCCATGCGCAGTGGATCGGTGCGTCTGTTCCGGATCGCAGGCATCGACGTCAGCGTCCACATCGGCTGGCTGGTGATCTTCGGGCTCGTCACCTGGTCGCTGTCGCAGGAATATTTCGTCCTACCGCTGGTGCCCTTATTGCCGCAAGCGGAGCGCCTGACACTGGGAGCCGCCGCGGCAATCCTGCTCTTTGTCTCCGTGTGATCGATCGCGACCAACGAGTCGTGCCCTTGACGGTGGGGCCCCTCTTCATAGAGAAGCATCGTGGGGCCTCGTCTCGCCATCCGCGAAGGCGGCGGAGCGCCTGCCAGCAGCTGTCCCGCGGCTTCGGGACCCGGCGCTTGGCCGGTCGATCTTCGCAGCCGTTCGCGCGGTGAGGCTACGATGGCGGTCGTTGCAGCCATAGGACGACACGAGGAGATCGCCGCGTCTCAGAAGCAGCCCGTCTCATGGCGTTCGATCGTCTATGGGACCCCGGTCATCTCGAGCGACAACGAGCCGGTGGGCCAGGTCCACGAGGTGCTCGGGGACGATGCCCAGGACATCTTCCATGGCCTCCGCGTCGCGCTCGCCCGCGGACACCGGGACGTCATGGTCTCCGCCGACGAGGTCGCGAGCATGGCTGCAGACGCGGTGCGGATCGATCTCACGCGGTCGGAACTCGAGGCCCTCCCGACATACGAGGAAGGAGCCACGTACCACCTTGCCTCCGTCGGTTGGCTCCGCAAGCACCTCGGCTGGAAGAAGGACGCCGAGAGCGACGAGGAGCCGGGCTGACCCGCGCTCGGCGAGGAACGCCAGGGCCCACGATGAGTGCGTCAGAGTCAACCCGCCATCGCGAGCGTGCGATGGTTCGATCGCGAGGGCGGGTGGCTCGCCACAATGAAGCCGGGCCCGGGGTCCTGGCCACATCTGCAAGTGCCCCCGCCTCCGCGGTCGAGCGGGCCGGACGTGACCTC
>DATCPH010000303.1:0-46834 GCA_036570185.1 Candidatus Limnocylindrales bacterium | reverse complement strand
CGCCGCCGGCAAGAGCAAGATGAACGCGCTCGGCCACTGCATGCGCAAGGCACTCAGCCTTGTCTGGGGCGTCTGGCGCAACGGCCAGGACTTCGACCCCAACTGGGGCGTCGAGGCTTGACAAGACCCTATGGGATCTAGGGCTTCGATCGCCGTGAGGCCGAGCGGCTCGAAAAGAGGAATCCTGCGCAGAAGGGCAACGACCTTGGGGCTGGCCATCGAGTCATCCGCCGTGCCGGAGAGTTGCGGCCACGACACCAGCGCGAGGATCGGAAGACTCAGGCCGCTGATGATCAGGGCACTGCGGGTCCCCGCGGTGGCGAGCAGGATGGGTGCGGTCACGCTGCCAAGCGCCACGCCAACGGCGGCCACCGACTCGAGAAGACCGAACGCAGCCATTCGCGAACCACCCGGCACACCGCGCTGCATCAGGGTGAAACCGGCAACGTCGAGAACGGCGTTGCTGGTACCCGTGACGACCAATGCGGCGATGGCCAGGACCGGCAGCGACACGACTCCGATGACGGCGAGGGGCAGGCTCCACATCGCCAGGGCGACGGCAAAGGCAGGTGCCAGCCGCGGTCGCGTGGCGAGCCCAAGCGCGATCAGCGCCCCGACGAATCCGCCCGCCCCAATCGCGGTGTTGAGGAGCCCTACGCCGCCGTCACCGAGACCGAGCAACTCGATCGACGCCACCACGAGCAGCGTATTCATCAATCCGCGAACGAACGACTGTCCGACGAAGTCGGCCACGATGACGGCTGCCGTGCGATGGCCGACCAGCGCGCGGATCCCACTCCCGAGCCCTTGGGCCGGCGCCCTTCGTCGGTCAGGCCCGTGGACGCCACGCGCCCAGTGCATGCGTCCAAGCGCCGCCGTCGAACCGAAGGCGATGAGCGCAATGACGCCGCAGGCCCACCCCGCTCCAGCAGCGGCAAGGACAAGCCCCCCGATCAGCGGGCCCGCGAACGTGCCAAGTCCCTCGCCCGAGCTCGAGGCGACGTTCGAGGCGACGAGCTCCTCAGGCGTGCGGGCCAGGGCCGGCATCAGGCTGCTCTGGATCGGACGAACGAGCGAGCCAGCACCGGTCACAACCGCGGCGAGGACGAACGTCACCGGCAGGGGGACCCCTGTGGCGATCGCGGCCGCCGTTCCGAGCGCTGCGAACGCCCGCACCGCGTGGACCGCGAGCAGGGCGCGGTCGCCGCGGGTTCGCTCGATGACGGCCGGCACGACCGCGCCAAGGACGATCGTCGGGACCATCCGGACGAGGCCCAGCACACCGACGGCGATCGGGCCGCCAGCCTTGTAGGCGACCACGAGGAGGACGACCAGGTAGGCCCAGTCCGCGGCAAGACCGGCCGTCCACGCGATCTCGACGCGACGGATTCCGGGATTCGCGAGCACGCCCCCGAGGGCCTTCGATCCCGAGGGGCGCGGCGGCGTGGCCGTCGTTGCCATGGTCGAAGGATGACGCTCTCGGTCCCCGGTTGTCGGCAAGCGCTGCGCCGACGTCGCCCCTTGAACCACTGGGCCGCCGCGGCGGTCCGGCGTCGGATCTCGGTGGTTCGTTCCATCTGGTGAAAATTTCCGGCTGCGCGTTTCACCCGGTGCACGTGTCCGCGTGGGGAGCCCGTTCCACGCCGATTCCGTTCTATTCCATGAAACATTTCCGCCAACGAGGTGGACGCTGACCCTTGAACTGCGATTCTTTCCATGCCCTGAAACAAATCGGCGGGGAACCGGGTCGGATCCGGCTCAACGGTTCTGATGTGTGCACCGGGTGAAATCGAGTTCCGTCGTGGCGCCGCCGCTACAAGATCCCGGCGGCCGCAACTCCGGCCCCTCCCGCGCCATCAGTCGATCGCTTCTTGGAAGCCTCGGAAAAGCTCGATCAGCTGCGGGAGCTGATAGTGGGCATTGAGGCCGCTGGGATTCGGCAGAACCCACAGACCCGCATCCCCCAGCAAGCCCGATTGGCGCCCGATCGTAGCCTTCGGTCTGTCGAACGCCGAGCGGTACGCCGACAAGCCGAGGACGGCAACCGCACCGGGTCGATATCGATCGATGGTCCGTTGTAGCTGCGCCGCGCCCACGCGGAGCTCGTCCGCGGTCAGTTCGGCTGCGGTGGCCGTCGTGCGATTGACCAGGTTTGTGATCCCGATCCCCAGCGCCAGCAACTCGTCTGTCTCGTCCGGCTGAAGCCGGCGAGGCGTCAACCCGGCGCCGTGAAGCGCCGGCCAGAACCGATTGCCGGGCCTCGCGAAGTGGAACCCGGTAGCGCCGGAGTAGAGCCCCGGATTGATCCCCACGAACAGGACCCGGAGGTCCGCTGCGATGACATCGGGGATGGCCCTGCCTTGGGCCGAACGAAGCTCGTCCGGCGTCGGGTGCTTCACCCCGAAGCCACCGCCAGGCGCTTCCCAACCACCCCAGCAAGGGCCGCTCTAACGGCCACGGACGCTACCGATGGCCTTGTCGATGCGCCGCTGACGGGTTTCGGGCGTCTTGGCGTCCTCGATCGGCAGGACCAGGCGCTGCTGGTTGCTGAAAGACAGGGCGTCGAAGCGCTGTCTCGCACCGGGCTCCGCGTCCAGCGCTGCCTCGAAGTCGGCTGGAAGGCTGAGAACCCGCGGCTCGGTGTCGAGCTCGATCTCGACGTCGACGTCGTCGCCGCCCCCGACATGCGCCGCTTCTCGGACCTCGGCGCTCACGCCGACCATGAAGACGCCCCCGAGCGGCGCGACGCTGCTGCGGTAGGTGTAGCCGTTGATCGTCACGCGGATCTTCGCGCGCTTGCCCGCACGCAGGCTCTCCACGAGCTCCGCCGGAACTTCGATGCCGGTCGCGGTCTTGCCCGCCTGCAGGATCGTGGTACGGAATCTCATTGTCCACTGGCCAAGGTCGCGAAGCGCTCGCCTCTGGACAGACGGGTGATGCCAGCACCCAGCAGCATCTCGGCGACGCGCCGCATCGCTTTCGGATAGGCGGCGAGGAGCGCTTCGGGCGGGATCCCGTCGTCGGTCAAGGAGCGTCCGAGGAGGACGCCTGCCAAGGCATTAATCATGCTCGCCGACCGTACCACGCTTGCCGAGGGTATCGTCTGGGACGTGACCGAGGATCTGGACCCGCGCGAGGCCGAGCGGGCGCGACGGCGTGACCGCGATCTGGATGCTGAGCAGCGTGCCCTGCTTCGTCCCGGCATGGGCAAGGTCTTCAAACAGATCCAGGATGCGCAGGCCAAGGCCGGGCGGGAAGCTTCCAATCGGCGGCGTCGGGGTCCCCGATCGCAGGGCCCAACCGGCAGCTGAACGGCCTCCCCCGCGCTCGCCATACTTCCGGAGCGCGCCGAGGGGGCGCTCCACGAGGGTCAACCAACAACTGCAGCTCGCCGAGGCGCCATGTCCCGCGACCCGCTCGAGCTCGACACCGAGACGATGCGAAGGATGGGCTACCAGGTCATCGACCTGCTCGTCGGCCGGATCGGCCGCCTCGCTTCGGAGCCTGTGTTGCGGGTCGGAAGCCGGGAAGAGCTCGAGGCTCGCCTCGGAGAGCCCGCCCCACGCACCGGACGCGATTTCTCAACGCTGCTCCAACGTCTCGACGAGGACGTCCTGCCCTTCGTTGGACACTTCGATCACCCTCGATTCTTCGGCTACATCCCCGGAGCCGGAACGTGGCCGGGCGCGCTCGGCGACCTGATCTCGTCAGCGATGAATATCGATGCAGGCGCCTGGCGAGAGGCATCGGGACCGAGTCAGCTGGAGCTGACCGTCCTGGACTGGTTCCGAGAATGGATCGGATATCCACGCGAAGCGGCGGGTGTGCTCGTCTCGGGTGGCTCCGCGGCAAACCTGACCGCAATCGCCTGCGCGCGCGAAGCCCTCATCGGACCGATGTCGAACCGGATCGTGGCGTACACCAGCGACCAGTCGCATCTGTCCGTCGCGCGTGCCATGCGCCACCTCGGATTCCGTTCCGAGCAGATCCGCGTCCTGCCGGCGGACGAGACGCTCCGGATCCGGCCCGCCGATCTTGTCGCCGCGATCGACGCCGACATCGCCGCCGGCCGGCTGCCGTTCCTTGTGGCTGCCGTCGCGGGCTCGACGAGCACAAGTGCCATCGACCCTCTCCCGGAGCTCGCCCAGATCTGCCACGACCGAGGGATCTGGCTCCACGTCGACGCCGCCTATGGCGGGTTCGCAGTTCTCACCGACCGCGGTTCCCGGCTCCTCCAGGGGATCGAACTCGCAGACTCCGTGACGCTCGATCCGCACAAGTGGCTCGCGATGCCGTTCGAAGTCGGCTGCCTCATGGTCCGGACCGGCGGCCTGCTCGAGAGCGCGTTCGAGCTCCATCCCGAATACCTGACGGAAACCATCGCGGGAACAGGCGCCGTCAACTTCGCCGATCGTGGCCTTCAGTTGACGCGCGCGACGCGCGCCATCAAGGTCTGGCTCGCAATCCAAACGTTTGGCCTGGACGCCTTCCGTGATGCGATCGATCGGGCCGTCGACCAGGCACAAGAAGCCCAGCGCCTGATCGAGGCCGACCCACGCCTCGAGCTCCTCACGCCAGCCTCGCTCGGCGTCCTGACCTTTCGACGGCGCGGCCTGACGCGCATGTCGGACGCCGAGATCGACCAGGCCAACGAAGCGCTCGTGGCGTCGATCACGGCCGGTGCGGAGGTCCTGCTGACTTCGACCAACGTCGCCGGGCGCTACGCCATCCGTTTGTGCGTGCTGAACCACACGACCAACGACGACGACGTGGGCTATGCCCTGGAACAGGTCGCGTCGACGCCTCTGGCTGTGCCGTCGACGCACCCCTCCTTGCAGTCTGACGCGCGCGATTCGGGGGCCCCGGCGGCGGGAGCCGTGGCGGGGGTCCCTAATCCGCGCGACGCGGGCGTCCTCGCCGACTGGTCGGGTACGTCCCAAATCGACGCGGCGGGCCTCCGGGCGATCGCCGCGTTCCGCGAGGTGACGGACGACCAGGCCGTCCGATTCCTGGGAACGGCTCGCGAGGCCGCCTACCGGGCCGGCGAAATGGTGACCGAACAGTGGGCCCACGCGCGCGTCTTCTACCTCGTCCTCGCGGGCCGGCTGAGCGTACGTGTCGGGGAGCGCGAGGTGAACGTCATCGCGCCCGGCGACCACCTTGGAGAGATCGCCGCGATCGATTGGGGGCGTGATTTCAGCTACGGTCGAACGGCGACTGTCGTGGCGACAGAGCCCGTTCGGCTCCTGTCGTTCCCGGCGTCGGCCCTTCGAGATCTCATGGCCGACTCGCCGGCCGTCGACCGCGAAATTCGGCGAATCGCGCACGCGCGTCTCGCCCGACGCTGAGCCGAGGCGCGGAGCGAGACCCTGAGCCGAGGCGCTGACGCGAGCCGATCGACGCTTCGCCTACAGGCCTCCGAGCTCCTTGCCGAGTCCCGTGGAGGAATCCAGGCTGTAGCCCCGTGAGCGCCAGAATGCCCGCCCGCCGTGGTTGCCTTCGCGAACCCGGACATTTACTTTGGGACATCCCAATTCCCGAAGCCGATCCTCGATCTGGGTGATGAGCCGGCTCGCGATCCCCGCCCGCCGATGCTCCGGCGCGGTTGCCAGGCGGTAGATCCAGCCTCGACGACCGTCCCACGCCCCGAGCGCAGACGCGATGAGATCCTGCCCCTGGGTCGCGACAAGGAGGAGGCCTGGGTTGCGGTGGGCCATCCGGTCCAGGCTGGCGTCATCGTCCCAAAGCGACCGAAAGCCCACCTCCGACCAGAGGGCCCGCAGGCGGTCGCCGTCGCCGGAGCGATACTCCCGGACCTTCACGGGCTCCGGTGCCGGCCCCGGCTCTGGCTCCGGCTCCGGCTCCGGCTCTGGCTCGATGTCGGGTGCCACCGCGGGGTTGCGCCGCTCCCCGGAGCCTGCCTTCCGCTGCCGCGCGCCGGGACGTCCCGTCCCTGACCCGGCGGGCAGGTTGGCGATCCGCTCGGCCAGCTCGGACGTGGGTCGCGGAGCCGTCCGCGCGTCCTCGATCGCGTCGCGAGCCTCATCGAGCGTGGCGTACGGTCCCCGGACCAGGGGCAGCCCGAGTTCGTCGGTCTGCTCCGTGTCGACCAGCATCCAGCGCCCGGAGGACTGCTCGACCGTAAACCGGCCATCGGCAGTCCTGTAGCGACCCGCTGCTTCACGCTTCAGCGACGGGGCGCCGTCGGCGGCCTTCGTGCGAGGCGTAGCGTTCCGCGTCCGCCGGGCCATCTGCGCAGGCTACCCGGACTCGGAACGCAGGTCGCGGAGCCGGAGCGCAGGGACGAGCTCGCCCACTGCCGAGCGCGACCACCAGGCGCCTGTTCGGCGGCGCTCCTCGAAGGAGGTGAAGCGATACAGGTAGAGCTGCGCGCGCACGTAGGTCGGTGGTCCGTCCGGGAACGGGTTGCGGCGCAGCAGGGCGAGTGTCGGGCGATCCCCCTCCAGCAGGCGCCGCAGGAAGCGCTCGAACCAGGTGCCGGCGTACGCCGGCGAGATCGGGATGAACCACATCAGCCAGTCGAGCCGGAGGTGATACGGAGCGACCTGCGGCGGCAACCGCCGTGGATCGCCCGGCTTGCCCTTGAACTCGTACTCGCGCCAGACGGCAGCGTCGTCGACGACCGCGGCGTCGGTGCCCTCGACGATCACCTCGTAGCGGCGTCGCGTGACACTGCCGAAGGCGCCGTAGGTGTTCGCGAGGTGAAACGGGTTGAACGATGCGTTCATCCGCTGCCGTGGGTCCAGGAGATTCCGCACCGGCCAGTAGCTGAGGATCGCAACGGCCGCGGCCAGAACGATCGCCGCGGCGGTGAACCACGCCGGCGGCGGCGCGAAGGTCGCGTTGGGCAGCGGCAGGAACGGCAGGATCGTGTGGACGACCCCGTCCGACAGCCCGGCCACGATGGCGATGATCGTGATCCAGTTGAGCCAGGCGTAATTGCCCGTGATCACCAGGTAGAGTTGGGTCGCGATCATCAGGGCGGCCGCGATCGAGGCGATCGGCTGCGGCATGAAGAGTCCGAACGGCAGCACGAGCTGGGCGACGAAGTTGCCGAGCGCCTCGAGGCGGTGGAAGCCCCGCGGGGCGTGATGCGCGTACCAGCTCAGCGGATTCGGCAGCGGCTGCGTCTCGTGGTGGTACTCCATGCAGGTGAGCTCGCGCCAGCAGCGGTCGCCGCGAAGCTTGATGAGGCCCGCACCGAACTCGACACGAAAGGCGATCCACCGGAACAGCAGAATCACGAGGAATGACGGCGGTGTTCCGACGTTGCCGAGGAAGATCGCCAGGAACCCGGTCTCGAGGAGCTGCGATTCCCAGCCGAAGCCGTAGAAGGTGCCGCCGACGTTCATGATCGAGAGGTAGAGGACCCAGAGCACCAACCAGGCCAGCATCGCCACCGGCAGAGGCGCCGCACCGACGATGCCGGCCACGATCGCGGCCGCGATGACAGCCCCGATCGCGGCGACGAGGCGGAGCAGGCGGTCCGAGTACCGCAACTGAAAGATGCTCGGTACTTCTCGGAATCCGGTCCAGGCAAGGATGCGTGTGGCCGGCTCCAGTCCGTGTTCGCCGCACAGCGCCGGGAATTGCCGGAAGGCGACCACGAAGGCGATCAGGTAGATCGCGCCCAAGCCGCGCTCGATCAGGAGGCGCGCGAGCTGACTGTCTGGAACGGAGAGATCTGGCATCGCTCCCAGCGATGGCTACTTCGGGGGGATCCCGGGCCCAGTCAAGCTCACGAGGGCAACCGGTCGACGGACTCCCAGCGGCGGTCGATGGGCAGGTGGATGACGGTGGGTCCGGTTCCGGCCAGGGCCTGACGCAGGGCGGGCTCGAAGGCGGCGTCATCATCGACCCGGACACCCCGGGCGCCGCAGGCGCGGGCGACCGCCGCGAAATCGATCGGGCCCAGCTCCGTGGCCACGGCCACCGCCTCGCGCTGGTCCTGGTGGACCCGGATCATCCCGTAGCGCTGGTTGTCGAAGACCAGGACGACCACCCGTACGCCCTCACGAACGGCCGTCTCGATCTCGGCCATCGTCATCCCGAGGCCGCCATCTCCCACCAACGCGACGACCGGCCGGTCGCGGTGGACGAGCGCCGCCGCGATCGCCGCCGGAAGCCCGTAGCCCATCGCACCCGACGTCGGCCCGAGGAACGTCCCCGGCCGTCGGAAGCGGAAGCCTCGCGCCGCCCAACCGGCGAAATTGCCCGCGTCGGTGGTCACCACGCCGTCGTCGGGCAGGACTCGCCGCAGCGTGGCGATCGTCCGCCCGGGATGAACGCCCGGTCCCTCCCACGGATGGCTGTCGACCACGGTGGCGGCCTCCCAGGCGACCCGATCCTCATCGTTGGCATCGCGCCGGATGTCGGCGAGCTCCGCGTGGAGGACGCCCTTCTCCAGCCGGCTGACCGCGGCCCGCAGGAAGTTCCGGGCATCCGCCTCGATCGCGATGTCGGCTTCGCGCAGGGCCGGATCCGGGCGGGTGGGAATCGCGTCGACGTGTGCCCAGCGCGTGTCGGGCCCGGGAATCTCCCAGCTCGATGTCGTGACCTCGTTGAGGCGTGAGCCGAGGACGAGCATCGCGTCGGCGCCGAGCAGCCGCTCGCGGACGATCGACGGGGCGCCGTAGCCGGCCATTCCCAGGTAAAGCGGATTGTCGTTGGGAACGATGTCGCCGCGACGCCACGAGGCGATGATCGGGACGCGGAGCAGCTCCGCGAACCGGACCAGGTCGTTGGACGTGCGAGCGCGGAGGACTCCTGCGCCCGCGAGGATGATCGGCCGGGTCGCCGAGGCGAGGAGCTGAAGGACGGCGCGGACCTCATCATCGGTGGGGCGCCGCGCAGCGGGCCGGTATGGCCCGATCGTGGACTCCGCCGGAGCGAGCTCGTCGAGGACGTCCTCGGGGATCGACACGAGGACCGGCCCCGGGCGCTCCGAGAGCGCCTGTGAGATCGCCTCCTCCATGATGGCTGGAACGTCGGCGACGGCGGCAATTTCGGCGGACCACTTTGCGAGCCCCCCGATGGTCGCGGGAACGTCGACTTCCTGGAACGCCTCGCGACCGCGGTGGGCTCGTTCGACGCCGCCGACGAAGGCGAACATCGGCGTGGAGTCGGCAAGGGCCGTGTGGATGCCGATGGCGAGATTGGCCGCTCCGACCGCGCGCGTTCCAATGCACACCGCGGGCCGTCCGGTCAACTGACCGTGGGCCTCCGCCATGAACGCGGCCGCGCCCTCATGGCGGGTCGCGATGACCCGGATCCCGACCGCGTCGAGGCCGTCGAGGAGTCCCAGGAAGCTCTCTCCCGGAACGGTGAACGCGTACCTGACTCCGACCGCTCGCAGGGCCTCCGCAATCTGGCGGCCGACCGTCCGGGGGCGGGCTTCGGATTCACCGGCTACGTCGGGCATGCCCGAGGGCGGCGCTGTATCCGAATCCTCGACGCTGAGCCCCGGGGTTTGTTCGAAACCGGGGTCGGACGGGGGCTCGAAGGTGGGCTCGAGGCCTGGTTCGAAGTCAGGTTCGGACGGCGGCTCGCGCACAGGATCCTGCTGCGGCTCGAAGCCCGGTTCGATGCCTGGTCCCGGCGCGAGGTCCGGTCGTGGCTCGGACGTCGCCTCGCGGGGATCCGTTGTGGCGGGCTCGATCATCGCTCAGGAGGCCGGTGCGGCAGTCATGCCGCCCTGGACGAGGCCGAGGATCATCGCCGCTATCACCACGATGACGAGGGATCGCCCGATTTGCCGACCTGGCATCTGCGACCCCTACCGGTAGTTCTGGAACTGCAACGGGACCGATTCGTCGAGTTGCCGGAGGCGACCGATCACCCTCTGCAGGTCGTCCTTGCTCTTGGCCGAGACCCGGACGGCGTCCCCCTGGATCTGTGATTTCACCTTGGGGAACTCGTCGCGGATCAGCTTCGTGATCTTCTTTGCGAGGTCTTCGGGCAGGCCCCGCCGCAAGCCGATCCGCTGGCGGACCTTGTCACCGCCGGCCGGCTCGAGCTTGCCCCAGTCGAAGATCTTGAGCGACAGGCCTCGCCGCACGGTCTTCGATTCGATCAGATCCTTGACCGCGCTCGCGCGGAACTCGCTGTCGGTCAGGAGGTTGACCTCGTCCTTCTCCTGGGTCAGATCGACGGTCGCCCCCTTGAAGTCGAAGCGCTGGCCGACCTCGCGCCGGACCTGGTCCAGCGCATTCCGGAGCTCCTGCGCATCGAATTCGCTGACGACGTCGAACGAAGCCTCACCGGCCATGGGTCGTGCGCTCTCCCGTGCTGCGCCGCGTCGCGGTCCTCATCCGTCGTGCTCCAGTATGCCCGGAGCGCGAAGGATACGGTCAGAGCCTCATCCCCGGTTCGGCTCAGCCGCGGTCCGTGGTTCGAGCGAGGTTCGCCAGAAGCCGCTCGCCGATGACATAGCTTCGGCCGCCGCCCATCACGAGAACGGCGTCGCGGGGCCGCACTTCGCCGGCAAGCCAGTCCGCCGTCGCCTCGACCGACCCGGGCGCCGCGGCGGGAATTCCCGGTTGTAACCGGGCGACTGCGGCCGCCAGGGCCGAGGCGGACGCCACGCTCGTGTCGGGGTCACGACCGGCCCAGATGTCGGCGATCGCCACAGCGTCGGCGGTTGCCAGGGCCTCCGCGAAGGCCTCCAGGAACGCCGCAGTGCGGTGGTAGGTCAGGGGCTCGTACACCGCCCAGACGCGACGCCCCGGCTCGCGCTGACGGACGGCGGCAATCGTCTTGCGGATCGCGGTCGGGTGATGGCCATAGTCGTCGTAGACGACGACATCGGCCTCCATCCCCTTGCGCTCGAGTCGCCTTCCGACGCCGGCGAAGCCGGCCAGGCCCCGTCCAAGGTCCTCGGCGCTGACGCCCAGCTCCAGGGCCGCGCCGGCCACGCCCAGGGCGTTGGAGGCGTTGGCCTGTCCGGCGGTCAGCAGGTCGACCTCCAGTGGCTCAGGCAGGAGGTCCGGCCCGGCGATTTCCAGCCTCGTCGCCGTCGGGGTGGCGGCGACGATCCGGCCGGTCAGGGTCGCGCCTGGCCCGGCGGCCGCGGCGCGGGCAGCCGTGGAGCCGATCGGCCACGTGCCATCCGCCAGGGAGGTCGTGACAATGCGTCCCGGCCAGTCGCTGAGCCGCTCAACGAGGGCTGCGACGCCCGCGTCGCCGACGTTCGCCACCAGCACGGGCGGCGGATCAGCTGTGCCCATCGCGCCCGTCGCGGCACGTCGCAGCCAGCTCTCGAACGCGTGCACGACAGCGTCCCGATCGGCGAAGACGTCGGGGTGATCCCACTCGGCTGACGTGACGATCGCGATCGAGGGCCGGTACGGATCGAAGTTCCCGGCATATTCGTCCGCCTCGACGACGAAGACCGATCCCCTCCCCCGCCGGGCGGTCGCTGGGACCCCGCCGGTCAGGTCGGCCGGCAGGATGGCGCCGACGAACGCCGATGGATCGACGCCGGCGCCGGCCAGGACGTGGACGAGCCAGCCGGCGGACGTGCTCTTGCCGTGCGTGCCGGCGACGGCGACGAGCGTCTGCCCCGCAGCGGTGTCGGCGACGACCTGCTGCCACGCCTCTACGGGAATCCCGTAGGCTCGCGCCGCGACCAGCTCGGGGTGGTCCGGAGCGATCGCCGTCAGGGCCTTCGTGACCGCGAGGCGGTCGGGTCGCGGCTCCTTCGTCACGTGTGCGGGATCGTGCTCCCAGGCCAGGGGGATACCAGCCGCGACGAGGGGCGGTGTGTACGTCGACGGACCGCCCGCATCGCAGCCGGAGACCGTCGCGCCGGCCGCTACCGCGAGCAGCGCCGCGGCCGATGCGCCAGCGCCCGCCGCGCCGACGACATGGATGTGCTCGCCCGGTTGGATGGGACGCGGGTCCCGGATCGGGGCCAGCCCCGCTCCGATCTCCGCAGCCGTCCGGGTCACGTGCCGGCTCGGTCGATCAGCCACTCGAGTGCAGCGACGACGCTCGATTCGCGATTGGCCGTCCGGTCGCCGGGCCAGGTGAAGCGCCGTAGCTGCACCCCGGCCTCATCGGCGAGCCCAATGTAGGTCAGACCGACCGGCTTCGCGTCGGTGCCGCCATCGGGTCCGGCAATCCCCGTGACGGAGACCGCCAGGTCGGCCGCGAATCGGTCGCGGGCGCCGGTTGCCATGGCCCGCGCGACCTGCGCGCTGACCGCGCCATGGGCGCCGATGAGCTCTGCCGGAATGCCCAGCAGGCCGGTCTTGGCGGCGTCCGCGTACGCCACGACCGACCCGGCGAAGTAGCCGGACGAGCCGGCCACGCCGGTGATGGCCTCGGCGATCAGCCCGCCCGTGCATGACTCCGCGGCACAGACCGTCAGTCGCCGCCCGAGACAGATCCCCTGCAGACGTTCCGCGAGCGCAACGAGAGCGGCGGTCGCCACGACCCGAGTCCGCGGCCTAGCGTCGCTGGGTCTTGGTCGGCTGGTTCGGCGGCTGGAAGAGCCAGGTCTCGGCGTTGCAGGTGTTGTCGAGCGCGCCGAGCGACGTTCCATTGAGGGTGAAATTGGTCACGGCCGCGCAGCCGCTGCGGACCTCGATGCTCTGCTGGGCGGTGTAGGTCAGCGTCACGCCATCGCCCTCGACGACGCCGCCGGCGCCGAGCTTCGGGTCGATCACGCCGTCGAGCCAGACCTTGAGCCACGCCCGGCCACCCTTGATCGAGATGACCAGGTTGACCCCCTTGTAGGCGACGGTCACGGTCCGGCTCAGGGACGCAGTCTTGCCCTCGGCGGATGACGCCGTGACCGTGATCGACCATTTGCCGGCCGTCAGCTCGAGTGGACTGCTGAATGAGCCGTCGTCGTGAACGTCGACCGTGACAGGCGCGACGGCCGGCGGTGAGGCCTGGGCCGACGGCGCCGGCGACTTCAAGGTGGGCTGTCCGGCCGCGCGGCCGAGCCATGTCGCGGTGACGGTCACGGACTTGGCGTTGGCGGTCTTGCCCTGCAGCGGGATTGCGCCGTTCTGGTAGGTCGTGCCGTCGACCGGCTGGTCGATCGAGAGTGTCGGCGCCTGACTGACCAGGTACGGGACATTGATGACGACGCTGGCCGGGTTCTCGGCCTGCTTGCCGGTGTCGGGATCGGTTGCCGTGATCGTGAACTGGTTCTTCCCGGCGCGCAGGTCGACCTGAACGCTCCAGGTCCCGTCGGAATCGGCTGTCGCGAGATATGGCTGGGTCCGACCCGGGACGACGACACTGACCGTGGCTCCGGCCGCCGAGGTGCCCTGCAGCAGGTAGGTCGTGTCCGTTTCGCTGGCGTCGACCAGGGCGGTCGCCGGGCGCGTGACCGCCAGGGTCGGCGGCTTGGCGAAGCGCAGGAGCTGGACAGCGACGTACGCCCCGAAACCGACGATGAACATGACCATCAGCGCCCCGACCACGAGACTGGGTGAGACGGTCAAGCCGCGTTGGGGAGCGCTGATCGGCCGAGGGACGACCAACACCGGGTCGGGATTGGCTCGCTCGCCTCGCTCGTTGCGCCATTGCAGCAGCACGTCGTCGGGATCGAGGCCAAGGTAGACGGCGTAGTTCCGGAGGAAGCCCTTCGTGTACACGGCCCCGGGCAATTCGCGGTATTCGCCGCGCTCCAGCGCCGAGAGGTAGCGCGCCCGAATCTTCGTGTCGCGCTCGGCGCGGTAGAGGTCGACGCCCTTGCGCTCCCGTGCGGCAAGGAGCCGTTCGGGCAGACTCGGGCCCGATTCGATCGGGGGCGGAGCGTTGCCTTCGGCGCGCCGCCGCGCCATCGAGTAGCGGATCCCTTCGCGTCGAGCGCTGTCTCGCGTCGTCATACGTCGTCGCCCTCGTCGACGTCCGCGCGATTCCGGGTCGCGCCGGCGCCGTCCCGCCGGAACACCTGGCGGGCATTCGAGCCATCGAACGGTCCGATGTATCCCCGCGCCTCGAGTTGGTCGATGATGCGCGCCGCGCGCGCGTATCCGACCTTCAGACGCCGCTGCAACAGTGACGCCGAGGCCCGATCGTACTCCCGAATGACCTCGACGGCATCCCCGAGGAGCCGGTCGGCGTCGGGATCGGTGAGATCGCCGGCGGCGCCGGAACCCTCATCGTCGCTCTCGATGATGGCGAGGTCGTAGTTCGGATTTTCGATCTGGTCCTTCCAGTGGCCGGTGACGGCGTTGATCTCGGCGTCCGAGACGAAGACGCCCTGCAGGCGCATCGGGCGCGGCAGGTCGGCAGGCTGGTAGAGCATGTCGCCTCGACCGATGAGGTCCTCCGCGCCAGGCGAGTCGAGGATTGTCCGCGAGTCGATCTGGGACGCCATTGCGAACGCGATCCGGGACGGGAAGTTGGCCTTGATGAGGCCGGTAACGACGTTGACCGATGGGCGCTGGGTGGCAAGAACCATGTGGATCCCCGTCGCGCGCGCTTTCTGGGCGAGGCGGACGATGGGCTCCTCGACGTTCTTCCCCTCGCGCATCATGAGGTCGGCGAGCTCGTCGACGATGAGGACGATCGACGGCAGCCGGTCTTCGGGATCTGCCCGCGACTCGTTGTACCCGCGGATATTGCGTACCGACGCACCGGCAAAGCGGCGGTATCGACCCTCCATCTCGTTGACCGCCCATTTGAGCGCAGCCTTGGCCCGTTCCGGCTCGGTGACTACCGGAACGAGCAGGTGCGGCAGGCCGTTGTAGGCGGCGAGCTCGACCCGCTTGAGGTCGACCAGGATCATCCGCACGTCGTCGGGGGTCGCCTCGCAGAGCAGACTCGTAATGAGGGCGTTGACCATGACGCTCTTGCCCGAGCCGGTCGCCCCCGCGATGAGAAGGTGGGGCATTTTCGCCAGATCGACGGCCTGGGCCTTGCCGGCGACGTCGCGGCCCAGGGCGAAGGTCAGCTTCGAGCCGGACGCATCGATGTCGACGCTCTCGAGAATCCCCCGCAGGCCGACAACGTTGAAGTCCTTGTTGGGGATCTCGATGCCGACCGCGCTCTTGCCCGGGATCGGCGCCTCGATTCGCAGCGACCGCGCGGCAAGGGCCATCGCCAGATCGTCGGCCAGAGCCTCGATGCGGCTGACCTTGACGTCCGGCGCGGGCTGGACCTCGTACTGCGTGACGACCGGCCCCGCGTTCCTGCCGACGATCTGGGCCGCGATCCCGAAGCCACTCAGCTTCCTGACGATGATCTCCTCGTTCCGCCGGTGATGGGCCTCCTCCCCGCCGGGGGCGACTGGCGGCGGAACGTCCTCCAGGAGCGTGATCGGCGGGACGGAGTAATCGATCCGTTCCCGAGTCGGCGGCGAGTCCGAGGCGTCGGTGATGTCGCCCGCGGTCCGGATCGGTCGTGGAATGTCGGCGATGCCTGCCCGCGTGCCATTGGACGGGCCCACGGCCGTCGCGCCGCCGGCCGTCGCGCTTCCGGCCGGCGCTCCGGCCCAATCAGCCGCCCGGGCTGGCGCGAACGTGGCCGAGACCGGGGCGAGGCTGGGCACCGCGCTGGGAATGATCCCCGCGGGGTCGTCGACGGCCGGCGCGCCTCCCCCACGGCTCCAGATGCCGGTCTGGCCCGGTGATGGACCGGCGGCAACGACCGCTCTTCCGTTTGCCCGTCCGGCGCGCCCGGGCGCAGTCGAGCTCGTCGCCGTTGCGTCCGCTCTGCTGGCGTCGGGCGCGGCCGGGCCGGTCGCGAAGGCGGACGCCGTCGTGCCGGCGAGCCATCGGACGAAGGCGACGATCGGGCGCGTCAGGTCGCGCGGGTGCAGGCCGAAGCCGACCAGCAGCCCGATTGCGGCCAGGGCCGCGAGGACGATGAAGGCCGCCTGCGGCGGAATGAGCCCGACGAACAGCCCCGCCGCGAACTTGCCCAGGCTGCCGCCCGTGAACGGCTTGCCGATGAGCGTGAGATGCAGAATTGCGACCATGCCGAGGAGGCTGACGTAGGTCAATCCGATTCCGATGACCGCAGCGGCCCATCCGGACCGCGGCAGCTTGCCGGGGCCCCACTCCAGGTACCAGCCGCCGCCGACCAGGAGAAACGGGAGCATCCAGCGCATGCTCCCGAACCAGGGCCCGACGGTGTCTTCCCACCAGCTGGTCAGCGTGCCCTGTCCGGGTAGCACCAGGGCGATCAGGGTCACCGAGCCCAGAACGAGGAGGAAGATCCCGAAGATCGATCGAGCGACATCGGGCCCGACATCGGGGAGCGTGATGCGAGGCACGCGCAAGCCCGACGTCCGCCGCCTCGAGCGCCGGGGTGCCGCGCGTCGTCGAGTGGCCACCGCGCTAGACCTCGACCACCACCGGGAAGACCATCGGGCGCCGCTTGGTCTGCTCGTAGAGGTACCGCGAGACCCCGTCCTTGATCTGGCTCTTCAGCAGGAGGATCTCGCTGATGTGGTCGCCAGGATTTTCGATCGATGCCACGATTCGGTCGATGGCCTCGGCCATGATCGGATCCTGTTCGTTGAGGTGAACGAATCCGCGGGTGATGATCTCCGGCCGGCCGACGACGCTCCCGGTCTGCTTGTCGACCGTGACGACGACCATGAACATGCCGTCGTTGGCGAGCGCCCGGCGGTCGCGGAGGACGATGTCGCCGACCTCGCCGACCGACAGTCCGTCGACGTAGACGTAGCCGGCTTGGACCGGCGAGCCGCGGTGCGCCGTCCCGTCGGGCTCGATCTCGATCGGCGTGCCGTTCTCGATGATGAACACGTTCTCGGGCAGGACGCCTGTCTCGATCGCCAGGCGACCGTGCTGCACCTGCATCCGGAACTCGCCGTGGATCGGGATGAAGTAGCGGGGCTTGGTCAGGCCCAGCATCAACTTGAGTTCTTCCTGGCTCGCGTGGCCCGAGACGTGGGCGCGCTTGATGGTGTGGTAGAAGACGTTTGCGCCGGCCTTGAACAGGTTGTCGATGGTGCGGCTGACGTATTCCTCATTGCCGGGGATGGGACTCGCACTCACGATGACCGTGTCGCCGGGCTGGATCTCGACGTACCGGTGATCGCGGTTGGCCATCCGCGCGAGGCCGGCCATCGGCTCGCCCTGGGCGCCGGTCGTGGCGATGACCAGCTTTCCGGCCGGGATCTCGTTGATGCGGTCCTTGGCGACAATCCGATCGGAGTCGTACGTGAGGTAGCCGAGATCGCTCGCGATCCGGAAGTTCTGTTCCATCGACCGTCCGATGACCGCCACCTTGCGGTCGAAGGAGGCGGCGGCATCGAGGACCTGCTGGACGCGGGCGATGTTGCTGGCGAATGTCGCGACGATGACGCGACCGTCCAGCGGCTCCATGATCTCCCGGAAGGCTTCGCCGACGGTCCGCTCGGAGGGCGTGTAGCCCGGGTTCTCGGCTCGGGTCGAGTCCGACAGGAGGCAGACGACCCCCTCCTCGCCGAGCTTGGCGAGGATGTGGAAGTCGGACAGCTTGCCATCGACCGGCGTGTGGTCGAACTTGAAATCGCCCGTGTGGACGATCGTCCCGACCGGCGTCCGCAGGGCCAGGCCCATCGCATCGGGGATCGAATGGCCGACACGGAACGGGATGACGTGGAACGGGCCGATGTCCAGCTCGCCGCCCGGGTCCAGGGCGCGCAGCGGGTTCGAGTGGAGCTTGTGCTCCTTGATCTTGTTGCCCAGCAGGCCTCGAGCCAGGGTTGACGCGTAGACGGGGACCCCGGGGAAATCCGGCAGGACGTACGGCAGCCCGCCGACGTGATCTTCGTGGGCGTGGGTGATGAGAAAGGCCCGGACGTTGTCCTTGCGTTCGCGGAGATAGGCGATGTCGGGGATCACGAGGTCGATGCCGAACATCTCCTCGTCGGGAAACATGAGTCCGCAGTCGATCACCACGATGTCGTCGCCGTATTCGAAGACGAACATGTTCTTGCCGATCTCGCCCACCCCACCGAGCGGGATGATCCTGAGCGGCTTATCGGAAACGGCCATTGCCCTGGAGCTCGAAATCAGAACAGGGTGAGCTGGTCGTCGGCCGGGCCTGGCAGACGGGATGCCGGAGCGGGAGCGGCCAGGGCGTGGGCGGCCGTCGGAACGTTCGGGGCCGGACAGACGGGAGGCTCGCCAACGACTGGCGGCTCGCCAACGACGGGAGCCGCGACGGTGGCCGATGCCGCCTGCGGCCGCCGCCGACGCGCGCCGATCAACGCGTTCGGAATTCCTGCCGCATCCTCAAGGCTCTGGCGCTCGATCTCGGTCGATCGGAGGGCAGCCGCGGGGTGGTACATGGCGTAGACGGTCGCAGAAGCGGCGCCCGTGGCGGGATCCGCCGGCCGGAGCGTTCCGTGCGCCTGGGAGATCCGGGCGCCGGGCATGAACCGGCCCATCGAATGACGGCCGAGGGTCACGACCAGGGCCGGATCGAGGATCTCCAGCTGGCGCTGCAGGTACGGAAAGCAGGCCGCGATCTCGTCCGGCTCGGGGTCACGATTGTCGGGCGGGCGGCATTTGACCACGTTGGTGATGAAGACGTCGTCGCGACGCCAGCCGATGGAGCCGAGCAGCCGGACGAGCACGTCACCGGCACGTCCAACGAAGGGCCGCCCCTGCCGGTCTTCGTTGAAGCCCGGGCCCTCGCCGACGAAGACGACTTCGGTCGATGCGCTGCCCTCACCGGGAACCGCGCGGGTGCGTCCTTCGTGGAGCCGGCATCGGGTACAGGCAACCACTTCAGCCGCAACCGCCTCGAGCGCCGCTCGGCGCTCGGCGTCCGTCACGCCGTGGCCTCGACCGTCTCGCTTCGGTGGGAGCGGGGGCTGAGCAGGTCGTGCTCCACGAGGATCTCGGCGAGCTCCACGGCGTTGGTCGCCGCACCCTTCCGGACGTTGTCGGCGACGACCCAGAACGCGATGCCACGGCCGCCCTCGATCGACTCGTCCTGGCGGACGCGCCCGACGAAGATCTCGTCGCGACCGGCAGCGTCGGTGGCCAGCGGGTATCGGTGCATTCCAGGGTCGTCGGTGACGACCACACCCGGAATTGCGCCGAAGATGTCCCGAGCGGTTGCCGGCGAGATCGGCGCCGTCGTTTCGACGTGGACCGCCTCGGAATGGCCGACGAAGACCGGGATCCGGACGGCCGTGGCGCTCATCCGCAGGTCCGGCAGGTGCAGGATCTTACGGCTCTCCGTGACCAGCTTCCACTCCTCTTTGGTGTAGCCGTTGTCGAGGAAGATATCGATTTCGGGGAGAGCGTTGAAGGCGATCGGGTGCGGATAGACGGTCGCGCGCTTTTCGTCGCCGGACACGTGAGCCCGGATCTGATCTTCGAGTTCCGTCACGGCGTCAGCGCCGGTGCCCGAGACGGCCTGATACGTGTCGACGACGACCCGCTCCAGGCCAACCGAATCGCGAAGGCCCATCAGGAGCGGCGCGAGCTGCATGGTCGAGCAATTGGGATTGGCGACGATGCCTTCGTGCATGGCGAGGTCGTCCGGATTCACCTGGCTGACGACGAGCGGCACGGCCGGATCCATCCGCCACGCCGCCGAGTTATCGATGACGACCGCACCGTGGTCGACCGCCTCAGAGGCCAGTTCCCGCGAGATATCGGCCCCGGCGGAGAAGAGGGCAATGTCGATGCCGCGGAACGCGTGGGGCGTCGCCTCCCCGACCACGAGGTCTCGGCCGCCGATCTCCACGGTCCTGCCCGGCGATTTTGCTGACGCGAGCAGGCGTACCTCACCCATCGGGAACTTCCGTTCGATGAGGACCTGAATCATCGTCCGACCGACGACGCCGGTGGCGCCCACGACCGCGACAGAGAGGCGAGGATGGGTCATTCGGGGCACGGCTCCGCTGACAGGCTGGTCGGGCAGGGCACCCGGCGAGTATACCAGCGGGTCTCTCGGTCGCCGGATGGGTGTCTCCCGGTCGCCGGCCATCGCCGGTGGCCGGGTCCTTCACACAGAGCCGCGAAAGGAGAAGGAACGGAGCGATGGTGGATGACGTTCAGCTCGGCCCGCTCGGGTCAGGTTTCTCTCGTGACGCGGTCAGCCGGAGCGGCCGAGACCGGGTATCGGGACACGCTGGGCTCGCTCACGTGTTCACGGGTCCAGGCCGCCGAGCGGCCCTATCTATCCGCCGTTTCACGTGGTGAACACGTCCGTCGTTCACGTCGACTGATCCGCCCTAGATCGGCCGAAATGGTGCACCGGGTGCAAGATCCCGACCGAATCGTCGACCGGCAGCTGGGTTCTTTCACGGCATGGAACATTCGGGGCGCGAACGCGCTCGCAACCTTCGTTACGTGCGTGGTGTGAAACGACGAGGCGGGTTTTTGCACTGGGTGAAAGAAATCGGACCGGAATCCGGCCCGTGCACGAGTTGGATGGCTGGCCCTCGCGGTCCGGCCACCACACGAGTTGGATGGCTGGCCCTCGCGGTCCGGGCTGGGCATGAATCGAGTGGCTGGCCCTCGGGGTCCGGGCTGGGCCTGAATCGAATGGCTGGCCCTCGCGGGTGGGCACTCGGCACGAATCGAATGGCCGGCCCTCGCGGGCCGGCCATTTCGCTTGATCCGGAGACCCCGGTCAGACGGGTTCTTTGGCGAGGTGCCGCTGCATGGCGGCCTTGCGGGAGAGGTTGATTCGTCCCTGACGGTCGACCTCGGTGACGACGACCATCACCTCGTCGCCGACGGACACGACGTCCTCGACGGTCGGCACGTGGTAGTCGGCGAGCTCGCCGATCCGGACGAGGCCTTCCTTGCCCGGCAGGATCTCGACGAAGGCGCCGAAGCCCATGATCCGGGTGACCTTGCCGAGGTACAGCGAGCCGATCTCGACCTCACGCGTGAGGCTCTCGATCCACTGGATCGCCTTGCGCGAGTTCTCGCCCGACACGGCCGAGATCTCGACCGTTCCATCGTCCTCGACATTGATCTCGGTGCTGGTCTCCTCCTGGATCTTTCGGATCATGGAACCGCCCTTGCCGATGATGTCGCGGATCTTCTCCGGGTTGATCTTGATCGTGATGATGCGCGGCGCGAAGTCGCTCATCTCGGGGCGGGCCGACGGCAGGACCTCGGCCATCTTGTCGAGGATGGTCAGGCGAGCAACGAGCGCCTGCCTGAGACCGTCCCGAATGATGGCTTCGCTGATCCCCTGGACCTTGATGTCCATCTGCAGGGCGGTGACCCCATCCCGCGTGCCGGTCACCTTGAAGTCCATGTCGCCGATCGAATCCTCCTTGCCGAGAATGTCGGTCAGGACGACGAAGCGGCCGTCCGGCTCGCTGATCAGGCCCATGGCCGCGCCGGCGACCGGCGCCTTGATCGGCACGCCGGCGTCCATCAGGGCAAGGGTCGAGCCGCAGGTCGAGGCCATCGACGTCGAGCCGTTGGAGGTCACGCATTCCGACACGAGGCGGATCACGTAGGGAAACTCATCGTGATCCGGAAGGACCGGAACCAGCGCCCGCTCGGCCAGGTGGCCGTGCCCGATGTCGCGCCGGCTGGGCCCGCGCATCATCTTGTTCTCGCCGGTGCTGTAGGGCGGGAAGTTGTAGTGGTGGATGTAGCGCTTCTCGGTCTCCGGGCTGATGGTGTCGATCCGCTGGACGTCGGAAGACGAGCCGAGAGTCGCGATCGTCAGCGCCTGGGTTTCACCCCGGGTGAACAGGCCGGAGCCGTGTGCCCGTGGGATGAGCCCGACTTCGACCGTGATCGGGCGGATGTCGGTCAGGCCGCGGCCGTCAATCCGGATCCCCTCGTCGAGGACGATCCGCCGCACCGTCTTCTTCTGGACGAGGTTGAAGAGGTTCTTGCTGACGCGCGCCTGCCGCCGCGCAGCCTCCAGGAGGCCTTTGGCATCGTCGTCGGTTCGATTCGCCCGGACGGAGGCGGTGATCCCGTCGCCGAGAGTGGCGATCCGGTTCGGCAGGTCGCCTGCAAAGTGCAGCAGCAGGTTGGCCGTGGCCTCAGCGTCCGGCAGGGCGCGATGGTTGGTCGGCTGCTCGATCCCGAAGAACTTCGTCAGGTCGCCGAGGCGGTATGACTCGAGGCCCGGGTAGGCCTCGCGGGCAAGCACGAGGGTGTCGAGATAACGACCGGCTTCGAACCGGTAGCCGTCGCCGCGGGCCGCCTCGAGAAAGCCGAGATCGAAGCCCACGGAGTGGCCCACGATGGTGGCCCGGCCGGCGAACGCGATGAATGTCTCGGCCGCTTCGCGCGGCGAGGGCGCCCCGTCGACGTCAGCGTCGCTGATGCCGTGCATCTGGTTGCCGACGATGGTCCGCTGGGGATTCACGAGGGTCGACCAGCGATCGAGGATGTGCCCGCCCTGGACGCGGATCGCCGCGACCTCGAGCAGGTCGCTCACCTTTGGATCAGTGCCGGTGGTCTCGGTGTCGACCACCACGAACTCACCGCCCGATTCGACGGCCTTCACGAACTCAAGGACCGAACCCGTTCCGGGCTCGAGGTACGGCAGGACCTTGGGCTTGCCGACGGAGGCGCGCAGCTCCTCCTGGAGATCGATGAGGGGCTGGATCGCGCGGTGACCGAAGAGGATGGCCTCGGCCATGACATCCTCGGGCAGGAGCTTCGCCCCGGCCTCGACCATCATGATCGCGTCGCGTGTTCCGGAGACGATGAGGTCGAGTTCGGAGTCGGCGAGCTGGGAGAATGTCGGGTTGACGATGAACTCGCCGCCGATCCGACCGACGCGGACCGCACCGATCGGGCCCTGGAAGGGAATCTCGCTGATCGTGAGCGCTGCCGAAGCGGCGATCGTACCCAGGACGTCGGGGTTGTTCTCCTGGTCGGTCGACAGGACCGTGATCACGACCTGGATATCGTCCTTGTAGCCCTCCGGGAAGAGGGGCCGGATCGGGCGATCGGTGAGCCGGGCGGACAGGATCGCCGCCTCGGACGGACGCGATTCGCGCTTGATGAAGCCGCCCGGGATCTTGCCCGCGGCGTACATCCGCTCCTCGAAGTCAACGGTCAACGGGAAGAAGTCGAGCCCCGGCCGCGGATCGGAGCGGTTAGCGGTGCCGAGCACCATCGTGTCGCCGTAACGGACGGTGACGGAGCCGCCGGCAAGGCGTGCAAGCTTGCCGGTCTCGATGGTCAGTGTTCGGCCACCGAATTGCGTCTCGACAATCTGAGACACGGGAATTGCATCCTCCTGATCGTGGAGGAGGAGAGACCTTCAGCGCGAAGACCGACCCACCGCTTGGGTCCGCTCACGGTCCGACCCCTGGGACATGCCCGGGGTCGGGAGTGGCGAGCCTAGCGGCGGAGCCCGAGCCGTGCGATGACGGCCCGGTAGCGCGTGTTGTCCTTCTTGACGAGGTACGCCAGAAGGCGGCGGCGCCGGCCAACGAGTTTGAGGAGGCCGCGGCGCGAGTGATTATCTTTCTTGAAGCTCTGGAGATGGCCGGTAAGATCCTTGATCCGCTCCGTCAGGAGTGCGATCTGGACCTCCGGTGAACCCGTGTCGCCATCCTTTGTGGCGAACCCCGTGATGATCTCCTGCTTTTCGGCACCCGCCAGCGGCACTCAGTCCTCCGACACGAAACTTGCTGTTACGTAGCTATCTGCTATGACCGGCGGATCGTAACACAGGCACCGACGGCGCCGGCAAACGTGGCCCGATCAGGCGGATGCGCACGCGGCGGTCCGGAGGCACCGGGAGCGAGGGCTCGACTCGAAGGGTCCCGTTCTCGATCACCAGGCGCCGACGCAATTCGGCCGGTCCGGCGGCGGCCCGAACCGCGACCGCATACTCGCCGTCCGGCGGGACAGCCGTCGGGAGGTCGAAGCGGATCTCGGTCGCGGCACGGTCCTCGGAGGACGTCGCCGAGCCGATGACCGCGACGTCGCGACCGAGCGCCCTTCGAGCGCTGGCGAGGTCGCCCGCCGCAATCGCCTGCCGGATCTCGGAGCTCCGAATCGCCCGGCCGTCGATCTCGAATGGCGGCACGACGACGACCTCGAAGCCGCCGGCGCGGCCAAGCTCCGAAAGCGCTTCCGGGGTCCCTCGGCGTTCATAGCCGAACGCCGCGTCGGGTGTCATCAGGAAGCCGGCCAGGTCGACTCGCTCCACGATTCGGCGGACGAAGGCGTCGTACGGCGTGGTCCGGAGGGCGACGTCGAAGTGTTGAACAACCGTCACCTCCACGCCGGCTCCAGCCAGTCGCTCGAGGCGCTCCTGCGGGTCCAGGAGGAGCGGCGGCGCCACGCCCCGCAGGATCTCGTCAGGGTGAGCGTCGAACGTGATCACCGCCGGCCGGGCGTGCCGCTTTGCGGCTTCATGTCGGAGGTGGCGGATCAGGTACATGTGGCCCCGATGAAGGCCGTCGAAGACCCCGACGACCATGAACAGGCGCCCATGCGATGGGCGTAGCGCATCGACGCCCGGAACGACGGACGACGCCCCGGCGGGGGTCTGCCGTTCTTCAGGCATCGCTTCCGGGCGTGCTGGAGGCATTCGCGCTGATCAGGACCTTCGTCGGCGCGAGGCGCAATCCGTCGCGAGCACCAATCGCCACCAGCCGGCCTTCCGTGTCGACCAGGCGAAACGGGCCACCGTCGGCGCCGCCCGGAACGCCGGCCGCCGGCCGGATGAAGCGTCCCCTGGCGACATCCTCAGCCTCGGCATGCGTGAGGGCGATCTGCGGCATCGCGTCGAGCCCGGCGTCGACCGGCAGGAGCAGCCGGCGGAGCGCGTCCGGTCCTTCTGCAGCGGCGGCCCGGACCCCATCGAGCGCGACGGCGTCGTCGAGACGGAACGGGCCCGACATCGTCCGGGTGAGCGCTCCGAGGTAGGCCGCATTGGCCACGGCCGCGCCGAGATCCCGGGCCAGGGCCCGGATGTACGTCCCGGCCGAGCACTCGACGTCGATGATGGCGATCGGCCGGCTCGGATCGGCGCCGTCCCAGGATCGGAGGGCCATGCGATGGATCGTGACGGTCCGCTCGGCGAGTTCCACCGTCGCTCCGGCCCTGGCGAGCGCGTAGGCTCGCCGGCCGGCCACCTTCACGGCGCTGTAGGCAGGCGGTCGCTGGCGAATTTCTCCGCGGAATCCCTCCAGGGCGGCCTCGACGATCTCGCGATCGGGCGCCAATCGCTCGTCCGGCGTGAGGTCACCCTCGAGATCATCCGTGGCGGAGCTCGCCCCGAAGCAGACGGTCGCCCGGTAGCCCTTGCGATCGCCGAGGTGATATTCGACGAGGCGCGTGGCCTGGCCGAGGAAGATCGGCAGCACGCCCTCAGCGAAGGGATCGAGGGTGCCACCATGCCCCACCCGCCGGGTCGCGGCGAGCCGGCGCACGAGGGCGACCACGTCGTGGGACGTCGGCCCGGAGGGCTTGGCCACGACGAGGATGCCGTCCAGACCCCGCGTGTCGGGGCGCGACGGTCGAACCGTCACGCGGTCAGCGGTCGAGCTCGCGAACGAGCCGCTCGGCCTCTGCCAGGACGAGCGGCCGCGCATCTGCGACTGGCCGCCGGACGGTGGCACCGGCCGCCCGCGCGTGGCCGCCTCCCCCGAAGATCCCGGTAAGGAGCGTTGCGTCGACTCCGTTCGGCCGGGTCCGCACGCTCAGTCGCGTCTCGCCCTGGGCCTCCTTGAAGACGATCGCCACGTCGGCATCCTCGGCTTGCGAAAGAAGGTCGATGATCCCCTCGGAATGGGCCAGGATGGCACCCGTCGCGGCCAGGTCCGACTCCAGGAGGGTCGTGTGGACGACGCGGCCGTCAAGAGCACTCTCGAGCCGGCCAAGGACCACGCCGAAGAGTCGGAGCTGGGCGGCCGGTTTTGTCCGGTAGAGACGGCGGGAGGTCTCCGAGAGGGGTGCGCCGGCGGCAACGAGGGCCGAGGCGACCGCGAGCGTCCGAGGCGTCACGTTGGGGTGACTGAACGTCGCGGTGTCCATCACGATGCCGGCCATCAGCCCCGCCGCCAATTCCCCTCCACCCAGGGTTAGCGGAGCCCCAAGTCGATCGGCGAGAAGGGTGATCATCTCGCAGGTTGCCGCGGCATTCGGATCCACCCAGTCGCCGTCCGCGGTCGCATCGTTGGATGCATGGTGGTCGATGATCACCATCGGGAGCCGCGCGAAGAGCTCGCGATGCCGGTCTCGTACGGCGCCGATCCGATCGAGCGTGCCGCAGTCGGAGACGACCAGCAGGTCGTACGCCGCGTCATCGCCGGGATCCGTCCGGAATCGCTCGATCCCCGCCAGGAAGTCGTAGAGCGGAGGAATCGGGTCGGTGCAGACCGCAGTGGCCCGTCCGCCCTGCGCCTCGACGAGGCGGCACACCGCGAGCGTGGCGCCCAGCGTGTCGGCATCGGGGTTCTCGTGCGAGACGGCGAGGACATTCACAGCCGCTCGGATGCGGGTTACAACGGCGTCGGGAACGGCCGTGGACCAGCGCGACAGATCGATCGGGGCCGTCGCCTCCGCGCCGGCGGTCCGATCGAGACCCGCGGTGTCGGCGGTCATCTTGGCCGCCGGCGCGTTTTCCGCAGGGTTGAGCCCTGCCGGCCGGCGCCGCGGCGGCTGCGCCCGGGTACCGGGACCACCGGCTCGACGGGAAGGTCGGCGGCATCCCCCTGATGCGCGAGGCGGGGCTTCGGGGTCGGCAGCGATTCACCGCTGAGGTCGCCGGGCTCCGGTTCATGACCCGCCTCGAGCTCCTGGAGCAGGTGGAGGACCCGGGTGCCCCGCTCGGCCGTGTCGTCGAGCCGTACGTGGAGCTCGGGGATGCGCCGGATCCGCAGTCGGGCGCCCAGCTGGTGCCGGATGTACGGCATCGCGCGCCCGAGCGCGCCCATGGTGGCGTCGCGCTCGTCCGGTTGGCCGATCACGCTGACCCAGACCCGCGCGTGCTGGAGGTCAGATGTCGTCTCTACCCGGGTCACCGTTGCGAAGCCGATCCGCGGGTCGGCGACTTCACGGGTCAGGAGCGCGCTGATCTCCTGGCGGAGCAGCTCATCGACGCGATCCGTTCGTTGGCTCACTCGAAATGGCCAATCGCCTGGATCAGGCCGATACCGATCGACTCACCGTCTGCGTCGTGAAGCACTCGATGATGTCGCCCTCGGCGAGATCGTTGAACCCGGCCAGCCCGATGCCGCATTCGAAGCCGGTCTGGACCTCGCGGACGTCGTCACGGAAGCGCCGCAGTGACTCGATCCGGTCTGTGGCGATGACCTTGCCACCACGCCAGACCCTGGCTCCGCCGCGCAGGATCCGCCCGTCGGTGACGTACGACCCGGCGATGACGGTGTTCTTGCCGATGCGGATGATCTGGCGGACCTCGGCCCGGCCCTCGACGACCTCGATGACCTCCGGCTCGAGCAGGCCGCCCAGGGCCTTCTCGATGTCGTCGGTGAGCTGGTAGATGATGTCGTAGAGGCGGACATCAACGCCCTCGGCCTCAGCTGCGCGACGCGCGGTCTCAGTGATCCTGGTGTTGAACCCGACGACGATCGCGTTCGATGCCGAGGCCAGCATGATGTCGTTGTCCGTGATGTCGCCGGCGCCCTCGTGCAGCACGTTGATCCGGATCTCGTCCGTTGAGAGCTGGTCGAGCGCGTGGGTGATCGCTCCCAGCGAGCCGGAGACGTCGGCTTTCAGGATGATCCGGAGCTCCTTGGCCTGCCCCGTCTGGATCTGGCGATAGAGGTCCTCGAGCGTCGCCCGGCCGCCGGTCTCGCCGTTCTTGCCGAGCACGGCAGCCTTTCGGGACTCTACGAGCGTCCGAGCTGCCTTTTCGTCCTCGACGACCCGCAGGATGTCGCCCGCCTGCGGCACGTCGCCGAGGCCGAGGACCACCACGGCCGTGGCCGGGCCGGCCTTGGTCACCCGCTTGCCGTTCTCGTTCTCGAGGGCGCGGACGCGCCCGAACGTCTCGCCGACGGCAATGATGTCCCCTACCCGCAGCGTCCCGGTCATCACGAGGGCGGTCGCGACCGGCCCGCGATTCTTGTCGAGCTGGGCCTCGACGATGGTTCCCACGGCCGGGCGTTTCGGATTCGCCTTGAGGTCCTGGAGATCGGCGACCAGCAGGATCATCTCGATGAGCTCGTCGATGCCGGTGCCGGCCCTTGCCGAAACGGGCACGAGCGGCGTGTCGCCGCCGTACTCCTCGACGATGACCCCGGCCTCGGAAAGCTCGGTCTTGACGCGTTCGGGGTTCGCGTCGGGCTTGTCGATCTTGTTGAGCGCGATGATGATCGGGACCTTGGCAGCCTTGGCGTGGCTGATGGCCTCGAGGGTCTGGGGCATCACGCCGTCGTCGGCGGCAACGACGACCACCGCGATGTCGGTGGCTTTCGCGCCGCGGGCACGCATGGCAGTGAACGCCTCGTGACCGGGCGTGTCGAGGAAGACGACGCGACGGCCGTCCTTGGTGACCTCGCTGGCGCCGATGTGCTGGGTGATGCCGCCGCGCTCGCCCGCCGCAACGGTGGTGCTCCGGATCGCGTCGAGCAGGCTGGTCTTGCCGTGGTCGACATGGCCCATGACGGTCACGATCGGCGCCCGCGTTTGGAGCAGCGACGGGTCGTCCTCGTCGAAGAGGACCTCCTTGGTTGCCTCAGATGGAGGCCCTTCGCCACTCGAATCGGCCGTGCCGTTCGTGGACGCCGCGACGGGTTCGGCGACCTCGTAGCCGAGCTCGCCGGCGACGAGCGAGGCGGTGTCACGGTCGATCAGCTGGTTGATCGTCGCGAAAATGCCGCTCTTGATCAGCTCGCGGATGACGTCCGCTGGGTTGACGCTGAGAAGCTCAGCGAGTTCCTTGACCGTGATCGTCGGCGGAAGCTCGATCGCGCCGCGCTCGCGCGGGTCGGCGACCTGAACCTGCGCCGTCGCGAAGGCCCCGTCGCGTCGCGGCGGTTTGCGGGGTCCACGCCGGCCGCGGGTGCCGCTCCTACTCCTGGCCATGCAGCTCCCCTCGGTTCGTTGTCAGTTCTTGTTTCGCCAGCGCCTCGCGGAGGGCGGCGGGGATCGGCGTCGAGAGGGCCCGGGCAAGGGCGCCCTTCTCAAGCGCGGTGGTGAGGCAGGACCCGTCCATGCACACATAGGCACCCCGACCGTTCAGGCGGCCGGTTGGATCCATGACGACGTGTCCGTCGGGCGTGCGGACGAGGCGCCGAAGCTCCCGCTTCTGCCGGCTGGTCCGGCAGACGACGCAGGTGCGGTTCGGGACGCGACAGATCGCTCCGGCAGTCACGGCCCGGCCTACGATGACACCTCTTCGGCGGTCGCGACCGCCGCGGTCGTGGCTGCTGCGCCCGTGGCTGCTGCCGCCTTCGTCCGCGTGAGGGTCTTTTTCGCGGGTACTTCTTCGGCAGGCTCGTTCGACGCGGGCTCTTTCTTCGTGGCGGCCTTCGTGGCGACGGCTTTCTTGGCGACGGCCTTCGTGGCGACGGCCTTCGTCGCGGCCGCCTTGGTCGCGACCACCTTCTTCACGGCCTTCGGCTTCGCCGTCGACGTGAGATCGGCGGTCCCGTCTGCCGCGTCAGCCACTGCGCCAAGCGTCGAGGCGGCGGGCGTCGAGGTCTCCGGCGCGGGCGCTTCGGTGCGACCATCTCCAGCGGGTGCCGCCGCCCGCGCGGCCGCATCCACAGCGGCCTGCTCGAGCCCGGCAGCCGCAGCGGCCTTCGCTTCCGCCACGGACACGTCGCTCCGAATGTCGATCCGCCAGCCCGTAAGTCGCGCCGCGAGCCGGGCGTTCTGGCCCTCCCGCCCGATTGCGAGTGACAGCATCCGCTCGGGAACGGTGACGTTCGCGATCCGGTGCTCCTCGTCGATGTCGACCGACAGGACCTGCGCCGGCGACAGCGCGTTGGCCACGAACACACCGGCGTCGGCGTTCCACGGGATCACGTCGATCTTCTCCCCGCCGAGCTCGGCGACGACGGCCTGAACCCGGGCGCCACGCTGGCCGACGGTCGCCCCAACCGGATCGAGGCCCTCCTGGCGCGAAGCGACCGCCACTTTCGAGCGGCTCCCCGCCTCGCGGGCGATGGCCTTGATCTCGACCGCTCCGGCGTGAATCTCCGGGACCTCGAGCTCGAAGAGGCGCTTGAGAAAGCCCTTGTGCGTCCGCGAAACCAGGATCTGGGGTCCGCGCACGGATCGCCGCACCTCGAGGACGAAGGCCTTGACGTTCTGGCCGATCCGGTAGTGCTCGACGGCCGACTGCTCGGTCGTGGCCAGGATCGCCTCGACCCCCTTGCCGACGTCAAGGATGATTGCGCGCGGCTCGACCCGATTGACGGTGCCGGTGATCAGCTCGCCGTCACGGCTGGCGAATTGGTCGAACACGACGTCGCGCTCCGCTTCGCGCAGCCGCTGGAGCACGACCTGCTTGGCGGTCTGGGCGCCGATCCGACCGAAGACGTCGCCGTCGAGCTGCTCGACCTCGACCAGATCGCCGAGCTGTGCATCGGACTTGTGGGCCCGCGCGTCCTCGACCGTGATCTCGGTCACTGGATCCTCGATGCCGGAAACGACGGTCCGCGCCCGAAAGACGCGGATCTTGCCGCTCTCGCCGTCGATGCGAACGTGGATGTCCTCGTCGCCGGCGACGCGGCGGTAGGCCGACTGAATCGCGTCTTCGACGGTCCGCAGAAGTTGATCGCGAGGGACCTGCTTTTCGGCGTTGAGTTGAAGGAGGGCGCCGACGAAATCCCGACTCATGAGGCCCTCCTTTCCTGTCTTCACGATTGGTGAACGGCGCTTCTCCGGCGTTGGTCCGAAAAAAAACGTGGGGGTCACCCACGTCACGGAGCGGCCGTTCAGTTCCACGGGAGTATACATCGACTCCCGCCCCACCCTCAAACGCCCTGATTGCGCAGCAGACCGCGACGCGGCAGAAGTCCCCAGATCGTCGCGCCAAGGGTCTCCGCCGCCAGCGAGCGCGGTCTCCTCGGGGCTGAGCCTTCGGCGTCTGGCTAAGGTACCCGTCCCGCCGCGTCTCCCAACTTTGAGGTATCGCGGCCCTCGAATCGGCTCGAACGCCCGATGGCGGGAGGCTCCCGCCCTCCCTAGCTTTGAACTCGACGCCGAAACCGGCGCCAGGAGAGGCGAAGGAGGCCCAAGGTGTACATGACACGGTACGAACGTCGACAGTTCTTCGAGCGGCTCTGCGACCTTCGAGCCCTCTACGCACTGCGCGGCGCCGATGACGCGACCTCGGTCGTATCGATCGATCAGGCCATGGCGGATGCCGCGACACTCTTCGAGTCCGGCGCAGCGGTGGGCCTGGGCTCGGCCGAGAGCGCCGAGCGACCGGCACCACCCGACCGGAAGTGATCGTGACCGAAGAGCCGCGTTGCTAGCGGACCGGCGCAACCGCCTCGGGCTCGGGCGCGGCCGGTGACATCCCGGGCGCCGGGTACCGCCGCTCCACGTACTCCTCGAGGATCTGGATGAACTCCTGGACGAGGCCGTCGCCGCGGAGGGTTCGATCGAGACGGCCGTCGATGAAAACCGGCGCCACCGGTTCCTCGAAGGTTCCCGGCAGGCTGATGCCGATGTCGGCGTGCTTGCTTTCGCCGGGACCGTTGACGACGCAGCCCATGACTGCGACGCGCATCTCCTCCACGCCGGGATGACGCTCCCGCCACTCGGGCATTCGATCGTGGAGGTGGCCCTGGATCCTCTCGGCCATTTCCTGGAAGAACGTCGACGTCGTCCGGCCACAGCCCGGGCAGGCCGAGACCTGGGGCAGGAACGAGCGCAGGCCCAGCGATTGGAGGACTTGCTGGGCGACCCGCACCTCTTCTTCGCGCTCCCCACCCGGCGCCGGCGTCAGCGAGACGCGGATCGTGTCTCCGATCCCCTCGTTCAGCAGGATTGCCAGGCCAGCGGTTGACGCGACGATGCCCTTCATCCCGAGGCCCGCTTCCGTGAGGCCGAGGTGAAGCGCGTAATCCGATCGCCTTGCGAGGTCGCGGTAGATGTCGACAAGGTCGCGGACCCCGGACACCTTGGCCGACAGGATGATCTGGTCGTGGCGGAGGCCGGTCGCCTCCGCGAGCTCCGCGGAGCGCATCGCCGACTCGATCATCGCGTCGATCATCACGTCGCGACTGTCGCGGGGTTCCGCAGACCGGGCGTTGGCATCCATCATCTCGGTCAGGAGGGCCTGGTCGAGCGAACCCCAGTTCACCCCGATCCGAACCGGCTTGCCGTTGTCGATCGCGACGCGGACGATCGTCTGGAAATGCTCGTCGTGGCGCTTGCCGCCAACGTTGCCCGGGTTGATTCGGTATTTGGCGAGCAGGCGTGCGGTTTCAGGAAATTCCACCAGGAGCTTGTGGCCGTTGTAGTGGAAGTCCCCGATGATCGGGACGCCAACCCCGAGGTCGTGGAGCTTGCGGACGATCTCGGGCACTGCCGCGGCGGCCGCCTCGGTGTTGACCGTGACCCTGACCAGCTCACTCCCCGCGTGGGCCAGACGAGCGACCTGAAGCGCAGTGGCGTCAGCGTCGGCGGTGTCCGTATTGGTCATGGATTGCACCACGATTGGATGGGCACCACCGACGGGGATCCCGCCGACATCGACCGCCTGGGTACTGCGGCGGCGCGGCCGAAGGCTTTCCGCCACGGACATCATCGTCACCGCAGTCCGCCCAGCTGACGAACGATGTCGAACCCCGTGACCCACACGACGAAGGCCAGGATGAAGACGAGGCCAACGAAGTACGTCAATCGCTCCGCACGCAAGCTGAGACGCTGGCCCAGGACGCGCTTCAGGACGAGGACGAGGATCCTTCCTCCATCGAGCGGCGGAATCGGCAGGATGTTGAACACGGCCAGGTTGGCCGACAGCAGCCCGGCCAAGAACAGCGTCACGACCGGGCCGAGTCCCCAGAACACGTCGCCGACCTGGACCGCGACGCCAACCGGGCCCGCCGCCGGCGGCGGTTCTGTCGGCCGATTGACGATCGAGCTCCCGAGCTGACCGAGGCCATCGACGACCAGTCGCGTGGCGGCAACCGTTCGCTGGCCCCCAAGCTCGATCGCCTGCCCGACCGAATAATGGATCCGCTCGGGGGTCGTTCGCGCGCTGAGGCCCGAGATCCCGAGGGCGCCCTTGCCCTGGGCCACGTCCGTGGCGCTTCGCAGCGTGGCCTGAGCCTGGGTTGTCGAGCCGTCAGGGCGGAGGATGCCGATCGTCACCGTTGTGCCCGCGTGCGCCTTCAGGTCCGCGAGCAGGCTCGTGGGCTCGAACGCGGAATAGTACCGACCATCGAGGCTGACGACGGTGTCGCCGGGCTGGATTCCGGCAGCCGCAGCAGGCGAGCCGGGCTGGATCGTCCCCGCGTTGATCCCGATAGTCGGATCGCCGGTGAGTGGGATCGCGGTGAAGATCACGAGTGCGAGCAGGAGGTTCATGGTGACGCCCGCGACGAGGATCAGGACCTTCACCGGGAGCGCCTGGCTCGCGAAGGACCGCGGGTCGCTGGCGCCGGCCGCGGAGTCATCCTCGCCGTCGAGCTTGACGAAGCCGCCCAGCGGAAGCCAATTCAACGTGACGAGCGTTTCGCCCTTCGAACGGAGGACGCGGGCCCGTGGCGGGAATCCAATGCCGAACTCGAGGACGCGAACGCCGGCGAGGCGGGCAACGAGGAAGTGGCCGAGCTCATGGATGATCACGAGGACGCCGAGGATCCCGAGGAACAGGACGATCGTGATCGCCCCGCGGATGAGGTCCATCATGGGTCTACGTCGCGCGCCACGGCGCGGGGAGGATCGTTTGGATGCGGGGCGCGGGACACCGGTGGTTGGTCATTCGGGGTGTCGGCATCGTACGCCTGCCCGGCTGAGGACGCCCGCGGCCGATCCATCCGTCGTCCGGCTCTAACTGATGGCGCGGCTCAGCGGACGACCGCAACCACGTACAGGATCATCACCGGAGCTGCGAAGAGAAACGAATCGATCCGATCGAGAATTCCCCCGTGACCGGGGACCAGCGTGCCCGAATCCTTGGCTCCGGCCGCCCGCTTGAGCATCGATTCGACCAGATCGCCGGCCTGGGCCGCTCCGGCGATCAGCGGGCCGAGCAACACTGCGCCGAGGGGTGGCTGGCCCAGTGCCCACAGCCCGGCCGCGGCCATCACGCTCGTCGCGATCAGGCCGCCGACCGCTCCCTCGACCGTCTTTGACGGCGAGATATGGACCATGAAGCCGTGTCGGCCGAAACGTCGGCCGACGAAGTAGGCGCCGGTGTCATATGACCAGACCGTCACGAGGAGAAGCAGGATCCAGCCTCGCTGCGATCCGAGGGCAGCGAGCGGCGCGGCGCTCCCGAGGGGCGGACCGGTAATCCCGAGGCGGACGATGAATCCGAGGAGGGACACGTAGAGGGCGCCGAAAACCGTGGTGAGCCACGTCGCGAGCCCCTCACGTGGATCGGGGCGCAGCAGGGCCCCGGTCCCGATCAGGACGATGCCGATCGCGCCGAGGAGAAGCCCGCTCCCGGCGAGCAACGCCGGGGCCGCCGCGTCGATGACGATGGCCACCGAGAGAGCGACGCCCAGGAGCGGGAACGAATGGAACCCCGCCGCGCGAAGCAGCCGGAAGACCTCCCAGTCGCCAAGGGCTGCAGCGATCGCCACGACCACCGCAATCCAGGGGCCGCCCAGCGCCAGGGCGATGAGGACCGGCAGGACGAGGATCGCCGCGCTGATCACGCGCTGGCGGAGCATCGCTAGCCCGGACCCACGGTGGTGCGCCGGGCTCAGGCCACGCGGCCGGGCTGAGGCCGCGCCACTAGACCTCGAGGACCTCCTGCTCCTTGGCCGCGCCCAAGTTGTCAATTTCGGCGATATGTCGGTCGGTGGTGCGCTGAAGCGATTCCATCAGGCGGTGCGCCTCGTCGGTCCCGACCGATCCCTCACGCTCGGCCTTGCGGAGGTCGTCCGCCGCGTCGCGCCGGAGGTTGCGGATCTCGACCCGGGCTTCCTCCATGCGCTTGTGGACCATGCGCACGATGTCGCGGCGTCGCTCCTCGGTCAGGGGCGGAATGTTGAGGCGGACGACCGTCCCGTCCACGTTCGGCACGAGACCGAGATCGCTCTTCTGGATCGCCTTCTCGATTGCCCCGAGGACACTCCTGTCCCACGGCTGGATCACGATCTGGTGCGGCTCCGGAACGCTGATTCCGGCCAGCTGATTGAGCGGCGTCTGCGATCCGTAGTAGTCGACGTGGAGACGCTCGACCAGCGTCGTCGAAGCGCGGCCCGTTCGGACCCCCTGGAAGTCGCGCTCCATCGCCTCGACGGCGCGAGCCATCTTGTGGTCGCCCGACGCGAGGATCTGGTCGGTCATCCCTTCGCGCCTCCGGAAGACTTCGCCGCGGTGATCAGCGTGCCCACTGGCTCACCGAGCGCCACCTTGAGGATGTTATCGGGCGCGTTGAGGTTGAACACCACGATCGGGAGATCGTTCTCCATGCACAGCGACACTGCGGCGCCGTCGAGGACCTTGAGCTGGTCGCGGAGCAGGTCGGTGTAGTCGAGAACCTGATAGCGGCGGGCGGTGGGGTCCTTCATCGGATCGGCATCGTAGACGCCGTCAACCTTGGTTGCCTTGAGCAAGACCTGGGCATCGACCTCGACGGCCCGCAGCGCGGCGGCTGTATCGGTCGTGAAATATGGGTTGCCTGTGCCGGCCACGAAGATCACGACCCTGCCCTTCTCGAGGTGCCGCACGGCGCGCCGCCGGATGTAAGGCTCAGCGACCTCGTTCATGGCGATCGCGCTCATGACCCGAGTCGGGATCCCAACACGTTCAAGAGCATCCTGGAGGGCGAGGCCGTTCATGACTGTCGCGAGCATGCCGATGTAGTCGCCGGTCGCCCGGTCCATTCCCCTCGCCGCCGCCGCCATGCCGCGGAAGATGTTGCCGCCACCGACGACGATGCCGACCTCGACGCCCCGGCGATGAACCTCGGCCACCTGGCCGGCGATGACCGCCACGAAACCGGGATCGACGCCGTACGGGCGATCGCCGAGGAGCGCCTCGCCGGAGAGCTTGAGGAGGATGCGGCTGTATCGGAGGCCTTCAGCGCCCGCGGGTGGGGCCTCCCCCTGAGCCGATATCGTGTCGCTCAAACCTCTTCCCCCAACTCGTAACGGACAAAGCGCCGGACACGAATGTTCTCGCCAATCGTGGCAATCGCTTCGGTGATCAGCTCGCGCACGGTGGTATCGGTGTCCCGGTACGGCTGCTCGTACAGGCAGACCTGCTGATACCACTTCCGGAGCTGGCCGTCCACGATCTGGCCACGAATCTGCTCGGGCTTGGCCTGGACGGCCTCATCGGCGAGCAACTCGGCCTTCTTGGCGGCGAGGACCTCTTCCGGGATCCGATCGATGTCGACGTACTCGGGCCGAAGCCCCGCGACCTGCATCGCCAGGTTCCGGACAAGCGTCTGGAACTGCTCCGTGCGGGCGACGAAGTCCGTTTCGCAGTTCACCTCGATCAGGACGCCGATGCGGCCACCGGTATGGATGTAGCTCGAGACGACGCCCTCCCGGGCATCGCGACCGGCTTTCTTCGCGGCTGCCGCCTGCCCTCGCTCGCGCAGCAACGTGACCGCGCGCTCGACGTCGCCGTCGCTCTCGACCAGCGCGCGCTTGCAGTCCATGAACCCGGCTCCGGTCCGTTCCCGGAGCGCCTTGACACTCTCTGCCGAGATGTCCGCCATGAATCGATGTCTCCTGTTCTACCGGCCTCGGTCAGGCCGACTCCTCGGACTTCTCGGCGGCCTCCCGAGCCAGCTCGGCGGCGATCTCGTCGGGCGTTGCCTCGGCCTCAACGGGCTCGGGCTCGGGGACGGGAACGCGAGCACCTGGTAGGAGTTCCTCCTCCTCTTCATCGGGCGCAAAGCTCAGCGCGGCGCCGCCGGCCAATGCGGCGACGAGCTCGTCGGTGGCCTCGACGTCCTCATAGGCCTCCGGCTCGCTCACCATCGCCGGCTCAGGCTCCGCCGCGGCCCGCTCGGCCCGCAGGCGGGCACCCTCGATCGCGGCGTCGGCGACGAGGGTGCACAGCAGCCGGATCGACCGGATCGCATCGTCATTGGCGGGGATGATGTAGTCGAGCTCGTCCGGATCGACGTTCGTGTCGCCGGTCCCAATGACCGCGATCTCGAGCTTGTTGGCCTCGGTCACGGCGATCCGCTCGCGGTGTGGGTCGACGATGAACACGGCGCCGGGCAGCCGCTTCATCTTGCGAATGCCACCCAGCGTCGCATCGAGCCGGGTCAGCACCTCGGTCAGCTTGGCGGCTTCCTTCTTGCTGAGGCGGTCGAAATCTCCCGCCTGCTGACGGGCCTCGAGCTGATCGAGAAGCCCGATTCGCTTCTTGATCGTGACGAAGTTCGTGAGCATGCCGCCGAGCCATCGCTTGTTGACCCAGGGCATCCCCGCTCGAGCGGCTTCCTCCGCGACGGGTTCCTGGGCCTGCTTCTTCGTCCCGACGAAGAGCACGACGTCGCCGCGAGCGACCGTTTCCCGGATCGCGTCGAGCGCGACGTCAAGCCGCTTGACGGTCTGGGCGAGATCGATGATGTGGATCCCGTTGCGCTCGGCGAAGATGAACGGGCGCATCTTGGGATTCCAGCGGCGAGTCTGATGGCCGAAGTGGACTCCGGCCTCGAGCAGCTGCCGCATCGAGACGGACGGCACGGTGGGCGACCTCCTGTTCGGTTCGTTCCTCCGCGGACCCTCGTTGCCGGGAACCGTCCATCGGGGTTCGACCGCGGTCGGCCATGACCCGGGTACGGCACCGTCCCGGCCGGAACGGTCCGCGTGTGGGCTCCGTCCCCTCGCGGGGACGGGCGTTGTCTGCCGCGGTCAACCGCGGGCGCCGGAGTGTACCACGAGGCAGAGGGTTCACCTCTCGGCCCTGGTGCAGGTCCTCAGGCGGCGTGCCGGTGGTGGCGGACGGTCCCCGGCTCGACGACAACCAAGTCGAATCGGAGCGGAAGCCGAGGAAACGGCACGCCGCTGGGTAGCACCCCGCGCTCCATCAGGGTGAACGCGGCTGCGTGGATGCGTGCGCGCTTGACCTGACCGACGGTCTCCTCGGGCAGCCCGAAGTCGCGCCGGCCGCGATAACGGACCTCGACCACCACGACGGACGGCGGGGGGCCGGGATCGATGGCGATGAGGTCGATCTCGGCGCGCCCCACTCGGACCTGCCGCCCGAGGATCGTCCAGCCGGCCAGGATCAAGCCTCGGGCGACCTGGTCTTCTGCGGCATCGCCACTGCGCTGCATCGACGTTCGCATCCGCTGATCGTCGCCGACGGGCCTTATCGGCGGCTTACCAGCCCTCCATCGGAAGGTCCCGGTGGCTGACCGCCATCGCGATCGAGTCAAGGAGAGCGGCCTCGTCGCCCGCGCCGTCGCCGAAGCTCGGTGCGGCGCCGACACCCGTGTCGGTCTCGTCGGCGTCGACGGCGTCGACGGGCCCGACAACGTCTCCATGCTGGTTGAAGAGGTCCAGGGAAGCCTGCTCACCGGCGAGGGTCCGCTGCAGGGCCAGGAAGCTGCGCCGATGGAACGGTGTCAGGCCCAACCTCCGGATCGCGTCCCGGTGTTCTCGCGTGGCGTAGCCCTGGTTGCGCTCCCATCCGTAGCCCGGATGCCGCGCCGCGAGGAGGGTCATCATCCGGTCGCGAACGACCTTGGCCACCACCGAGGCTGCCGCCACCGAGTAACACTTGGCATCACCGTCGACGATCGCGGTGTACGGACCGACGTACCCTTCGAACCCGGTGATCCGGTTCCCGTCGACGAGAACATGATCGTGGCCACCCACGCGGGCGATCGCCCGCCGCATCGCGAGGTGCGTCGCGTGATAGATATTGAGCCGATCGATCTCGGCCACCGAGGCGGCACCAACCCCGATCGCCAGGGCCCTGGCGCGGATCCGCGGAGCCAGCCGCTCGCGTTGAAGGGCGGACAGCGTCTTGGAGTCGCGGACGCCCGGGATTCGGCGGCAATTGGGCCGCATCACCACGGCCGCTGCGACGACGGCCCCACTCGTCGGCGCGACGCCGACCTCGTCGACCCCGACGATCCGGCTGAGCCCCTCACGCCACAGCGAGCGCTCGAAGCGGAGGGTCGGGACCATCGGCGCCATCGGCGCTAAGGGTAGCGCCGACCGCAGGAGCTAGCCGCCCTGGCGACGCTCGCGGAGGGTCGCGGCCTTGCCAACGCGCTTTCGAAGGAAGTACAGCTGGGCGCGGCGGGCGCGCCCGTGCCGGACGACCTCGATCTTCTCGATGCGCGGACTGTTGATCTTGAACGTCCGCTCGACGCCCACGCCGCTGGCGATCCGCCGCACCGTGATCGATCGGCTGATACCGCCGCCTCGAAGTCGCATCACCGTCCCCTCGAAGACCTGGACGCGCTCGCGGTTGCCCTCGATCACCTTGGCGGACACGCGCACCGTGTCACCGGAGGCAAGCTCGGGGAGGTCCGTTCGGATCTGGTCGGCGACGATCTCGTCGAGCACGTTCACGCAGCAGTCCTGACTGGCTTGGGCAGCGCGGCGACACCATGCGCCGCGGCAATGGGCGGAGGAAACGTCGCTGGAGCGCGACCGACGGCGGAGTATAGCACGAGGTCAGGACCCCTCCGACCCGTGCTCGCCCGGCCCGGGTGTCGCGGAGGAAACCTCCTCGAGAAGCGCCGCCTCCTCGCGCGACAGGGCGCGGTGCTCCAGGAGATCCGGCCGGCGTTCGAGAGTCCGCCGTAGCGACTCGCGCAGGCGCCACCGCCGGACGGCTTCGTGGTCGCCCGACGCAAGGATGGCAGGGATCCCCTCCCCGCGAAAGGCCGGCGGTCGCGTGTATTGCGGGTACTCGAGCAGACCGGCCGCGAATGACTCCTCCGCTGTGGAGGCTTCGTCGATTGCCCCGGGCAGGAGACGGATGATGGCGTCGATGATCACGAGCGCCGGCAGTTCGCCGCCCGTCAGGACGTAATCGCCGATCGAGATCTCGATGTCGACCAGGGACCGGATCCGCTCGTCAACGCCCTCGTACCGTGGGCAGACGAGAATCAGGTGAGGGCGTCCGGCGAGGTCCCCGGCCCTGGCCTGGTCGAACGGCAGGCCAGCGGCATCGAGGAGGATGACCGTGGAGTCCGAGCTCCGCAGCTCATCCAGCGCGGCTGCGACCGGCTCGGGCCGGAGGACCATGCCGGCACCGCCGCCGTAGGGCGCGTCGTCGACGCTGCGATGACGGCCGAGGCCCCACCTCCGCAGGTCATGGATGCGGATCGTCGCGAGGCCCTGGTCCTGGATGCGGCCAGGGATGCTCGCGGCGAGCGGCCCTTCCAGCATCGCCGGGAACAGGCTGAGGACGTCGATGTCGAGGGTCATCGGCGTTTCTTCATGAGCCGGCCTCGGTGGAGGGTTCCACCGGGGGCGATTTCCGTCGCGACCCGGGCCGCCGTCGCGGTGCCTTTGGTCGCTCGCCATCCACGGCCGCGGCCGCCGACCCAGCGGGCTGCGGCGCCAGGTCGAGCGCGTCGGCATCGACCACGATCTCGCCCCGGCGCGGCGCAAAGACCCGGATGAAGGCCCGCACGGCCGGGACGTCGAAATCGCCCCGTGGTCCTCCGCCGACCGCGAACACCTCCGTCTCGCCGACCCGGTAGACGTCCCGGACGGTACCGAGGTCGGCGCCCGACACGTCGCGGACCGCGGCGCCGATCACCTCGTGCCAGTAATACTCGCCGCGCGGGAGGGTCGTCGCGCCGATCTCGGCTTCGAGGAAGGTGCCCCGCATCGCCTCGGCCGCCGTACGGTCCGCGACCTCGCGGAACGTCAGCCGCCAGCCGGGACCGTCCTCGACGGCTGCGGCGGTTCGAATCGTCAGCCCAACCTCCGAGCCTTCCCGGTACAGGATCGAGCCGGACCGGAATCGCTCGGCAGGTCGGTCGGTGAGGATCTCGATCCGCACGGCGCCGTGCAGGCCATGAACACCGCGGACGAGGGCGACGACGAGCCGTTCGGGGCTCAGGTCACAGGATCTCGAGCGAGATCGGTTCGCCGTCGCGCGCGGCCGTGACCTTGAGGAGCGTCCGCAGCGCCTTGGCGACGCTGCCGTTGCGGCCGATCACCTTGCCCATGTCGTCCTCGGCGACGTGCAGCTCGATGACCGTGCCGGCCTGGTCACGAACCAGTTCGACGGTCACGGCGTCGGGATCGTCGACGAGCGACTTGGCGACGTATTCGACCAGTTCCTTGGCTGCCACCCCGACCTCCTACTTGCTTGCGGGCAGCACGCCCGCGGTCCGGAACAGACGGGCGACGGTGTCGGACGGCTGGGCACCCTTGGCCAGCCAGGCCTTCGCCTTCTCTGCGTCGATGACGAGCTCGATTGGCTCGGTCCGGGGGTTGTAGTGCCCCAGGGTCTCGATCGAGCGGCTGTCCCGCCCGCTGCGGGAATCGGCGACGACCACGCGATAACTGGGCTGCTTCGTGGCGCCGACGCGGGTGAGGCGGATGCGAACTGCCATGGACGAGGTTCCTCCTACTTGACGGTGATGACGAAGGTCGACCGGTCGAAGTCGCCGGTGACGGTGGCCCCGACGATCGCATCGACCGGCAGCAGGTACGGCCGGTACTCGGAACGGTACGTACCAAGATCGACCGGGAGTTTGGCGGCAAACGCCTCTGCAGCATCGCGCGCCGACGCCACATCGACGTAGAACGAGGACGTGTTCTTGGAGCCGACCCGGTCGATCAGCCCCTTGTACCGAGCGCCGTCCGCCAGCGACGAGCCGGGCTTGACGTCGAGGATGGCCTTCACGTACACATCGCCGACGCCGATGACCACGATATCGCTCGACTCGGCATAGGCAATGGTCGTCGGGGTGCCGGTCGGCAATGTCTGGCCGCCTGCCGGCAGGTTCTTCGCAATCAGGCCACTCAGATCGATCGAGGTGATCGTGGTCCCGGCGTACGCCTGGTCGGTTGTGGTGAGTCCCTGTCCGGCCCCAGCGAGGGCGATGAGGCCCTTGATGCTGGCGAGCAGGCGCGCGGCGGCTGCCTTGTCGATTGGGGCCACGACGATCCCGCCGGACACGACCTCGCCATCGCGGGTCACGACGATGTCGGTGTCTCCGATCCAGCCGACGAGACCCTCGAGGCCACCGAACAATGCCGTGGTGGAATCGATCTGCTTGAGCGTGTCGGCGCTTGCCGGGTCCTTCCGATAGGCGTCGATGACGTCGAGGACGCGCGGGCCGACGTCGTGCGCCTCGAGCACGGCGATGGTCGACGGGGGCAGGTGACTCGCTACGTTGCTCGGCCGGTTCTGGCGCTGGGGTCCGGTCGAGACGTGGGGCATGACCGTCTCGACGACGACCGCGTCTGCTTCCGCCCGGAGCTGCCCGGCCGCCCAATCGGGGATGCGACCGCTGAACAGCTGCAGGAGCGACGACCCGCTCGGCGACGACGAGCCAGGAGACGACACGCCCGGCGAAGTCGCGCCGGACCCCGCTTTGGCCGCGAACTCGGCCAGGGCAGCCTCGTCCACGTAAAAGGTTCCGAGGCTGTCCCCGTGGAGCTGCGCCTCGGCGGAGGTGAAGCGGGTGCTCGTGGCGAGGCCCGAGGTTCCCTGCGTGTCGATCGCCGCGTTGACCGAATCGATGTCCCCGACGAGCATTGCGCGCCCACCCACGATGGCCATGGCCCAGGTCGCTGGTTGGCCGCCGACGATCAGGTCGACGCCCGAGTGGGTGTCGGTTGCGTGGGGCTTGTCTCCCAGGGTCGAGACGAACCAGGCCTTGGCCTTGGCGGGATCGGTGACCGAGACAATCCCAACGCCTCGCGACTCGGCGGCCAGGTGCGAGCCGCCGCTTGCGGTTGGCGCCGGACTGCCGACGGCCGACTTCGGATACGGTCGAGCGGCGATCGCCAGCTCACCGCCGAACCACGGTTTGATCTTCGTCGAGTAATCCTGGGCGCCGTTGGTGGCGGATCGCACGATCCGGTCGAAGACGTCCGAGAGCTTCGCGTCGAGCGTGGACTGGTCGGCAAACCCCGGAAACTTCGCGAGGACCTGGCCGAGCTTCTGGCGCTGGTCGCCGGGCAGGTCCAGCCTGACGTCGGCGAAGACCACGGAATCCTTCGGCGCCCATCCGGCTAGCGTCGATGGGCTCGAGCCGCCGAGGAGGATGAAGGCGGCGCCCAGGACGACGCCGACGACGAGCACAGCGACGACGAGCGCGATGCCCCAGCGTCCGACGCCGCGGCCGCGCGGCTGCGTCGCGGCGCCAGAAGGCGATTCCCCGGACGGCGCTACGTCCGATGGAGCCTCGGCTGCCCCGTCGAGCGGGGGGCCGGATCGGTCCTGATCAGTCATCGGGCCCCCGTGTCAGCGCCGGCCCAGGAGTGCAGCCGGAACGCCCCGGCGTCCGCCGGCGAGCTGCTTCATCAGCTTCTGCATCTGTTCGAATTGCTTGACCAGGCGGTTGACGTCGGCGAGCGTCGTTCCTGAACCGACGGCGATCCGGCGTCGGCGCGAGCCATTGAGGATCGCTGGATCGCGCCGCTCGCGGGTGGTCATGCCCCGGATGATCGCCTCGATCCGGCGGATGTCACCCCGATCCACGGCCGCCTCCGCTTCGCGCGCCATCCCTCCCATGCCGGGGATCATGCCCATGATCTGCCCGATCGGGCCCATCTTCTGGACCTGCTGAAGTTGCTCGAGCATGTCGTCGAGCGTGAACTGTGCCTTGCGCAGCTTCTCTTCGAGCTTCGCCGCCTGTGATTCGTCGACGACTTCCTGGGCCCGCTCCACGAGGGTCAGGACGTCGCCCATGCCGAGAATCCGACCGGCCAGCCGATCCGGGTGAAACACTTCGAGGGCGTCGACTTTTTCCCCCGTGCCAACGAACTTGACCGGCAAACCCGTCACCGCGCTGATCGACAACGCGGCACCGCCGCGCGCGTCGCCATCGATCTTGGACAGGACGAGGCCCGTCACGGGCACGGCCGCGGCGAAGGCCTGGGCAACGCTCACGGCCTCCTGGCCGGTCATTGCATCGACGACGAGCAATGTCTCGACGGGGTGGACGGCGGCCTCGATCGCTGCGATCTCGGCCATCAACGCCTCATCGATGGTCAGCCGACCGGCCGTATCGACGATCAGGGTGTCGCGGGTCAGCCGCCGCGCTGCCGCCAAGCTGTTTCGGACAGTTTCGACCACGAGAGTCCCCGCGGCATCGCGATGAACGGGTACATCCAGCGACTGTCCGAGGGCCTGCAACTGGTCGGCAGCCGCCGGCCGGTACGGGTCCGCGGCGACGAGCAGGGGCCGGCGTCCGATCTTGACGACGTGGCGAGCGAGCTTCGCCGCAGACGTCGTTTTGCCGGACCCCTGGAGCCCGACGAGGAGGACGACGGCGGGGCTGCCCGACAGGTGGAACGTGCGATCACCCGCGCTCAGTAGGCCGATCAATTCCTCGTTGACGATCTTCACGACCTGCTGGCCAGCCGTCAGGCTGCCGAGGATCTCGGCGCCGATGGCGCGCTCCCGGATGCGGGCCACGAAGTCGCGCACGACCTTGAAGTTGACGTCCGCCTCCAGGAGCGACAACCGGATCTCGCGCAGGGCAGTATCGACGTCGGCCTCGCTCACGCGGCCGCGACCGGTCAGGTCGGCCAGCGTCCGGCGCAGGCGCTCGCTCAGGGTGTCGAACACGTTCGAGCTTGGTCTCCAGTGAGGATGCCCGCCTGCGTCCACCTGGGCGGGTTGGCGCGCGGGTTCTGACGCGCCGATGCGCGCGCAGTCTAGCCGATCGAGCCCGAGCTGGCTCTCGAGCGGGCTACGGCATGGGCCGGATCACCGTCGATCCTCGATCTCCCAGGCGTGGTCGAGGGCATGCCATGCCGACCGGCGGATCGCGAAGCGCGCCGCCCAGACTGACTTCTGCCGCAAGCCGGCGGGGAGCGGTTCGCCGTGCGCCCTGGCCGCAAGTGCCACGAGGAACGCTTCTCGAAGTTGGCGGGCCTCGACCGGCCCGAACGCTCCTGCTGAACGAAACCGGCCGCCAAGCGCCGAGAGGTACGCAGAGTCCGCCTCGAGGACGTGCTGCACGATCGACTCACGATCGCGGCCACCACCTCGCGGTCCCTTGCGAAGGTCAACATCGCGTGCCTCGTCGGCCGTTCGATCGAATGCCGCCCACGCTCCTTCGAGCAGCCCCGTGAGCCGCGACAGCTCGTCGTCGGCGATGGGCAGCCCGTCACTCGCTCGAGCGACCCCAGGAGCCCCGAAATCGGTCGTCGCATTCCCGGTCAACCGCTCCGAAACGCGGAGGCCCGCGGCGTTCTCCAGATCCGGCAGGCCTCGGGCGCGAGCGCCGAGGGCATCGGCGTATCTCGGGCGATACTCCGCGAGCGTCATCAAGGCCGCATCCTCGTCTCGTCCGGCGCGGCACCATCCCGGCCAGTCAGTCGCCGCCGCGAAGGCACGCTTGGCCCCGACCTCCAGGTAGACGTCGATTGACGGCTGCACGCCTCCGTTGTACGCACCCGCGGCGGACGATGGCGGGATCAGGGCGAGGCGGACCAATTCCAGGTCTGCCAGACCGTGGCACTGCCGTTCGTGGACGGAAGATTCCACTCCCCGGACAGCCAGACCTGGCCTCCGGCCGCGATGACTGGGTCGGGGGTCGCACCCGAATAGTCGCCCCAGCGACAGTTCGGGGTGCAGGTGAAGTCGATGTTCGGGCCCGTCGACTGTTTGATGAGCACCAGGCCCGATTGCGGGTTCGAGCCCTGTTTCGAGACCATCTGGATCGCGGCGTATGCCGAGGCGGACGAGGTGTTGACGCCCATGACGGCATCGCTGCCATAGGCGGCTCGACCCGCGCCGTCGTTGGCCCGGTTCGGTGAAATCGCCCCGTTCCAGGCATAGAACGAGTTCGAGCTGACGGCTCCGGACTGGTTCAACCTCGGCGTCGCCGCCGTACTGATCTCATACCAGCGTTCCTCCGATCCGGCTCCGCCGAAGACGGCGTGTGCAGTCCAGATCCCGGTCGCCCCGATCCGCTGGTCATACCCGGCGACGGCATGCTCGAGCCTGGAGTCGAGGGTGTCGAGGGTATCCGCGGTGCCGGCCTGCCGGGCGCTTGCTGGCATCGAATACGGGGCCACGGGGATCGAGGTGGCCGAGCTGATCGCGGCGTTCCCGTTCACGTCCTTCGTGACCTTGAAGACGCTCAGGAAGTTGGCGCTGCCGGTCCCGACGTCGGCCGACCCGACGACCCAACCGACCGACGATGGGTCGGCGTTCACCGCTGGGACGGGCGTCGATGTGAGCGACCTGTTGCTGTTCTTGAGGGCCGCGAACCGTCCGCCGGCGATCGATGCCGGGCAGATCGACGTCGTTGGCTTCTGGATCCAATCGAGATCGGAGCCGTTATAGATCGAGGAGAAGTAGAAGATGTTCGCACCGATCAGGACGAAGTCGTTCGTCACCGCCATCTTGGGATAGTCCGGGAGGCTCAAGGTGCTGCCGTACCCGTAGTCCAGGATGTAGTGGCAGAAGTCGTCGGCGGCGGACGACGGGTTGGCACTCTTGCTGTAGCCGAACGCGAACCCGTAGCGATTGATGTCCAGGACCGTGTAATAGAACCGCTGGGCACCTGGGTCCCAGACGATCTGCGGATCTGACAGTTCACTCACCGGCAGTCCCGTGAGCGAACCGAGATCGCCGTGGCTCAGGAGCGTGCCGTTGCTCAGGAGCGCCCCGTCGCGTTGGTAGATCCCGTA
>DATCPH010000302.1:0-23295 GCA_036570185.1 Candidatus Limnocylindrales bacterium | reverse complement strand
AACCGGCCCCATGACCCGGCGGCTGAGCCTGGCGTGGCCGGACCCTCTCCCGTTCGAGGCCCGCGACGGGCGCTCGATCCGACTCCTGGCAGCGTCTGACGAGCGCGATCCTGCCCTCGAACAGGCGATCAACCGCGAGCGGCTCGCTCCGATCGACCTCGTCGTCGGCTGCGGCGACCTGGCGCCGGAGCGCCTGGCCTTCCTGGGCGATGCATTTCAGGCGCCACTCGTCTACGTGCGCGGCAACCATGATCGAGGCGGTTCCTGGCCCTCACCCCGGGGCCTGCCCGTCGCTTCGGTCGGGATCGACGCCGATACCCTGCCGGGGATCCCACTTCTCGCGTTGCCGTGGCCGACGGGCGATCGCGACCCCGCCATCCGCGACGAAGGGGCCGCGTGGCGGCAGGTCCTTTCGGAGCTCAAGCTGCGTCTCCTTGCCAGACCCCGTGTTCCCTGGCTGGTATTCAGCCATGTCCCTCCGCGTGGGGCCGGCGACACCCCGACCGACGCCTACCACGTCGGCTTCGCCGCCTACCGGGTGGCGCTCGATCGCCTCGCCCCGCCGCTCTGGTTGCACGGTCACACGAACGTCGCCGCGTCACCGGCGTGGCAGCTCACCTGTGGTCCCACGACCGTGGTCAACGTCACCGGATCGGTGCTGGTCGAGCTCGTACCGCCTCTCGCCGAGGCCGTGGCGCAGCGCGAGGACTGACGCCTCGACCTGCCCTCGGCCCGCGCCCGACCAGGCGGGGGTCAGCTGCAGGTCAGCAGACCCGCCGCCTGCTTTGCCTCGAGGACGTGCAGCGCCGCGTTGTTGACGCGCGCCCGGAACGACGTAATTTCGGCGGCACGTGACGCCAGGGCCTTGGCCATCGCGATGGCCTGGTCGAGCGGATTCAGCACGATCATGTCGCCGCCGGCCGCGAGGAAGTCGATTGCGCGTGTGGCCGGTGTCAGCGACGTCACCGCGGTAGCCGACAGGCTGTCCGAAACCACAACTCCGCGAAAGCCCAGGTCGCCACGCAGCATTCCGCTATCGATCGTGGTGGAGAACCCCGCAATGTTCGAAGGATCGATCCGCTCATAGATCGCCAGCGAGACCATCACGAAGGGAACGCCGACGTCGACCGCCTTTGCGAAGGACGCAATGTACGGGTCGTGCCGGGTCGTGACGGTATCGATCACCGCGCCCGTGAAATCGGTGTTGCCGGCGACGCGGCCGAGGCCCGGGAAGTGCTTGGCAGTTGTGTCGATGCCCGCTTGGTGCATCCCCGCGATGAACGCCGCGACATGGCTCGATACGGTCGCCGGGTCGTGCCCGAACTCGCGCTGGAGCTGGCCGATCGGGGCGTTCTGGGCGTCAGTGCCCGGCGGGACGACGTCCGCGATCGGCGCGAAGTTGAGGTTGACACCGGCGGCCCGCAGCTGGCCGCCCCATCGGAGAGCCTTCGTCTGGAGCACCGAAGGCGACCACGTGCCCTGGGTCAGGGCCGACGGGATCACGTCGAAGCCCGACCCGGAGAGGCCCTGGATCAGCCCGCCTTCCTGATTCGCGCCGACGAAGAACCGGACGCCGTGAGTCGTGGCCTGGGTCGCCTGGGCCTGAACGGCATCGGCCACTGCGCGCACCGCGGCCGCGCCCTCCGACGTCTGCCTTGGGAACCACATCGACCCGAAGTGGTAGGCCGCGACGCCGGCCTTCTCGGTGGCGTCGAGGACATCCTTGCTGAGGCCGATATTGAAGATCTGCCCGATCCGTTGCGCCTCCGTCATCGAGCTGAGGGTCCGGGCCGCACAACTGGCAACCGCGGTCGGGCTTGGCGCTGGTGTCGCCGGCGGAGCCGTCGCCGGCGCCGAAGTTGCGGAGGGGATCGAGGACAGCGGCGAATCGCCGGGCGTGGCCGGCGCCGCTTGCGACGGCATCGGGGAGAGCGTCGCCTGCGTCGAGCCACAGCCCGCCAGGATCGCGGCCAGGAGAGTGACCGTGACGCGAGGAGCGGCGGTGCGCCGCGGATCGGAGGTCATGCCAATTCACGCTCGGCTGGGGTGGTCGTGGATGCGCCGAAATCGGCCCGTACTGTGACGGGTCGACCCGGACTGTGTGACGAGCGCTGTCGGCCGGCGTGCCTCGCTGTCAGGCGAGCGCATCCTCCGGGCGCCCCTGGGCGGCTTCCGGTTCCATGTGGAACGTCTCCCGCATGGGGACCTCGTGGAGGAAGAGGACGAGGACTGCAGCGATCAGCGCCCCCACGATTCCAACCCAGAAGGTCGACGCAAGGGCGATTGAAAACGCCTCGTGAATGCCGTGGACGATGTTCGGAATGATCGGCTGGACGGCCGGCCGGAACGCCTCGGGCACCGCGGCGAGGATGCGCTTGCCGAGATCGCCCGTGCCCGTGAGATCGAGCCCGCCGCCGCCGCCGCCGCCGACCGGAAACTGCGCGATGAACTGTTGCGGGACCCCCGACTTGGCCAGCTGCGCCGGAATCTCCGCGATGAAGCGGCTGGCGAAGATGGTGCTGGCGATCGTGAGGCCGACGGTCCCCCCGATCTGCTGGAAGAAGGTGAGGCTGCCCGTGGCGGCCCCGATCCGGTCGGGCGCCACCGCGTTCTGGACGATCAGGGTAAAGACCGCGAACGACGGTCCGATCCCGAGGCCGGCGACGAGCATCCACAGCCACAGGATGGGTCGGTCGGTGTCCGCCCGCAGATTCGTCAGCAGGTACAACCCCAGCCCAAGCATCAGCTGTGACCCGAAGATCAGCGCCTTGTAGCGCCCGACGCGGGCCACGATCTGGCCCGAAGCGATGGCGCTGACGATCAGGCCAGCGAGCAACGGCAGGATGTTGTAGCCGGACTCGGTCGCACTCGCGCCCGCGACGGTCTGGAACCAGCGCGGCAGGAAGATCACCGCCGTGAAGAAGCCGACTCCCGCCAGGAACATCGCCGCAACGGAGATCGAGAACGTGCGGATGCGGAACAGTGAGAGGGGCACGATCGGTTCCGGCACCCGCGACTCGATCCAGAGGAAGAGGACCGCGAAGGCCAGGCCCACGACCACCAGGCCGCCCACGGCCGGGTCGGTCCAATCGCCCGACTGCTTGTTGGTCAGGCCGATGAGGAAGGGCGCGATGGCAAAGGTAAAGACCGCCGCTCCTACGTAGTCGATCTGGCGAGCCGCCTCGGGTCGCCGGATCGGCGGTAGCAGGCGCCACAGGATCACCAGCGAGATGAGGCCGACCGGGACGTTGACGAAGAAGATCCAGTGCCAGCTGAACTGGTCCGTGATCACGCCACCGATCGCCGGTCCAACGAGGGACGACACCCCGAACACCGCCCCGAAGAAGCCGAGGTACTTGCCGCGCTCGGCCGGCGTGTACAGGTCTGCGACCACGGCCAGCGCCACCGGGAAGACGGCGCCTCCACCGAGGCCCTGGAGGCCGCGGAACACGATGAGCTGCCACATCTCCTGGCTCAGTCCGGCGAAGACGGAGCTGACGAGGAAGAGGCTCACGGCCCAGATGAAGATCGGCCGGCGCCCGAAGAGGTCGGACAGCTTCCCGTAGATGGGTCCGCTGATGGTCGCCGTCAGCAGGTAGACGGTGACTGCCCATGTATAGAGGCTGTTGCCGTGGAGGTCGGTGACGATCCGTGGCAGCGCGGTCCCGACCACCGTCTGGTCGAGCGCAAACAGGAACAGCGCAAGGAGGATTGCGCCGAGGATCTCGAGCTTGGCTCGCGGTTCGAGATCGACGGCAGGAGCGTCGGATGCCAGGGAATCAGTCATTTGGAGCCCTCAGGGCGAAGGGGTTGGAACCAGGCTGGGCAGCCTGTCGAGCGATCGGCGGCGGATCGCGAGCTGCAATCCTCGGCGATGGCGATGACTCTCGTCAAACCGCCACGCGCAGTCGGTCGAAACTACATCGATCCCTCGATGACCGACAGGATGTTGCCGGCGGGATCCTTGAACCAGGCAATCGGCGGCCCCATGTTGCTTCCGGCCGGCGGACGAGCAATCCCGCGCTCGTCCTGTTGCGTACCTTCGTAGCGCTCGAACTGGACACCGGCACTCGTGAGCGAGTCGACCGCCTGGTCGATGTTGTCGACGGGGAAGTTCAGGACCGTGTAGGTCGCCGGCTCGTGGTTTTCCTTGGGATAGATGAAGACCGTGCCTCCGCCGCCCAGCTTGACGGTCAGCATCCCGAACTGCTCCGCGACGTCCAGACCAAGGGTCTCCGAGTAGAACGTCCTGGTCTTGGCAATGTCGTTGGTCGAGAACCCGGAATAGGCGGGACTGTTTGCCAGCATCGGAATCCTCCTGCGAGGGACGGCACAGATTCGGTTATTTCAGGCGACTATAGGAGTGCTCCGTTAACGGCGCCCCCAGGCGGGAATTGGCCGGGGTAAAGTCAGCCGTATGGCCGCATCGGCTCGCGCCTTCGTCCTCCGCCATACCCGTCTTGGACCGGTCCCCGGGCTCGAGGAGATCCGCCTCCATCTTGCAGATGAAGCCTTGCCGCTCTGGCATGCCGTCCAGATCGCGACACGGAATCCCGACGCGCCATTGCCCTATTGGGCCTTCGCGTGGGCCGGTGGGCTGGCAATCGGCAGGTATCTCCGCGAGCAGCCCGAGGCGGTGGCTGGCCGCCGGGTGTTCGACCTGGCGTCCGGGTCGGGGCTCTGCGGGATCGCCGCCATGAAGGCGGGCGCCGCCGCGGTGACCGCCGCAGACATCGATCTCCTGGCGGTCTCGGCAATCGAGCTCAACGCTCGCGCCAACGGCCGCCGCATGGGGGTTGTTCGTCGTGACGTGCTTGACGAGGAAGCACCTGAGGTCGACGTCATTCTTGCCGGGGACTGCTGGTATGACGCCGGGCTCGCCGAGCGTGTCCTGCCGTGGCTGCAACGGGCGCGCGCTCGTGGGATCGATGTCCTCGTGGGCGACCCTGGGCGTCGCTACCTGCCGACCGGCGCCCTCCGCGAGCTTGCCTCATACGACGTCCGGACGACGACCGAGCTCGAGGACCTCGACCGCAAGCAGGGCCGGGTCTATGTGCTGGCGCCTGCCGCGGAGTGACGCTGGCTATTCCGTGTCGGCCGCCTCTCAGTGCAGGCGTCGCCGCCAGTCTCGCGGCACGGCTCCCGCCGGTCCGGGCACGGGCTGGTCGATCGGGTGATGGACCGGAGGAGCCAGCTCGGGACCGTCGAGGTACTCCTCCCTGGCGTAGTCCCAGAACCAGTCCTCGCCGGGTTCGTAGCTCTGGACGATCGGGTGCCCGGCTTCGGCGGCGTGGCCACTTCCGTGCCGGGATGGCGACGAGTCGCAGCAGCCGATGTGGCCGCACTGCGCGCAGCGCCGCAGGTGGAACCACCAGCCACCGGATGCCACGCACTCGACGCAACCCAAACCGCTCGGCGGCACGGTCGGATCGATTTCGAGTTCGTCGTCCAGGGATCGTTTCATCGTCGTGGTACGTGGAATTACGTTACCTCGGGTTGGTTGTAGGTGCAACTACATTCGCCATGTGGTGACATCTTGGCCGTGCTCTTCAACCACCGCGTGGAGGGACCGAGGCGTCCAGAGGGCTGACCAGCCTGGGGAGCGACGCCGTTCGCTACGTCATCACGCGCTCACCGGACGCCGCTGACCTCTCGATGGCGGCGATGAGCTCGTGGCGTTGGACGGCGTCGGCGAAGTCCGGCACGGTATGCGTCCCGTTGCTGATGTCGGACGCGAACGCGGCGTAGGCGCGCCCGACGTTGTAGGCCGGCGCTCCTTCCAGGCCAGTCAGTGTAGGCCATTTCTGGGTCAGCTCCGCCGGGACTGCAAGCTTGACGAGCTCGTTCTGCCCTCGTGCGCCGGCGATCGTCAGGGGAAAGATTCCGGGGATTGCGGCGTCAGCGCTAATCCGGAGCGTTCCGTCGGTTCCGTTGATTTCCCACAGCAACCCGGTGCCACCGGCCACTGCCTCACGGATGTGGACGCTGGCGGTCGCCCCCGACTTGAGGGTGCCGATGACGGCGACCTGGTCGACCGCCGTTTTCACGATCTGCTCGCCGGTCTCTTTGATCGTGATGAGCGGCCGGCGAAGACCCGACACGGCCGACAGGTCGTGGAACTCGCCCAAGACGTAGTTGAGGATGTCGATGCTGTGGCCGACGGCGACGGTCAGCAGGTTGGCTCCGTTCCTCTTGTCGAGCATGTACGCGTTTGGCTGGACCACAACGTCGGCCGGGATCGACAGCCCAACCATCGTCGTCGACAGGACCTCGCCGACATATCCGTCGCGGAGGAGTTGCTGGACGAACTCGATCGCCGGGGCCTGGCGGGCCTGGAATCCGACGACGGTGTGCAGTCCCTGCTGTTTGGCGAGCTCGGCCATCGCCCGCGCGTCGTCGAGGTCGCGCCCAAGTGGCCACTCGCAGTAGACAGCCTTGCCGGCCGCAAGCGCGGCGGATACGAGCTCTCGATGGTGCGGGACCTTTACCGTGACCGCCACCACGTTCACGTCCCGCTGCGTCACCAGCTGCTCGTGGTTGGAGAACACCGCGCTGACCCCGAAGACTTCGCCTGCCGCGCGCGCGGATTCCGGGCTGGATGCGCTGAGCGCCCGGATCTCGTAGTTCGGCAGCGCGCGCAGGGCAGGGATGTGAGCGGTGGCGGCCCAGCCCCAGGCGGGGTTGACCCCGATGATCCCGACACCCAGCGTCGGCTCAGGCCGCATTGCCGAGGCGGCCATCGCGCTCCTGCGCCGCACCTTCCACCGCTTCCCTGGCCGGCCGAGGGAGCGTGCCCGCGACGACGAGCGCGACGAGCACGAGCACCGCGCCGATGGCAAACGACAGTCGATAGCCGTTCGTCAGCGCTGCCGGCTCGGCGACCGACGCGGCGAGCAGCCCGTTCGTCTGCGACGCCGAGAGCGAAGCGAGGACCGATAAGCCCAACGCTCCACCAACCTGCTCGGTCGTCATGAGCAGCCCGGATGTGAGGCCGGAGTCGTGCTCTGTCGCACCCGACATCCCAAGCGCCATCAGCGACGGGAACGCGAGCCCGAATCCCACGCCAAGCGGGAGAATCGCGGGCAGTACGTCGACGGCGTAGTCAGCCTCGACTGGCACCCGCGCGAAGGACGCCAGCCCCAGGCCCATCAGGGCGAGGCTGGGCAGGAGCACCGCACGGGCGCCGAAACGCGTGAGCAGGGGCCCGGACGCGAGCGACAGTATTGCGATGGAGAGACTGAACGGGAGGAATCCCAGCCCGATGCCGAGCGGATCGTAACCAAGGACGCGCTGGAAGTAGAGACTGCCCAGGAAGAACATCCCGAACAGGGCGGCGAAGATGAGCGACAGCACGACGTTCGCCCCGAACACATTCCGCGATCGGAAGATGCGGAGTGTGACGAGGGGGTTCGCGGCCCGCGACTCGTACACGGCGAAGGCGATCAGCAATACGATCGCGGCCGCCCCAAACCCAATTGTGTGGGCCGATCCCCAGCCGAAGTCGGTCGTCCGGATGATCGCGTAGACCGCGACCAACAGGGCCGCCGTCACCAGGAACGCACCGATCAAATCAGCACCCTTGCCGAGCCCGATCCCGCGGTCGGATCCGAGCAGGCGCAAGGCAAAGAACACGGTGGCGATGCCGATCGGGATATTGACGAAGAAGATCCAGTGCCAGTTGAGCGCCTGGGTCAAGACGCCACCGGCAAGGAGCCCGATCGATGCGCCCGCTGCCGCGACGAAGCTGTAGATGCCGATCGCGCGTGCTCGCTCGCGCGGCTCACTGAACATCGTCACGACCATGCCGAGAATCACGGCAGAGGTCAAAGCGCCTCCGACGCCCTGGATGAACCTTGCCGCCACCAGCATTTCCTGGCCCAGGGACAACCCGCAGACCAGGGAGGCTGCCGTGAACAACGCGATACCGGCAATGAAGACCCGCCGCCGACCGAGGAGGTCGCCGAGTCGTCCTGCCAGGAGCAGGACGCCACCGAACGCGATCAGGTAGGCGTTCACCACCCAGGCCAGGCTCGACTGGGAAAAGCGAAGATCGCTCCGGATCGAGGGCAGGGCGACGTTCACGATCGTCGCATCGAGGACGATGATCAGCATTCCGGCGCAGAGGACGATGAGGGCGAGCCAGCGGGAATCGGCAGGCACTGGAGAAGGTCGCGCGGATGGGGCCATGATTGAGGTGGCTCCTTCGGTGCTAATCGCTTTGCGCTAGAACCCGAGGACCTCGTCGACGAAGACGACCGTGATTCGGCCGGGCGTGATCTCCCGGTTGATGATCAGAACCTTGTTCACCGCGCTGTGAATGCCGTACGCAGCCTGGGCGCGGGCGTCCTCGAGCGGGAACGCGTACTCGTCGATCCGGCGAAGGCCCTCCTCCACGTCCGAGACGATCTTCTGCGTCCCGACCACGAGGATCACTCGACCGGCGCCGCTGACATAGGGTCCCAGCTGACTGCCCCCCATCGAGGCCGCAAGCAACGATCCCGTCTCGGTGACGGCATGGACGCTGCCGAGCATCACGTCTGGCGCCGCAGACAAGCGGCGGATCTCGTCGGCCCGGGTCTGGCGGTCCATGCTCCAGAGCCGCGGCCGGAGGGACTCGTAGCGACCGGACTTGTCGATCTCGTCGGTGATGCCCGACACGTCGAGCGACAACGATGCGCCGTGATGAACCTGCGATCCGTCCGTGATGAGATCGAGGACGATCTGCTTCGCTTCCGCCGCGTTCGCAGCTCGAAGCACGTCGATTCCGTTGGCCTCGAGGGCGGCAGCAGCCCGCCGTACTCGGGCGTCATCCGCCACAGTCCCAAAACGGCGCACGGCGTCTCTTTCGATGTCGGGTAGGAGTTCGGCGACCACAATTCTTTCCTTCTGGCTGGCTCCACTGATATATTTGCAATCGCAAATACCATACCCGCATCTGGTTGCACATGCAAGTACTTTCAGGAACAGACCTCGCCGGACTCGTGGAACGGCTGGTTGCGAACGAACTACCCGGCGGGCGCGGGCTCGGGGCATGGCGATCGCTCCTGCGAGCCCACGCGACGCTCATGCGCCAGCTCGAGACGGACATCGAGCAACAGACCGGGCTTGCGCTGGCCGACTACGACGTCCTGGCGCAGCTGGCGATCGCCGACGGCGAGCTGCGCATGACGGAGCTGTCGAACAAGGCGCTCATCTCCCGGTCGGGCATGACCCGTCGCGTCGCCCGGCTGGTCGATGAAGGCCTGGTTCGTCGAGCCGACGCCAATGGCGATGGACGGGGCGTCATGGTTGCGCTCACCGATGCCGGCGTCGCCCGGCTGACCGAGACAGCGCCGGCCCATGCCCACGGGATCGCCAAGTATTTCGTGGCCCGCCTAAGTGATCAGGAGCTCGCGGTCCTCGAGGAGGCGCTGGGCAAGGTCATCGTCGACTGCACGTTTGGCTGACCCTCGTCTGCGGCGGAACGCTGCCGACGGTTGGCTATATAGGTGCCGGTCGATATAGTGGCCGAGTGAAACGCCACACCGATCCCGAAATTCTGCTGCTGCAGGCGGCTGCCGACCCCACCCGTCTGGCCATCCTTCGCCAGCTATCCCTGGCCGGCCCGGTCTGCGCGTGCGACATCGCCGCGGGCTACGACGTCAGCCAGCCGACCGTCTCCCACCACCTCCGCGTCCTGCGCGAAGCGGGCTGGATCGACGGCGAGCGGCGGGGCACCTGGATCTGGTACAGCATCCGGCCCGACGCGATGGTCCGATTTGACGCAATCGGCCGGGCGTTCGCGCCCGCCACCGGCGCAAAGCCCGCGCGCCGCATTCCGGTCGTCCAGCCAACCGCCTGAACCGCTGAGCGACGCCACGTTCCGCTCCTCATTCGCCCCGAGGGACCTCGGTGCCCTGATCCTGGCCGCCGCGTCATGGGGCCTCGGTACGGTCATGAGCAAACGGGCGCTGGAGGAGATCCCTTCGCTCACCCTGCTGCCGATCCAGCTGGCGGCGAGCCTCATGGTCCTCCTCGCGCTCATGCGTTTCCGGGGCATCGCCCTTCGTGGTGGCGACGCACCTCCGCTCCTGGGCCGACTGGGGATCCTCAACCCAGGGCTCGCCTACGCGTTGGGCCTGCTCGGACTGGTTTCGATCTCGGCCAGCTTGTCGGTCATGATCTGGGCGCTCGAGCCGCTGATGATCCTTGTCTTCGCCGTGGTTTTCCTGCGCGAACGGATCGGGCCGGCGCTCGTGGCGGTCTCGGTCGTCGCTGTCGCCGGCATGGTGCTCGTCCTCTATGACCCCGCCAGCAGCGGGCAGTTGCCGGGCGTCCTCTTGAGCCTTGCGGGCGTTGGCTGCTGCGCGGCATACACGATCATCGCCCGGCGCTGGATCGCGGCTTCTGACTCAACGGCCCAGGTCGTGGCCAGCCAGCAGGCCTACGCGCTCGCGTTCGCCCTGGTCGTCCTGATCGCAACATCGCTCTTCCTGGGAGGCATCCAGGTCCCCGCGGTGACGCCGATCGGGTGGGTTAGCGCCGTAGCCTCTGGAGTCCTGTATTATGCGGCCGCGTACTGGCTCTATCTAACGGCGCTTCGGCGTGTGCCAGCCTCGCTCGCGGCCGTCTCGTTCTACCTGATCCCAGTCTTCGGCGTCGCGGGAGGCCTCACTCTGCTCGATGAGCAGTTCGAGACCCGGCAGTGGATCGGAGTGATCGTCGTTCTCATCGCAGTCCTGTCCGCTTACCTCGGCCGTGCAACCACGACAGTGGTCGCCCAAGCCCAGAGTCGCGCTCATTGAAGCGTGAGCCCGCCGAAGACGGTCGAAGGTCCCGAAGGGCGGCCGGTACCATGGACGGCGACCGCTCAGGGCGCGGACCCAGGGCCCGCAACGAGTTGAGCCAGCCTGGAGTCACCGAGTGAACAGACCTGGAGTCGCCGGAGCTCTCTGGCTCGTGGCAGCCGCACTCGCGATCGCGCTGACGCTCATCTTCAGAATTGACCCGATCCAGTGGGTCGCCACGGTGGTCGTCGGTGTGGTCGCCGCGGTGCTTGGCCTGCTTCTGATCGCGCGCCCGCGAGCGGTGCCGGCATCCGCCGCCAACCTGGTTTCCGCCGTCTGGATCGTCCTCTACGCGTTGCTCGCCGTGCAGCAGGCAGGTGAGCTTGCGGCGTGGACCACCGACGCCTTCCTGATCGCGCTTGGCGCCGCGGCCGGACTCGTGGCATACCGGACGGCAGCGAAAGCGAACGCGAACGCCTAAGCGCTCCGGCGCGCCTCGAGCATCGCCACGATCTTGCCGAGCTGCGCGGCCCGGCGGCTCGGGGTCCTCGCCTTGAGCAGACGCAGAATGAGCGCGTATCGATCGGACCTGCCAAGCGAGTCGAATGCCTGTCTCGCCCCCGTGTTGCCCGCCAGGGTTGCCTCGAGGTCGACCGGGACGGCGGCGTTGCGTTGCGATTCATATGCGAGATCCCACCTGCCGTCGGCCTTCGCAGCGGCGACCTGGGCCAAGCCGGAGTCGCGCATTCGACCGGCCAGGATGAGCGCCTCAACACGGTCCGCGTTCACCTTCGACCACGAGCTACTCGGGCGGCGCGGCGTGTATTTCTGGAGAAAGGTCGACTCGTCGCCCGACTTGCGCTGGCCATCGATCCAACCGAAGCACATTGCGACCTCGGTCGCTTCGGCCGCGTTGACCGAACGCACCCGGGAACCCTTTTTCGCGATCTTCAGCCAGACGCCCTGACGCTTCTCCTGGTGGTCGGCCAGCCACGTCTCCCACTCCATGGCGTCGGCGAACATCATCACTTCGAGCCCGTTGAGCATGTCATGGGTCCTCGGTAGGTCGGAAGTCTTTCGCTTTACGAGCGTGGCGGCACCTTCCCCGATCTTCGACGGAGTGTCGACCGAACCATCGGGGTGCTTCGCGGCATCTGGACTGACGAGCGCACACTTCACGCGCTCGAAAGGGACCCCACATTGGGCACGCTTGCAGCGGCAGAGGACTCGGCGGCATCGCCGGCCGGCCAGAAGTGATTCGCGAAGGCGCTCCAAACGGCGAAGTCGCTGTCGACCGCGATCGGGTACTCGACGCCTGCGGTGCGCGACTGCGCGCCGACGTTGTCGATGTTTCGCTCGAAGCCGAACTCGGGCGTGTGGACGCCGATCACCGTCAACCCGTCGTCACCGTACTTCGCGGCCCATGCCCGGACATACGGGAGCGTCCGCAGCCAGTTGACGCAGGTATAGGTCCAGAAGTCGACGAGGACGACGCGTCCGCGGAGTCCTTGGGGCGTCAGTGGCTCCGAGTTCAGCCATCCGGTTGCGCCATCGAACGACGGGAGGCGCCCCTCGACCGGGAGAGCAAGCCGGTCGCCCGCCAGGCGATGAGCGATCGAGCGGACCAGGCCGGGCCTGCTCGACGGTGCGGAGATCGTCGCCCCGCCGGATTCCGGGTCATTGCTCTGTCTGTCGTCAAACATCGGGCGATTCTCCAATGTGAATGGTGGCCGGGCGGGGTCCAGAAACTCCGCTCGACCGGTATCATCGCGGCCTCGCGCCTGTAGCTCAGTGGATAGAGCGTCGGCCTCCGGAGCCGAAGGTCGCAGGTTCGAATCCTGTCGGGCGCGCCATAACAGCATCTGGCAGCGCGAGCGCGAGTCCGTGCCGGTACGCGGCCGGTGTGAGGCGCAGGCCGACGAACCGCGGCCCTTCGATGACGATCCGCTCGTAGACAGCGTGGATCACGTCGGACTTCTCCTCTACCAGATCGGTCTTCTGCCAGGTTTCGGCTAGGGCGTCGAGCCACTCCGTCGCGCGACGCGCCGGCAGGTCTCGGGCCGGTTGCGCCCCGACGATCTCCAGTTCTCCGCGGAGGTGCGCCATCCGGGCGAGGTACTCCGCGTCGTCCAGACGCGCTGCGGCGTGCTCCAGCGCGAGCTCGCGCATCTGGCGTTCGAGACGGGCACGATCCATGGTCACGGGACGTTCGCCCGCAGACAGCACCGCGGTGATCTGGGCGCGCATGGCGTTGTCCACCCGAAGCGACCCGAGCTGGGCGACGATGGGAACCTCCCACGTGGATGCGGGGATGCGTGCCTTCGAACCCCAGGCGCCGCACGGCTCGGTGTGCAACTTGGCGACCCGATCCGTATTGCCCATCCGGCCGTCTGACCGGATCCGCCGCCCGCAGGAGCATTCCAGGAGTCCCGCGAGCAGGTCCAGCCGCCCACGGTGGCGGGGTCCCCCACCCTGCGTTCTTGCCCGCCGCACGTCCTCGACCCGCACCCAGAGATCGTCCGAGACGGGCGGTCGGGAACGCCATGCCGCCGGGCGGCGAGTCTCGCTCGGGCCGCGGTGTCGGCGGATCCAGCCGTTGTAGAGCGGGTTCATCAGGATCATCCGGATTCGCGTCGCGGCTAGGCCGGTTTCTGCCTCGAGCTGCGTCGCGCTCACGTTGCCGAGTGCGTACCGCTCGAACAGGCCGACGGCGATGGACATTCGATCGGGGTCGATCTCGAGGGTGTGCGGCGGCTCGGGCAATCGTCGAAAGCCCAACCCGGCACGCCCACCCGGGTCGTCACGGCGATCGAATTTCGCCGCGTAGCCGTCCGTGATCCGCTCACTGAGGCGGCGGCTATACCGTTCGGCGCCCGCCGCCTCCGCCACGAGCTCGTCCCAGTCGTGCGGGTCCGAACTCAGGATCCGCCGGTCGCACATCACGAGTGCCACGCCTACAGGGTGCAGGCCGTCCTCAAGCAGCTCGAGGGTCCGACGGAGGTTCCGCTGCCATCGATCGGAGTACCCCGCGAGAAGCAGGTCGAAGGCACCGGCCCTCGCTTCGGCGAGCATCTCGGTCATCGTCGGCGAGCGCCAGACCGTCGTGCCGCTGTGGGCGACCTGGAAGGTGAGCCCGGTCTCGAGGAGGCCGTGGCGCTCGATGAAGCGATCCTGCTGCTCGCGCTGGCTGGCGGGTCCGAAGCGGTCGTATTGGCCAACCGTGGACTCCCGGATCCAGCGCGCGGCTCGTAGACCGCCGATCTCGTCAAGCGAGCGCGGCAGGTGCCTCATGCGGCGGGGTCCTTCCTGAGCCTGACCATCTGGGACACCTTTGCTCTGGCGTCAAGTCCCTCCCGACGAAGCTCGTCGGGGCCACCGGGATAGCGCCGGTGGAGGGCCTCGAGGTAGCGCGCGAGGGCGGCGACGAGCGGATCGCGATCCACGCGCAGTTGCGCCTGAGCGGTCATGCGAGGGCGCCGCACTCGACGGGAGCCATCGGGTCACCGGAGTCTCGGGGGTGAGCAGGGGGAGCAAGCGGGCTGTTTCTCGGTCTGCTCGCAATACACGCGAAGAGCGACCTGGGAAACCGGCGAAATGCTCCCCCTGCTCCCCCCTCCCTGCTCATTCGGCGGGCCTCCCGACGATCAGCCCCTCATACACAGGACTGCCGTGGACCTTCCGTCGACGCACGGGGAAGCCGAGCCGATCATGGCGCTCGGTGAACGCTCGACCGAAGACCGGGGCCGTCATCGGTTTGGACCCGCTGAGACCGGCCCAAGCAACTAATGCTCGTAGACCTTCGGCCCGGGCGTCGAGGCATCCGCTTGCGGGGTGACCCACTCGTGCAGAAACCCGCCAAGCGGATCCTCGTCCTCCCGATAGGCGGCCGTCTCGCGCGCGACAGCCGCCGGAAACGGGTGAAGCGTCCCGACGGTTGCGTAGGCCACGGCTCCTCGGACCGCCCAGGCGAGGATGCCGGGGGCCTCCCCTGCGAGGATGGCCGCCAGTCCAGGGTCGTCGGCCGGTCCATCGCCTGGCTCGCCGCGCTTAGCGAACCGGACCGCCCACGGGATCAGGGCGATCCGACGCCAGAATCCCTCAGAAGCATCGTCGGCAGCGGGCAGGTGGTTGGTCGCGAGGTGGAGCGTATGGGTTGGCGGCCACTCCTCCTGGCGCCCGTGGAGCTCGCGGCCGGTCATCAGATCGATCGTCGCGAGGCGCTTGAGCGTCCCGCCCTTGAGCTTGGCGCCCTGTTCGGGTTCGCTCGTCAACGCGAGACGCGCCCCGCGCAGCCGCATGAGGTCCGACGTCGGTGCGCCGGCAACCCGATGGGCGTTGACAGCCGTCTCGACCGGGATCTCGACGCTGTACTCGCCGGCCACCTCGCGACCCAGGGTCCGGAAGGCGACGGACTTGCCGTTGTTGCCCGAACCGTAGTGGACGGCCACGATCTCCTTCGAGGTCCCGACGAGCGAGGCGCCGACCAGGCGGGCAAACCAGCCGATGAGCTCGTCATCGGCGGAGAACACCTCGACGAGGAAGCGATCCCAACGGGGGCAGGTTGCCCGCGGGTCATACTCGAGCCGCGTCGAGCGACTCACCATGTCCGCGGGTCGCCCCACCCGTAGCGCGCCGGTCCGCAGGTCGACGAGTCCGTTCTCGCAGCCGAGCGTCCAGGGATCGGGGTCCCAACGCGTCGCCTGCGGTCGCGGCGGGCTCCATTGACGCGGCGATCCGGAGCCCCGCCCCGATCGCGTCATCCGTCGCGCCTGCGGCCATGATCGCTGCGAGCGTCCGCTCCCGGATGACGCCGTCGGTGATCTTGAGCGCCTCGTGATAGCGGGTACCGAGAACCTCGAGCCAGAGCCGTCGGATCTCCTGGTCCCGGTCCGGTCGCCAGCGGTGGCCGTGCCAGATGAGCCAGATGCGCCGGCCATGGTCGAACCGGACCCGTTCGCCCAGGAGATCAACGAAGCGGAGGGCCGCCAGCGACTGGCGGCTCAGGTGCCCGATCTGATCGGCCTCCAGCTCGCCTTCGGCCTCGTCGGGTTGGAGCTGCTCGGCGGGCCGGGATCGCCCGTCGGCGCTCGTCTCGGGCTCGTAGCGCACCACGCTGGCGGCGATCGCGCGAACCTCGTCGTCGGACAACGGCGGTTGACAGCGGTCAGCATTCACCGCCAACAACGCGGCTGCAATTTCCGCGGCGGTCATGCCCCGACGACGCATGGCGCCGGCCAGCGACGTCAGGCTGGCGTTCCGTCGGCCTTCCGGAATGGTGTTGTCGGAGTTGCCCGGACGATCGCCTGCCGTTCGAGGTGACCGCGCGGCCTCAACGACCCACCCTGGCGCGTCGCTGATCCCATCCTCGATGGGGACGACCCACTCGTAGCGCGCGCCACCGACGTGGAGCGAGGGCGGGACGACGATGTACGAGCCTGGCCCGCGCAGATCGACATGCGCCCTGACCCCGACCTTGGGCCGGGGCGGGGTGGAAGTGCAGTAGATCAGATGCCAGCCGCGGCCAGTCCTGGAGGTCGCCGTGTGCGGTACCTCGTCCGCTGCAAAGACCGTTGAGAGGTCGGCCATGTCCACGTCAACCACGACGAGCCCATGCGGAACCACCGCGCCGATGTTCACGTCGGGCCAAATACCCCACCACTTACGAATCTGATCGGTGTCCGTGGTCGCATCATTGAGGCCGTTCCTGGTCCGCGGGTGCTTCCCCGGTGACGAGCAATCGGGCCGCCGGCAATCACACGCGCCGTCAACCGGCGTGTACAGCGGGAGCACGGCCCATCCCGCGGCTGCTATCCGCAGGGCACTCTCAAGCAGCGCGATCACGAGCACTGTCTGTGGTCGCGGCCCAGAGCCTGGGGTCGTTGCTGTTCGCGATCGGCCTCGGCCATGCGGAGTGCGACGAATCGCTCGACCTCCGACTCCGGCACCCGCCGTGCCCGACCGACCCGGATGGCGCGCAGCTCGCCCGTCTGGATGAGCTCGTAGGTCTTCGACCGGCTCAGGGTCAACCGGGCGGCCACGTCCGGGACCTTGAGCAATCGGGTTTCCATCGCGTCGTCCTCGTGCGCTGCGCCGGCTGGACGTCCGGCGTGTCCGCACAGTAGAGTGCTCGTAATGGGAGTGAATAACGAGCACATCGCTCTGCGTCGTCGGATGGAGCGACGCCTCGGGCGGTCCGTGAGCCAGGCCGCATGGGAAATGGCCGATCAGCGGACCTACGTCGCGGACGCCTTGGATGCGATCGGCGAGGAAGAGCTGTACCGGTTCCTGACGGACCTTTTGCGCGTGGAGGACGGTAGCCTCCGGGCTCGTGCCAGAAGGTCAAGGGTGGTCAAGCCGTCAGCTCGCCCGACCGCCGATCTCTCGCCACGGATCCAGGCAGTCAGTCGCCTGGCTGCCGAGCACGCTGCCGGTGACGAGGAGATCCTTCGCTTTCGCAAGCAGGTTCTCGGCCGCGATACGCCCATGAGCGCCGAAGAGGCGGAGGCGTACCTGGATTTGCCTGAGGCTCGTCAGCCACGCTTCAGAAGCGCCATCGACGCCGAGTCAATCGGGCTTCTGAAGTATCAGAACAGGCACGTGAGCCACGATCTCCACGTCTGGGCCGGGTCGCCGCTCGACAAGCTCCGGAAGCTCGCCGCGACCCTTGCGCAGTCCTATCCCTGGGAGCCGGCTCAGGCGGCAGCCTTCGTCCTGGAGGGGCTCATCCCGCTGGCGACACCCTTCATGCTCCACCTCCCGCAGACTTGGCACGAGACCCGGCCGCGGCGCGCGAAGCTCGTCATGGAGGTTGAGCTCTGGATGCCGGCAGCGGCCGTGCTGCGCGCCTACCGCGACCTACAGCGACAGGTCCTCCCGGGTCACAATCGGCCCGTCAGTCGCCGGTCCATCGACCTCGTCAACTTCGTGCTCCAGCACCGTCCGGCAACCTGGCCGCAGCTCCTCGATTTCTGGAATAGCGAGCACCCGACCACTGGATACTTCGACTACCGACACATGCGTTTCACCTTCGAGCGGGCTCAGCAGTCGCTCCTGAACCCGAGGTACCGGTTCTACGCAGGACCCGACGAGCAGGCGTGAACCCCAGACGGCGATGAACCGCAAGACCCCGGCCCGCGGGCGCGCGCCACCAGGGGCCGTTGGCCTTCTCCGTGCCCTTGGATCGGGCGCCCCGCTGAAGCGCGCTGCGGCAGGGGAGGACGGGCCAGGCGGCTAGCAGCCGGTCGCACAGCGAGCGCACGGAGAGGTCGATGCGCCCGATCGCGATGCTCTTGGGCGCCATCGCAACCTACGATGGTCAGACCCCGATCGCGATCGCGACGTCGGGCCACGTGCGGTCAGTCTCACCTTCCAGCCGCCGAAGGTAGACGCTCGTCACCGCCAGGCTCGAATGGTCGAGGAAGCTGCTGACCGCCTCGATCGATGCCCCGGCGTCCCGACGGAGCTTGGCCGCCGTGTGGCGGAGGATGTGGAGCCCGGTCGGGGTGAGTCCGGCCGCCCGAAGGTATCTCTTGAACCTCGCATAGAACGTCGCGCTCGTCACGCCCCGTGGACCGGCCGCCGCCTGCCAGAGCGACGCCCCCGGGTCCATCTCCGCCAATGAGAGCCCAGCGTCGCTCACCGTGGCGCAGAGCGCCTCGTAAGCGGGTCGTGGGAGCTCCCGCCGGCCGCGCTTGCCTCCCTTGCCCCTGTACGAATAGAAGGCCGTCTCGCCTTCGATCGATAGGTCGCCGGCTCGGAGGCCCATGACCTCGGCTCGCCGTCGGCCGGTGAGGACGAACGTCAGGAGGAGTGCTCGGTCCCGTCGCCCGGCCACGGTGTCTGGCACGACAGCGAGGAGGCGGCGGACCTCGTCGGCACTGAGGCCTCGGGCGACCGACTGGACGGTCCTCGGTCGTTCGAGGGCGTCGCACGGGTTGGCGGTCGCGACGTTCATCCTGATCAGGAACCTGAAGTACGAGGAGAGACAGGCGATCCGCGCGCCGACCGTCGCCGACGACGGCTCCCGCCCGGAAGCGCCGATCCCGTGGGCCCAGGCGAGAACATGGGCGGGCGTCACCGTCTCGGGTGAACCGACCCGGCCGAAGAAGAGCCATAGCATCCGGGCGTAGCTCTCGACCGTCCGACGCGATCCAGAGCGCCGCTCCTTCTCCGCGAGGAAGGCATAGAGCGTCCTCTCCCAGGCGGGCCGGTCGTCGCGGGGGTTGGCGGGCAGGAGCTGGGGGTTCATCGGCGGCACCTCGGTACGTGGAGTTGACGCCGACATCACTCACTCAGGTCGCCCGGAATAGCAACACCATGAGCGCGTCGTGCCGCAGCAACGTTCGCACAGGGGTAGGTATGGCTCCGTGCTCAGCCGCTAGGGTTCGGTGACATCGCGCTGACCGAAACTAGTGGCACCTCACCAGCGGGCAGGGAGACGCTTATCCACCGGCGTGCAGGGTCCCTGACTCTGCTCGTCGGATCGTCGATCAGGGGCGGTCGTCCCCTGGCTCGAGGAGCCTGCCGCTCCTCGACAGGTCCGGGTCGGTGCATGCGGAGAGGTCGAAACAGCAGGGCCGTCTCCTCCCGCTCTCCATCTTCGAGATGCTCACGTCGACCCGCCGTAAGCGGGTGTCGGGGTTCTTCGTGGCACTGACCCAACGCACCCATTCCCAACGCGCCATCGGGGTGATCTCGCTCCATAGGTCCCGGATGGTCTGCGGGGCAGATGCCAGAGCCGTCGCAAGATCCTGTGGCACGCTCGGCTCTGGCCATTCCTTGGTCACCACGATGTCGAGCGTGGCCGTGTCACCCGCGCTGATGCCAGAGGCTCGTTGCAGGATGTCATCGACCCTCATCCAGTGGCCAGAAGTTCCGTCTGGTTCGAGCACCGTCTGGAACTCGACGCTATTGATCGTTCCGTGGACGGCCACCTGACCGCGCGACGGCAGGTTCTTGCTCGCCATCTCGGGCAACCGCAAGACAGTCGAGGTGTCGATCGTGGACAGCGTGGCGTCGAAGCGAATGGTCGCTCCCTCTGTCATGGAGTTCGTCACGGTTGACACTCTACCGCGAGAGTTCGCTGCACCCGCTGCTTAGTGTTCTCAAAGGCGATTCGCCTCGACGTGTGGGAGGCTTTGCCAGTACCCCGTCAGCCAGAGCCTCCACGGGCGGTCGCCGGCTGCTTCCATGGCACGACACAACCACTGCTCGCGAAGGATCCGACATGTCAGCCACACAGCCCAACATCACCCTCAACAACGGCGTCGAACTGCCCGCGCTCGGGTTCGGCGTCTTTCAGACCCCACCTGATGTCACGCAGGCCGCCGTCGAGGAGGCCCTTCGGGTCGGGTACCGGATGGTCGATACAGCGGCCTCCTATCGCAACGAGCCGGAGGTCGCGGCGGCGATCGCCGCGAGCGGTGTCGAGCGATCGGAACTCTTCGTCCAGACGAAGGTGTGGGTCAGCGACTATGGCTACGACGCCGCGCTCCACGCGTTCGATGTCAGCGCCCGCAAACTGGGCGTCGACTACATCGACCTGTACCTGCTCCACCAGCCGCTGCCGCAGGCCTTCGATGCGACCGTTGACGCCTACCGGGCGCTCGAGCGCCTCCTCGAGGATGGACGTGCGCGGGCGATCGGTATCTCCAACTTCGGCCCAGCCCACCTCAACATGGTGCTCCCGCGCCTCTCCGTCGTGCCGGCCGTCAACCAGATCGAAGTCCATCCCTACTACAGCCAGCCCGCACTGCGCGCCGTCCACGATCAACGCGGCATCGTGACCCAGGCCTGGTCGCCGCTCGGCGGCGTGTACGTCTACAGAGGGCCGGGCGGCGATGGGCCGAAGAACGCGCTCGAGGACCCGGTCATCACGGCGATCGCCGAGCGGTACGGCAAGACCCCGGCCCAGGTCGTCCTGCGCTGGCACATCGACAGCGGCCGGTCGGCCATCCCAAAGTCGGTGACACCGGCCCGGATTGCTCAGAACCTGAACGTCTTCGACTTCGCCCTGACGGCCGACGACATTGCGGCGATCGACGGCCTCGACACCGGGGTCCGTGGCGGACCGAACCAGGACGAGATCGACTTTCGGACCTTCAATCGGACAATCCCGGACTGACGACCGCGTGGCCGCCGTCAGCCGGGACCGATCGCCTCGACAAGGTGTGGGTGCCAAAACCCGACCGTCATGCCGCGAGGTCGTACTCGTGGATCAGGCCGCCGAGTCGATCCCGTCGGCTTACCCGATTGGGCGACGCGCGTGCGGCGACGAGCGCGATGGGGCCCGACTGGGGCGCCCGCAGGCCGAGGGCGCGGTGGGGGCGGTGCGCGTTGTAGTGGGTCTCGTACTCGCGGAGCACCGCTTCAAGCTGGTGGCGGTGAACGATGAGGATCCAGTCGAGGCACTCTCGGCGGAGCGTTCCCACCCAGCGTTCGGCGAACGCGTTCCGAAGATCGGCGCGTCCGACTAAGGTCGGTCCAACGCGAAGGCGCGCGGTGACTGGCGTCTCGGGCGTCCGGGTCACCGCCGCCTACACTGTCCAGGGTGACATTGGGAGACGCTGACTGAGGTTAGCGCGGCGTGACCCGACACGATGCCGAGATCGTGGCGACCGGCGCCGCTTTACCGTCCCGTGGAGTGCTGTCGCGAGGGGCATTGCTGAATGCGGCTATGCGCTCTGGCCGACGGCGAGGGCCTCGAGCTCTGCCTGATCGAGGTCGAGCGCCTCACCTTCGCTGACCGCGAGATCGAATTCCGCCGGATCCGTCAGCCGGCGGGCCTGCTCCAGGGGTGGTTCCATGTTCGAGATCGTGGTCGACGTCCCGCCCCCGGCTTCGCGGCGCAACCGGTCAGCGTAAGCCCCGAGGCGGACAGCCCGGGCCGCATCGCCCGTTTGGATCGCGATGATCGCGAAATAGTCCAGGGCCAGAGCGATACCAATGTCGGCACCGGCTGCACGGAATTGCCGAAGCGCGACGAGGAGCTCGCCCAGGGCGCCCGCGGTGTCGCCGCGTTGCAACTTCACCCAGGCGATGCCGAAGCGGCCGAAGCTCGCGTTGTAGATGTCGCCGGCTCGTTCATTGAGCTCGACGGCTTCAATGGAGACCGACAACGCCTCGTCGAACTCGCCGAGGTTGCCGAGCGCGAGCGAGAGCCCACCCAGCGGGATGCGCAGCAACCGATCGTCGTTGGCGCGCCGAGCAAGGTCGACGGCCGTGGAAAAGTGGATGCGGGCGACCGCCGGCTGCGGTCCGACCGTCGCCCAGCCCATCCGGCCATGGGCTTCGATCAACAACGGCACGTCGCCGAGCTCCTCCGCGAGGCGCAACCCATCGGCGCCGAGCACAGCTGCGGTGGCGAAGTCCACATGCCACGCGGCGAGTCCGGCCGCCACGATTGTCGCCCGTGTTGACAACGGCGTTGGCGGCTGGCCGGCGCTCGCCTCGAGGAGGACCTTGAGGGCGGCACGGCCCTCGACGAGATGGCCGCGCGAAGGCCAGAAATCGTCGAGGTCACTTGCGATGGCGAAGCCGGTTTCGTGGTCGCCGCCGTCGAGCGACCAGCGCAGCGCAGCCCTCAGGTTCGGCAGTTCGCGGTCGAGCTGATCCAGGATCTCGTCGCGTCGCGGGTCGGTCAGGACGTACCGGGATCCTTCCGCAAGTCGGCGGAAGTAGGCAGCGTGGCGGTCGCGGACCCGCGGCTCCTCACCCGACGACGTCAACTGTTCCGCCGCGTACTCGCGGATCGTCTCGAGCATCGCCAGGCGGTTCTCATTGCCATCGGCGATCGACCGAATGAGGCTCCGATCGACCAGGGCTGAGGCCAGGTCCAGCAGGTCCACTCCGAGTTCGCCATCTGGATCGAGCACCGGACCGAGCGCTTCGACGTCGGCGCCACCCGAAAATACCGAGAAGCGGCGGAAGACCACCCGCTCGACCTCCGACAGGAGCTCATGGCTCCAGTCGATTGCGCCGCGGAGCGTTCGCTGCCGGTCGGGAAGGTCGCGGCGCGAGCTGGCCAGCAATGTGAGCCGGCTGTCGAGGCGGGCAAGGATCTGCTCCGCGGCGAGGAGGTTGGCACGGGCCGCCGCGAGCTCGATCGCGAGGGGCAGACCGTCCAGGCGCCGGCAGATCGCCGCGATCGCCGGTGCATTGGCGTCTGTCAAGCGGAAATCGGGGCGGACCGATCTCGCACGCTCGACGAACAAATCGACCGCCTCCAGGCCCTTCAGCTGTTCCGCGGTCGGCCTCCCGGGTTCGGCCGGCACGGCGAGCGGCGGAACTGGGTAGATCGCCTCGCCAACGATCGCCAGCGGCTCCCGGCTGGAGGCAAGAACGCTCACGCCCGGCGCAGCCTCGAGCAGCGTCCCGATCTCGGGCGCAGCTGCCACCACCTGCTCGAAGTTGTCGAGGATCAGGAGCGAGTGTTTCTCGGCCAGGCGCTCGGCGAGGACCGCCGAAATGGACCGGCCCGGCTGCTCGGGCACGGCCAGGGTGGCGGCGATCGTCGGCACAACGAGGGCGG
>DATCPH010000301.1:0-18775 GCA_036570185.1 Candidatus Limnocylindrales bacterium | reverse complement strand
CCGCCGCCCTCAAGTCTCCGGGACTACCCGGAGCTGCCGGACGAGCTGTTCGGCATGTTCGGGCAATTGTGGGTGCCGTTCGCACCCGGGCTGCCCGAGGCGGACGGTCGGGTCGGCGCCGACGCGTTCGGTGTCGTCGAGGCGTTCGGCGTCGTCGAGGTCGACGGATCGGGACTCGCCGCGTTGACGATCGCAACGCCTCCGACTGCCAGCAGGCCGCCGGCGAGCAGCATCGTCGCCATGATCCGGCGAAGGCCGGAGCCAGCACGACGCGGCTGGGAAGCCGCCACGGGGACGTTGGGCCACAACGACGTGGGCGGCGGTCCCTCACCCGGCGGTGCGCCGGCAGGCGGCGTTCCGGCTGAGGAAGCCTGGTTCGGCGCCCCCGTTTCCGGAAAATCAATCGATTCCATCTGAAGATCCTTTCGCGATTCTCTGAAGGTTGGCTGAAGAGAGGGTGCGGCGGTTGCTACGTATCCATTGGCCGAGCCTCCGGGATGGGGAGTGGATCGGCTGAGGCGGACCGGGCCGAGTGTCGGCGCGGTCGCGCTCCGAGGACTCGGCGTCCCAGCCCGCGGCGGCGAGAACGTCTCGGCCACCGCGGTGTGTGGTGGGCATGGGAGGGATGCCTCCTGTCCGGCCTACGAGCCGCTCGCGAAGGCGCCCGAGACGTCATAGAGCGTCGCGCCGCCCGTCCCGCCGTAATCGACGACGGTCCCGACCGACGCCACCCAGGCGTCGATCTGTGAGCTGTTCGATCCGGAGCCCGAGGCCCCGCCCGGGCCGAACCCGCCCCCGCCGACGAGGACGTAGCGGAGGTGGCCGGACTTCACATAGGTCTGGAGCTGGGCGAGGGTCGGTGCCGGGTCGCTGCCCATGAAGCCTCCCATCGCCATGACCGGTTCGCCGCTGGCGAGCTCGATCGTCCCGGCGTTCTGGGCCGATGTTGTGGCGACGATCCAGGTGGCGTCCCCGCGGTTCGCCGTCAGGTAGGTCACCAGGGCCGAGCTCGAGCCGAGGTTGCCGCCGGCCGCACCGCCAGCCGCGCCGGCCCTGCCCACCGATCCGGCGGAGCCGGCCGAACCGGTCCCTGTACCCGGCGGTGCGCCTCGGAAGCCACCGTCCCGCGGGCCCCCTGCGCCGAAGTTGCCGCCGGGCCCGCCGCCGCCCCCGAAGCCGCTGTCGGCCGTTGCGGGCCCGGCCTGCGGATCGCCGCCCGAGTAGCCGGTACCGATGGTGTCGAACGCGTACGCCGCCGGCGCCGCAAGGAGGATCGCCATGCCGAGTCCCGCCGCGAGGAGCTGGGTGCGGTACCGGGCGACGGTCGCCGGGACAGCCACGACGACCGCGACGAGCGCGCCGACAACGAGGATCGCCAGCCCGAGGCCCGGGGCGAAATCGGGCGTGCGGGCGAGGAGCTCGTAAGCCCAGATCGCGCTGGCCAGGATCGTTGCCGCGAGAGCCAGGCCGCCGAACCGGCTTCGAGAACGGAGAGCCCAGAGGTCGACGGCTCCGGCGCCGACCAGCGCCGCGATGGCCGGCGCCATCGCGACCGAGTAGTAGCTGTGCACGATCCCCGACATGAAACTGAATACGAGCGCGTGGACCGCGAGCCACCCGCCCCAGAGCAGGTAGGCAGCACGCTTCCCGTCGGTGCGCGATGCCCGACCGCGCATCAGCAGGCCGCTGACGAGCCCGACGATGGAGAACGGGATCAGCCAGCTGACCTGGCCACCGAATTGCGAGTTGAAGAGTCGGAGGATCCCGGTCGCGCCGCTGAAGCCGCCGCCGCCGCCCCCGCCTCCCCCGCCCGGACCCGCGCCCGAGCCTCCAAAGATGCGCGCGAGCCCGTCGTAGCCGAGGAGGAGCTGCAGCGCCGAGTTGGTTGTGCTGCCCCCGATGTACGGGCGATTGGCCGCCGGAATCAGCGCCGCGGCCAGGACCCACCAGCCGCTCGCCACGATCAGCGCGACGCCGGCCACCACGAGACCGGCCAGCCGCCTGCGAATGCCGCCTGGCGCCGCGATCGAATAGGCGATGGCGAATGCCGGCACGACCAACCAGGCCTGGAGGTACTTGGTGTTGAAGCCCAGTCCGACGAAGATCGCCGCCGCGATGATCCATCGAAATCGGCCCGACTCGATGGCGTTGAAGGCCGCCCACGCGGCCAGGACCAGCAGCAGGGTCAGAAGCGCGTCGGGGTTGTTGTATCGGAACATGAGGACTGCAGCCGGCGTGAGGGCCATGACGAGACCGGCGATGACCGCCGCGACCGGCCCGAACGACCTCCGGACCAGTACGAACAGCACGCCCACCGTCGCCACCCCGGCCAGCGCCTCCGGCAGGAGGATCGCGAGGGAGTTCAGGCCGAAGAGCCGAACGGAAAGGCTCATCAACATCGTCGCCAACGGCGGCTTGTCGACCGTGATGAAGTTCGCGGCATCGAACGAGCCGAAGAACCAGGCCGACCAGCTCTGCGACGCGGCGAGTGATGCTGCGGAGTAATAGGTGTTGGCGAACCCGCTGACCGTGAGGTTGACGAGGTAGAGGACAGCGGCGATCGCCATTACTCCGAGCTGGGCCGAGCGGACCCAGGCTGCCTCGTCCGCTCGGCCGCGGATCAGGGTCCCGAGGGCTGAGATCGCCCGCGCTCGAGGCGCGCGCGATGGGCTGCCATCGATCGGGACCCCGGTACCAACCCCGGGACGGGTGATCGAAGTCATGAGACGGTCCTTTCGAGAGTCTTGAGGGTGGGAGGTGACGCCCCCCGGTCCGGAGCGATCCACGACCGGAGGAGTGCGAAGCGCGAGATGGCGGCAACGGCGTTCGCGCCGATGAGCACGACGAGCTCGACGAGGCGGCCGGCGCCTGGGTCGATCGCGCGGAGTCCGGCGACACCGGCCGTCGTGACGGCGAGGGCGACACCGAAAGCCGCCAGGCCCGCGGCGTGGTCGCGAACGAGCGATCCGCGACCGCGGACGCCGAACGTCAGCCGGCGATTGGCCGCCGTATTGCCGAAGGCCGTGGTGACCAACGCCAGGGCGTTCGAAACCGGCGCCGGCGTGACCGTTCGAAGCACGAGGTAGAGCGCCGCATAGGCGGCGGTGCTGACGACGCCGATAACGGCGAAGCGGCGGACCTGGAGGCCGAGCCCCGACGCCGGTCCGCGTCGCCGAAGCCCGGCCATGTCGATGGGATCGCGGTGCCTGAGGAGGCGCCACATCCCGCGGAGGTCCTCGATCGCGGTCGAGGTGACGTCGACCCGCGAATCGGAGTCGTCGATCCAATCGACCGGCACCTCGTGGATCCGCAGGCCGGCCCGCTCCGCGAGGACAAGCAGTTCCGTGTCGAAGAACCAGGCCTGATCCTCGACATTGGGCACGAGGCTGTGTGCCACGTCGGAACGAATCGCCTTGAAGCCGCACTGCGCATCCCGGAAGCGGACGCGGAGGACGGTCCGCAGGAGCAGGTTGTAGCCGCGTGAGATGAACTCCCGCTTCGGTCCTCGTACGACGTGCGAGCCGGGCGCCAGCCGGCTACCGATTGCGATGTCACTGTGGCCGGAGATGAGCGGAGCCACCAGCGGCAGGAGGGCGTCGAGGCCGGTCGAGAGATCGACGTCCATGTAGGCCAGGACCGCCGCGTCGCTTGCCAGCCAGGCCTCGCGCAGGGCGCGGCCACGACCTTTCCGGTCGAGGTGGAAGGCTCGAACGTCGGGGAGCTCCCGCTCCAGGCGGGTCGCTGTCTGCCACGTCGCGTCGGTGCTGGCGTTGTCGGCGATCGTGACGCGGGCCGAGAACGGGAGGTGCTCATCGAGGTACGTCCGCAATCGCCGGACACTGGGCTCGAGATCGCGCTCCTCGTTGTAAACGGGAACGACGATGTCGACGAGCGGCGCGGGGCATTTCGATGAGGTCATGCCGGCAGTCTCGGCCGGGGTCTCTTTCGAATCCGTTACGCGCGGAGAGGGCGGCGATGGGCGCCAGCGCGGGGTGGGCTCCGCTCCGGCCGGTGACGGTTGACGGCCCGCGGCGAGCGGATTATCAACCGCATTCTCAGCGAGCGGCTTTCGCCCTCCATATTCGTCGCGGAGGCGGTGCCGAGGCCGATCAAGGGCGGCGCGATATCAATGCCAGTGAGTTGCGGGGCCGTCCAAGGTCGGCCCGCCGCGTGTAGCACGCGATCCGGCGGCCGTCGGATCGAGAAACCGGTTGCCTACGATTGGCACTGATATTGGCGCGAAGTGCCGCCCGGACGGGACGGGATCGCCGCCGCTCCTGATCAGGGCCCTCAGTCCGAAGGCACCACGTTCGAGGCAGGCTTGGTTGCGGCCACCGGCTCCTTCGATCCGGGGAACGACCGCGGCCAGCTGACCGACATCCGGGCGCCGCCGGCCGGCGACGCACCCACCTTCCAATGGCCGCCGGTCGCACGGACGATGGCGTCGGCGATGGCGAGGCCGAGCCCGGCACCGGAGCGCGACTCGGTCGCTCGGTGAAAGCGGTCGAAGATCCGCGGACGGTCTTCCTCGGGAATGCCGGGCCCGGAATCTTCCACCGTCAGGACGATCCGCCCGCGGTCCGAAGCAGCGCCGGAACCGACCGCAACCGTCACCGTTCCGCCCTCCGGCGAGTACTTGCAGGCGTTGTCCAGCAGCACGCCAAGCAGCCGGTCCAGCCATTCGGCGGGGGCCGTGACGACCAGGCTCCCATCGGCAATCTGGAGCTTCAGCTCGAGCCGCCGCGCCTCGGCGATCACCCCGAACCGATCGACGGTTGCGGCAGCCAGGATGCCGAGGTCGACCGGCTCAGTGTCCGGGGGCGAGTGGGTGGCGTCAAAGCGGGCCAGCCAGAGCAGGTCGTCGAGCAGCTTCCTCATCCGCTTCGATTCGTTATCGACGCGCTCGAACGCCGTTCGATACCAGTTGGCGCTTCGATCGTGGGCCAGCGCCAGGCTGGTGTGGGCCTCGATGACCGAGAGCGGCGTCCGCAGCTCGTGGGACGCATCGGCCGTGAATTCGAGCTGGCGGCGACGGGCCAGGTCAATGGGCGTGGCCACCCGACGCCCGATGGCAACCGCACCGAGGAAGACGATCGCCAGCAGGATCGGCGCAATCAGGATTTCGGCAGTCACGATCGTGTTCTGCGCGTCGGTGACGTTGCCCATCGTCTGGGCCACCACCACGTAGTCCACGTCGACCTTGCCGCCGGCGATTCGAACGGGCGTGCCGCTGATCGTGACGGTCTGCGGCGCGGCGATCGACCGGTACGAGGCGGGCAGGTCGGTGGCGTAATCGGTGGGACCGAAGTACGTCACGCTGCCGTCGGGATCGATGCGCCAGGCCAGCGTCGGCGGCCCGAACTGGCGGTCGCCGGGTCCGCTCGTCGGGCCGTGGATCGGCGGTCCGACCGGCTGGCCCGCTGCGGCGGCAAGGTAGCTCGTGAGGCGATCGTCGATCTGTTTTGTCAGGTTGCCGGTGACGATGGCGACGACCGCAACCGAGACCGCCAGGTAGGCAATCGCAACCAGACCCGCGGCCGTGAGGGCGACGCGGATCGAGAGCCGGCGAACGTCCTGCGTCCCCTCCGCCGTCACGTGGCCTCCAATCGATAGCCCGCCCCGCGCACGGTCACGATCCGGACGCCGGCGTTCACGAGCTTGGCCCGAAGACGGCTGAGCTGGACGTCGATTGCGTTCGAGCCGAGAGGATCGGTCTCGTCCGCCCAGGCATGTTCTGCGATGGCCTTGCGGTCCACGACCGCCGGCGCGCGCCGCATCAGAAGCTCCAGGATCAGGTACTCGGTGGCGGTGAGATTGAGCGGCCGATCCACCACAGTGACCGCGCGGGTCACCGGGTCGAGCGAGACGTGGCCCTGCTCGAGGACGGGGCCGTCGACCCCGCGCGGTCGCCGCTGGAGTGCCCGCACCCGGGCCAGGAGCTCTCCGAAGTCGAAGGGCTTGACGAGGTAGTCGTCGGCCCCCGTGTCCAAGCCGCGGATCCGGTCGGCGGGCGCATCGCGAGCGGTCAGCATCAACAACGCCGTCGGTCGCTTGTTCCGTCGGGCCCAGGCGACGACGTCGATCCCCTCGGCGCCGGGCATTCGCCAGTCGATGATTGCCACGTCGTACTCGTACCACTTGAACTGATCGATGGCGTCGTCGCCCCGATCAACTGCGTCGACGTGGTAGCCGTTTTCGCGAAGCCCGAGGACGATGACATCGCGCAGGCCGGGATCGTCTTCGGCAACCAGGACCCGCACGTTCAGCCTCTCCGTGATGCGCCGTTCACTCCCAGTGCCGCCGGGGTTGCCGCGGCGGTTGGGCCGCGCGCCGAGTCTAGCCGCAGTGCGAGGAGCGGGCAGACGTCGACGGCCCGTCGCGCGAGGCGGAGCAGTTCGCTCGGAACGGGGCCCGGCCGCACGATCGGGTATCCCCACTCATCGAGCTCGATCAGCTCGGGGACCAGTTCCGCGCACATGCCGTAGCCGTCGCAGCGGATCCGATCGACGCGCAGGGCGACAGGCGGGTTGGCTCCGATTGCGTCGGCCAGGCCTGCAGGCGCAGCCGGGCGGGTCCCCAGGGCCGCCGTGGGAGACGCCGTCACGCCGCCACCGCCGGATGCGCAATCCGAGAGCACCGTCGCGCCCGCTGATGGAGCTGGAACTCGTCGCCGAAGAGCTCGAGCGCGCTCTTGAGGAGGCCGACCGCTCCATCGGGATGGCGGCATGCGCCTCGTCCAGCCAGCTGGCCCGCCCATCGCTCGATTCGGTCGAGGTCATCGGCTCCCGCAACGCCGCCCGCGATCCGCCCCGTCGCGTCGGCGATGGCTCGGAGGCCGAAGACGCATGGCCCGCACTGGGCAGCGCTCTGTCCCGCCATGTAGTCCGCGATCCGGGCGGTCGCTCGGACACCGCAGACGTCGTGCGAGAGGACCGACACGACACCGCAGCCGAACGATCTCCCGGCTTCGCGGACGGTGGCCGGATCGAGGGCGAGGCTCCACGCCTCATCCCTGCGGACCCAGCCACCGAAATAGCCGCCGAGCAGGACGGCCTGGACGTCCGTGAACTGGGCGCCGGCCCCGGCTGCCACCTCGGCGACCGTGGTGCCCAGCTCGATCTCACGGACGCCCGGGCGGGAGGTCCCGGTCACGGTTACGAGCCCGGTTCCGCGGGTCGGGCCTCGCCCGGCCTCGCGGTACCAGCCGTCGCCGAAGCGGCCGATCAGGGCCGCGCTGGCGAGGCTTTCGACGTTCTGGACGAGCGTCGGTCGTCCGTGGACCCCGGCCTCGAAGGGTCGGGGAGGAGTTGTCGTCGGCCGGGCGTCGCCCGCGTTGACGAAGTGGACGGCTGCCGATTCTTCGCCCGACACGTAGCGGTCCGGCGCGCCGACAACGCGTACCTCGATGGGCCGATCCGCGCCGCGCCCCGAGGAGCGGGCAGCCCTCCGCTCCGCGACGGCGCGATCGATCGATCGCCGCGCATCGACGTGCGCCTGGCCGACGTAGACGACGATCTCGTCGGCACCGACGGCATCGGCCGCCAGTTCAGCACCATCGAGGACCAGATGCGGCCGGAGCGCCATGAGCGTTCGGTCCTTGGCGCTGAGAGGTTCGCCCTCGGCGCCGTTTGCAAGGACGACCGCGCCGCCGCCGGCCGAACGCTCCGCAACGGAGCGCCACTTTCGTCCGACCGGGAAGCCGGCGCCGCCCCGACCGAGCAACCCGGCAGCGTCGATCGTGACAATGAGGTCGCGGCGCTCCCTCCGGGTCGGGAGCTCGCCGAGTCGGCCGAGGTGATCGGCGTACGACTCCGCTCCGGCTTGAAGGCCAGGTCCGGCGAGGAGGCGCGATCCAGCGAGGGGGCGCGATCCAGCGAGGGGGCGCGACGGTCCAAACGGGGTGGCCATGTCAGCGGCTCGCTCTGGCCCGGGCTCCGGCGACGATCGCCGGTAGCTCGCGTCGATTCGACTGCCCCGCAACGATGCGCCACCCCACGGCCAGGACCACGACGCCGATACAGACCGCGTCGATCGCGATCATCCACGGCGCTGACGCGTCGCTGCCGGAGCCGATGCTGTGGGCGACGGCCAGCGGCCAGGAGCCGTACGCGAGCCAGTGGACCGCGCGCCATACGCGCTGGCCGATCCGGGCTCGGAGGAGGCTGGTCGCGAGGACGGCGAGGCCGAGATCCACGGAAATCACCCCGAGTCCGACCCACAACGGCCGGTAGCTCGACGCGAACGGGATTGCGGCGGCGATGAGGCCGAGCGACGTATAGGGGTCGAGGACCGCCGTGACGATGTGGATCCCGAGGAAGACCACGGACAGGAGCGCCAGGTTGCGGTGGAGCTCGGCGGTCAGGAAGCGGGGCCACGAGGGGCTTTGCCAGCGCATGACCGTCAGCACGCCGAGGCAGAGGACGACCGTGAAGAGGACGAGCGAAACGACTCCCGCGCCGCGGGTGGCGAACCAAGGATCTGTTCGTTCATGACCGCGAGTGTCCTGGGACCATGCTTTCGAATCCGTTACGCGGCCCGTTATGTCGCCCGGCATCCGTCGGCGACGGCCAGGCCCCCAGTCGGAGAACGTCGCCCTCGTTCGACACGAGCCGGGCCGAGAGCCCGAAGCCCTCGAGCCATCTTGGCGCCGTTTCGCCCTGGATGATCGCGGCGGTGGCGACGATGTTCGCGTCGACGCAATTGGCGGCGATGACCGACGCTGTGCGCCAGGGGCCAGCCGCGGGCAGGGCGGTGCGGGGATCGATCAGGTGGTGCAAGGCCACGTTCCCCCGGCGCCACCGCCGCACCGTGGTGCTGGACGTGGCAATCGCCCCTTCGAGGAGCGCGATCACGTCGCCGTCGCCGTCGGGCGGCGCCGCGCTGTCTTCCGTGACAAGGACCCGCCAGCCGCCGTCGGGGACGCAACCGGCGATCGCGATGTCGCCGCCGAGGCTCAGGAGGACCCCGCCTCGGCCCATCGCGTCGAGTGCCGCTCTTGCGGCGAGATCCGCAGCGAGGGCCTTGCCGGTAGAACCAAGGTCGAGCTCGACGCCGAAGGGCGCCCAGAACGTCCGGGTCACGGCATCGACGCGCAGGGTTTGCCACCCCGGGACGCGCTCGATCCGCACCACGAGCGGATCCGTGCGGCGCCGGGCCCGTGGGAAATCGTCGTCGTAGCCGATCTTGCGGATCGCACGCCCAACGGTCGGGTCGACGAGTCCGTCGGTGAGGCGCGCCGCGCGCAGTGCGGCTGCGACCGCTCGCGCCAGCAGCGGGCTCAGGGTCGCGGTCCGGCCGGCGCGAGCGTTGAGCTGCGAGAGCTCGCTGTCTGGCCGGAACCGGCTGTAGGTCCGATCCACGGATTCGAGGCAACGATCGACGGCGCTTCGGGCGGCCAGCAGGTCGCCATCGACGACGAGGAGATCGACACTCGTGCCGAGAGCCGCCCACGTCGCTGATTTGACCGGCGCTGCGGTCGCAACCGCGTCCACGCTCAGGACCCGCCGGTCGTGATCTGGCCGCTCCCGCTCGTCGAGGTCGCCGCCTTCGAGGCCGACTGAAGGGACGAGCTCGACGAGGAGTTGGTCGACTGCGTGGCGGTCGTCTCGTTGGTCGTCGGGTTCGCAGTGGTCGTCGGAGCGGTGGAGTTCGCGGTTGTCGCGACGTTCAACGTCCCACCGGAGTGTCCGGAATAGGTCATCGCCGCGGCAGAGCCGAAGGCACCCGTTGCCGCCACGCCGGCCAAGGCCGTGCCGACGGTGATGGTCCTAAGGCGGGCCAGCGCCCGGTCGCGGGCACCGGTGGTTGTCGGTCGCGCTGAGGTGTTCATGGCCGAAGTCTCGGTCGGGCCGTCTTTCGATTCGGTGACGGCCTCGGAGACGCCGCGTGGGTCTCTCAGCCGACCGGGCGCCGAGCCTACGGCGTGCCGATCGCCTCGACGAGGTGGCCCGCGGCAGACTTGCCGAACAGCACGAGCCGCGACTGGAGTCCCGCGGCGGCCGTGACCTGCCCGCCCTGGAACGCTGGCCCGGGGTCGAGCTTCGTCCAGGTGGATCCGTCAGTGGATGCCCACGCCGCCCCGCTGCCGTTGACGGTGCCAAGTGCGACAAGGCCGGCGGACGTCGAAACGACCTGCAGCATCGATCCCCCGGCGAGCGACGGCGCGTCAGGTCCCTCCAGCCATGCCACGCCATCCTTCGAGGTCCAGGACGCTGCGCGCGAGCCGTCCACGCCGACCGCCACAAGCCCGGACGTCGCTGCGGCCACGGACCTCAGGCCCGCCGACTTCGATAGGCCCGTTGCCGCCACTCGCATCCAGGCCCGACCATCGCTCGACGTCCAGATGACCGGCGCGAGATCGGCGGCCGTCCCGACGGCGACGAAACCTCCCGCGACCGCAGCGACCCCGCCCATGCTGGCCGCCTTGAAGGCCGGGTTGAGTGGCAGGATGGACCACGCCTTCCCATCGCTGCTCGTCGCCACACCAGCATCAAGGCGCGACGAGCCCCGGTCCGAAGGCGATCGCCGCCTGGACCGTCCCTCCTGAGAACGGCGACACGTCGGCAACGGGCGTCCAGGAAAAGCCTCGGACACCGGTGGGGGTGGTTGCCGCCGTGCCTCCACATGCTCCGACGAAGAAGGCGAAGATGGCGAAGGTTGCGAGCCGCGACCCAACGAGCACCGGTCCCTCCAGAGAGATCACGTGACGGTGGGATGCTACCGTGCCCTTTACCACGACAGAGAGCCGGGGCAGCAGCGTAGGCCCGAGGCGGGCATGAGGAGGAGATCCGATGTCCGCACGTCGCCGCCTGATCGGCTTGCTGGCGACCGCAAGTCTCGGTTTCGCGGCCTGCTCGGGATCGGCCGCGTCGCCGTCGACAACCCCTGGGACGACCTGGACCAAGGTATCCGACACGCAGGCCCTCAAAGGCGTGTTATTGAATGGTGTCGCCTATGGGTCGAGCGGTTTCGCGGCCGTAGGTTCCTTCGCCCTCGAAGGAGTGGTGCTGGTCTCGAGCGACGGCAGTGCCTGGACGCGGCTGGCGGGCGACGCGTTTTCCAAGGTGTACCTGACGTCGGTCGCGGCCGATGGCGGCGGCTTCATCGCGGTCGGTAACCAATGCGGCAACGGGGGTGGCAAGTGCGTGGGGGCCAAGATCCTGCGGTCCGCGGACGGCCGCTCCTTTCGGGACATCCCCCTGGCAGGACTCGACGTGGTACTCACAACCGTCGTCGTGGGCGGCCCCAGCTACATTGCCGCGGGTGGGAGGCTCGACTGCCTGCCGGGCGTCGATCAGTCGACGTGCGGCGCCGTCTTCTTCTCGCCTGACGGGGAGACCTGGACAGCCGCCACGGAAGGACCTCAGTGGGATGACTCGCAGGTGAACGCGGCCGTTCCCGGAGGGCCGGGCCTCGTTGCGGTGGGTTACGCCTCGACCGCCGATCGCGCCGTCGCTTGGACCTCCCCCAACGGCAAAGACTGGCAGCGCTCCGCCGATAGCCCAGCGTTCGACAAGAGCGGGATGTCGGCGGTCATTCGTGGCGGCCCCGGCTTCCTCGCGGTCGGCTGGGCCGGCGGTCAGGGCGCCGGCGCGGCGGTCTGGACGTCCCCCGACGGCATCGCCTGGGCGCGCGTCCCCGACAGCCCGGAGCTGGCCGGAGCCCAGATGCAGTCGGTCGTCAAGCTCGGCGCTGGTTATGCCGCCGTCGGCTGGAACCCGACCGGTGCAGTCGCGTGGACGTCCCCGGACGGCACGACCTGGAAGAAGGCACCCAACTCGGTTTCGTTTGCGGACGTGGAAATGGTGTCGCTCGCAGCGGGTGGAAAGGTGGTCGTGGCGGTCGGTCCGGCAACGCCGAGCGGCAATGCGACCGCGATCTGGACGACCGCGCTGCCGAAATAGCCGGCGTTCGCCACTCACCGGCGTCACTCGACCGTTCGAACGACTTCCGATCGAGTGGCGAGTTCGTATCTGACGCCGCGGCGGTCCGCCCCAGAGCCAAGGTGGATCGCCCCGAGGGCTCGAGGCCGGATCACGACGAGCAGCCAGGCGGCCGCGAGGGCGACGAGGACCGCGGTCTGGCCGACCGCGACGGCAACGACGACCGCCTCGCTCCGCGCGAAGTCCGCGAATGGGAGGCTGATCGAACTCGCGCCGCCACCGCCGCCGAACCCGGGGCCGCCAGCACCGCCCGGACCGCCAGGACCGCCCAGAGCGCCGCCACGAATGAAACCCTGGGGACCTCCGCCGGACCCAGATCCCGGTGCGCCGCCACCACCCATGCCGAAGCCGCCGCCGATCGAGAGCGGCGCGGCCAGAACCGCATGGAGGTTGACTGCATTCAGGAATCCCACCCCGAGATAGCCCGCGGCACCGGACACCAGGCCCGAAACGGTCGGCCACGCTCCGACCGCCAGCAGCGCGCCGGAAGCGAAGAACGGGAAGAGATATCGCTCGTGCACCCGGGTTGGCACGGCGTAGAAGGCAAAGGCGACGAGGCTGAACCCGAGCAGGATGGCCAGGCGGTCATCGCGAGCAAGCAGCCCGCCTGCCACTGCCAGGCCGATCGCGGCGAGCAGCAGTGCCCCGACGGTGACCGCGGACAGACCGCCGGGGAGGATCAACGAATCGGGCGTCCAGCTCGTGCCGGACACCCCGATCGCTGCGGAAAGTGGATCTGGCCCGACGAACGCCCAGGCGTTGTAGGCATTGGCCGTCAGGACGCTGAACTGCCCGCCGACGGAGACGAACAGGGCAACGAGGCCCGCGACGTTGCCGACCACGGGGACGTCCGCAAGCGACGCGGGCGCCCATCGCCCGATGTCGAACGGGATGAGTGGGGCGATTCCGACGACGGCTGCGGCAACGGCCGAGGTCGCGAGCCGGACGGGACCCTGGCGTTGGAGGAGGCCCCCGAGCCGGCGATTGAGGTCGCCCCACGACCTCCCCAATTGCGGCGTGGGCCCCGAGCCGACACGGAACAGGTGGCGGCGAAGGAGAATCGGGACAACGACGACCAGCAGGGTCGCGTCCTGTGGCTTGACGAGGATTCCGAAGGCGGCCAGGGCCGCCGCGGGCTCGCTCCAGCCCTCGATGAGGAGCACCAGGGCCGCCAGCATGACCAGCGCCCCGACGGCGTCGACTTGGCCCCACAAGGCCGAGTCGTACCAGGTCACAGGGACGAAGAGGTAGACGGCGGCCGCGAGGAGGCCGGCCCGTTGACCGTACCAGCGACGACCCGCGAGATAGAGCAACGTCGCCAATCCGACGTCGGCGGCGATCGCCGGGATCTTGAGCATGAGCACGATCGCCTGGCCGGACGAAACCCCGAGGAGGTGGCCCGCGGGCTCGCCGAGCGCGCCGACCAGCCAGAGGACGTAGAGGTAACCGGGCGGGTAATTGGCCGTCCCAGCGGTCGCATAGAACGCGCCCGGACCGACTTGCGCGAGGGTCGATGCCCAGCTTTCGAACAGGCCCAGATCGCTGGCGAGACCCTGCCCCGGGAAGACGATGAAGGCCAGGACGATGCGGAGCAGCAACCCGGCGCCGAGGATCGCGAGAACGAGTCGATGGCGCCAGAGACGTGTCACGAAACGGCCGCCTCGTGGCCGTGCAGCATGGGTTGGGCCGCCCTGCCCGGGATGGTCAGGGCGGCCCGGTGCATCAGGCAGCCTGGAGCGCCTGGGCCATGATCGAGCTGGCGGCGTCGATCGGAATGGCAAACCCGATGCCTTCGGCGCTGCCGGATGAGGCAGTCACGATGCCGATCACGCGGCCCGAGAGGTCGACGAGCGGCCCGCCGCTGTTGCCCGGGTTGATCGCCGCGTCCGTCTGGAGCAGCCCGCTCAGGTTCTCCACGTTCCGCGTTTGAGCATCGCCGACGCTGATTGACCGGCCGGTCGCCGAGAGGACGCCACTGGTCACAGACCCCGAGTAGCTCCCCAGCGGGCTGCCGATCGCGATGACCGTTTCACCGACACTCGCCGAGCTCGATGAGCCAATCGTGGCGGTCGGGAGTCCGCTGCCGTCGATCTTGACGACGGCGAGGTCTGCCGACGTGTCGCTCGTGGCAACGCGACCGGTGAAGGTTCGACCGTCGGCCAGCGTCACCGTCACCGATGAAGCGCCTTCGACGACGTGGGCATTGGTCAGGATCCAGCCGTCGGCGCTGTAGAGGAAGCCCGATCCGATGCCGCTGATCTGGCCCGCGGATGGGCCGCTTTGGGCGGACGAGGTCGTTGCGATCGTGACCACCGCCGGGCTCGTCGCGGTCGCCGCCGCAACGACCGGATCGCCGGCGGCCGCCGCGGTGCCGCCGCCAGTCGAGGTCAGCGATCCATTGGTGGTCGCCGCGGCTGCGGGCGTGCCGGTCGCAGACGGACTGGCCGTCGCGAGCGTGCGCTCGACCAGCGCGGCCGTCGAAACCGAGGCCACGCCGGCTGAAAGGATCGCGGCGGCAAGGACGGCGCGGATCGATTGTCGCGCGCCGGCCCTGCGAGGCATGTCTGGAAGGGTCTGGTTTGTTTGCGGAAGGGTGAATGGCTGTTGCATCGAAAGGCTCCGTGTCTTGCCCGGCGGGTCGGGGAGGAGGACCGACCCGCCGGTTCCTGGGGTTCCCGCCGGCGGGTCGAGGAGGACGACCTGCCGGTTTCAGGGCACACGTTCAACCTTCGATGCTTTCGATTGGGTTACTGGTCGTCGGTGGGCTCGGAATCAGCGACCGGACGGGCGCGGCGCGACGAGATCGGCGTAGGCCGGGTGGCGCTTGATGTAGGCCGCGATGAACGGGCAGAGCGGCACGATCAGGAGCCCACGCGCACGCGCGTCGTCGAGGGCTGCCCTGGCCAGCCCGCTGCCGACGCCACGGCCTTCGAACTCCGGCATGACCTCGGTATGAACGAAGGCGATCTTCTCGGGCTTGAGTCGGTACGTCGAAAAACCAGCGAGCTCATCCCCGAGGTGGGCTTCGTAGCGCTGAAGCTCGGGGTTGTCGGTGATTCGAAGCTCGGCTTCAGACCCGGGCGCGAGGCCGGTGTCGGCGGCTCTCATCCGAACCTCACTCGGTGACCGTGCAGGGCGATCATGGTTCCATCATTCCGCGGACCAGGTCCTGGCCGTCGATTGCACGCGTCAGCCGGTACGCGACGCCCCCGCCGGCAGCCCAGATTGCGGACTCGAGGCGATCGCCCGATTCGGCCGATGCCGCGTACTCCAGGCGATACCGCTGCGCACCGGGGCTCCCTTCCGACAGCCGGCCCGAAGGGGGCAGGAGGGCCGCGGCCTCGTCGAGCCAGTCGAGGTACACGCCGTTGTTGACGTGACCCAGCGGGTCGATCTCGTGCGGTCGGACGATCAGGGTCGAGCGCAGGGCCTCGGGCGGCGTCGCCGGAAGCGTCACGCGCCCGATGTCGAAGGTCGCCAGCGGTGCTGGAAAGACCTCCGCGAAGATGCTCGGGAGCCTCGTGAGGCGGCCGCGACCGTCGATGAGAACCCAGTCGGTGTCGACCGTTGCCGCGGTCGTGTCGTCGGGCAGACGGATGTCGGCGCGCCTGCGCGCCCAGACCTTGCGGTAGCCGGCCACCGTCGTCGAGGTGGTCACGATCGCTCCCATCGGGATGGTCGCAAGGCGGGTGAGGTCGACGGCCCGGACGACCCAGGCGAGACCTCGATCCGCATACCAGGCGCGGTCGAACCCAAGCGCCTCGGAGTGCTGCCAGGCCACGTCCTGCGCGTACCGGAGAAGCCCCGAGGCTCGCAGCCATCCGTCCGGGCCGGCTTCATCGAAGCGAACCCGGTAGCTGGTCCAGAACGGGCCGTCGAGCGAGGCCTCGAGCGTGCTGCCCGCCGGACCGCCGGTCGTCACGAGAGGGCCGGTGCGGGTGGAATCGGCTTCGAGGTGGCTCCCGCCAGCCGGTCCAGGGTCTCGATCGAGACGAGGCGGGTCCCACTCCCCGATGCTGACAGTCGGGCCAGTCGCGTCCGGCACGACCGCCGGGCGTCGAAGACGACGATGGTGATCAGGAGTTGGGCCTCCTCGGCTTCGGCGTGCGTCCGCGCTTCGCCCAGCTGCAGGAGCACCTCCGCGTTGATCCCGCGAGCGCCCCACTTGCAGTCATAGGCCTCGGCTCGAGCAGCCGTCTCGACCGTGACGTCAAACGGATGGATGTCGGCGCGAACGCCGTCGAAGAGGATCCGCCGCTCGCGCCGGACCGCGGAGACCGGGGCTCGGCGGCGAAGCAGCTCCTCGGTCAGTGACTCGACCACAGCACCGCGGAACTGGCTCCGAACGGCCTCGCCGCGCTCCGCGACCGCCAGCGAGGCCGCAAGGATCGCCTCGGCACTATCGCGCTCGGCAGCGTCGACACCAGGCCCGAAGAGCGTCGGAAAGGTTGCGCGCCAGCCCTCCGGGTCGGTCGTCTCCCCATTCATGACCGCGCGCGCGAGCAGTCGCCCGCCATGGCCGGCATCGGCCAAGAGCGTCGCCGCGCGCGAGACCAGGGGGTCGGCCTGGATCCCCGCATAGACCACGGCGCGTGCGTCCCGCGCTGCGTCCTGGAACCTCATTCCGCCTCGCCCAGCGCAAGCAGGAGGATCTGAGGGAATGTCGAGAGCCAGTCGATCGCCCGGTGTGGATCGTCGATGCGGCCGATCTCCTCGACCGCCCGCTCCACCGCTCCGACGGTCACTGCGGATTGCGTCTCAGAACCTCGTGCATCGCGAACGCCGACAAGGCGCGCCCGCCACACGGTTCGCAGGTCGGTCACGTATTGCCAGTCGTCGACCACCGTCTCGCCAACCAAACCGAGCTCGTCGTACGCGACGAGCGCGCTGTCGATCAATTCGCCGATGGCCACGGTCACGGATCTAGCCTACGACGTCAGTCCCCACGGTGGCCCATCGAGCGAACCCGGAATTCGTCGAACTCGCCGGTTGCTGCGGACCAAGTCGTCGCGACGCCCTCCACGACCGCACCCATCGGACCGACTTCGAGGGCCGCCAGCAATTCGTCGAGACGGTCGCGAGGCCCCTCCGCGACGCAGCGGAGACGACCCGACGGATCGTTGGCGACCCAACCGGTGAGTCCGAGCCGGAATGCCTGGCGCATTGCGAAGTACCGGAAACCGACCCCCTGAACACGACCTCGGACGAGGGCATCCAGGCGCTCCGTGACTGCCATCAGGCGGTGGCCCGCGTCGGCAGCCGCCAGGCAAGGGCAAGGACGTCGGCGACGAGCTCCGGGGCGACGTTGCCGGCCACCAGCTCGCCGGCCCGGCTGAGCCGCTGCAGGAAGACGGCGGCCGCGGGTGAGGGCAGCCGCTCCGAGGCGTCTCGCAGGTCGTCGATCAGGTCGACGCCTCCGCGCAGGCCCGCAGCGGTCCCGCCCGACGCAATCCCGACCAGCGCCAGGTCGCGCACGATCTCCCGCCAGATCTCAATCAGCGTCATCGCCGCACGGCGCCGCTCGGCGGCTGGCAGCCTGACCGAGGAGTCGGCCGCATCGGCCTCCGGGGTGGTCGCAGCCGCCACCGAGGTCGACGCAGTCGGCGCCGCTGATGCCGCGGCCGCGCTCTCCGCGGCCGCCACCGCCGATCCCGCCACGGTCCGACCCCGGCCCGACGTCGCCCTGGTCGACCCGGGTGATCGTCGCGGCACGCCCTGACCCACCGGCAAGTCGAGGACCCGGACCAGCTCGGCGGCCCTCGCCAGAAGGTCGCGCACCCCTGTCAGCCGGCGGGTCCGCCCCGCACCGAGGAGGTCCAGAAGCGTGCGCGCGATCTCGGCGCGGATGATCGCGGCCTCGGGTGCCTTTGCGTAGGCAATCGCGATGCCGGGTCGCCCACTCGCAATCCGGGCGAGGCGCGTCGCGGTGGGCGGATCGGCAAGCGCCGCTTGGGCAAGAATCTCCTCCACGTCGCGGACACCGACCGGGCTGAGCCGGATTCGAGCACACCGTGAATGGATTGTCGGAAGAATCCGTTCCTCGTCCTCGGCGCACAGGACGATGACGACCCCGGTGGGCGGCTCCTCGAGGGTCCGCAACAGGGCCGACTGGGCGTCCTCGTTGAGGCGATCGGCCGCCTCGATGATGGCGACGCGGGCGCCGCCCTCGACGGGCATGAGGCTCAGCTCGCCGATGAGGTCGCGGACACCGCGGCCCGGGCGATCGGGGCCACCGATCCCGATCTGGCCGCCGGGCCCGTCGGGAGCCAGCCCGTGGAGATCGGGATGATTGCCCGACGCCACCATTCGGCAGCCGCGACATTCGCGACAAGGCCGGCGTGACGGGTCCGGGTTGATGCACAGCAGGGCGGCCGCGAGATCGAGGGCGAGGGTCGTCTTGCCTACCCCACCCGGCCCAACGAGAAGAATCGCGTGCGGTACGCCACGAACGAGCATCGAGCCGATCGTGGCCAGGGCAGCTGGCTGTCCCCGGGTGAAGGCTCGGTCCACGACCGGACGCTCCGTCGGCGCTGCCTGACCTGAGCGGCTAGGCGGAGGTCGTTTCTGCGGGCTTTCGAGGTGCACGCCGCCGCGCCGCCGGCTTGGCTGCGCCGGCATCCGCGGGTTCGGCTGCTGCAGGCGAGTCGTCAGGCGCGTTGCCGCCCGGCTCGCGTCCGGGCGCGCTGGCGGCCGCGGTCGAACGGGTCGCCCTGGTCGTCCGCCGCTTCGGCGGCTCGGCAGCCGAATCCGTTTGATCCCCGGACGCCTCCGGAGCGGCATCGGCCGTTCCGGCTCGCTGCCTCGTACCGGCAGGCGTTCGCCGGGTGGTAGCG
>DATCPH010000300.1:0-2959 GCA_036570185.1 Candidatus Limnocylindrales bacterium | reverse complement strand
CCGCAAACGAGCCGAGGGCAAGAGTTGGCGCGAGGCGATTCGCTGCCTCAAGCGCCACTTGGCTCGGCGTGTCTTCGAACTCCTGTGCGAAGGTCAAGGCCTCGTCCGGGCGGCCGCTTGACAACATAGGAGCCTGAAACGGGTAGACGTCTTGGTTCATCGGGTGAAAGAAATCGGCCTGTCGGAGAAGGCCTGCGTCGGTCGGTAGAGCCGCGCCGCAGATTTGGTGCACCCGGTGAAAAGAAACGGCGAGCGACCGCGCCGTCGGACCGCGGGGAGCGGCGCGAGGGCGGCCGATGCGCCGGGACACTCAGGACGGCGGCCGATGCGCCGGTACACTCAGGACGGCGGCCGATGCGGCGGTACACTCCGCGTGGCGGCCCCGAGTGGCGGGGCCCGGGCCTGGAGGGACCGGCCGCGTGCCGAAGTCCTACGTTCGACTGACCCAGCCCCTCGTTCGCGACGCGAAAGGGAGCCCGCTCCGTCCCGCCAGTTGGGACGAGGCGCTCGACCGCGCGGTCGCCGGGTTCATCCCTGCCAGGGCGGTCACGGCCGCCAGGGGGAACCGGTTCTGCGGCGCGACCGGCATCTTCAGTTGCTCGAAGGCGACCAATGAGGTCAACTTCGCGGCCCAGAAGTTCAGCCGGGTGGTCCTGGGCAGCAACAACATCGACAGCTGCAACCGTACCTGACACGCCCCATCTGTCGCCGGTCTGGCGACCGTGTTCGGGGCTGGTGGCGGAACCAGCTCATATCGTGAGACCGAAGAAACCGACCTGATCGTGCTCTGGGGCAGCAACGCCCGGGAGACGCATCCGATCTTCTTCCACCACGTCCTGAAGGCGGTGAACCGCGGTGCCCGCCTCTACGCAGTCGATCCGCGGCGGACGAGCTCGGCCGAATGGGCCGACGCCTGGCTGGGACTCGACGTCGGGTCGGACATCGCTCTCGCGAACGCTGTCGGGCGCGAGATCATCGACGCGGGCCTCCACGACAAGGGCTTCATCGAGCGGGCGACCGACGGCTTCGACGCCTACCGGGCCAAGGTCGAGCCGTACACCCTCGACTACGCCGAGCGCGAGACGGGCGTGCCGGCCGACGCGATCCGTGAGCTTGCCCACGCCTACGCGAAGGCCGACCGGGCGATGATCTGCTGGACCCTGGGGATCACCGAGCACCACAACGCAGTCGACAACGTCGTGGCCCTCATCGATCTCGCCCTCCTCACCGGCCACGTCGGCAAGTACGGCAGCGGCCTCAACCCGCTCCGTGGCCAGAACAACGTCCAGGGCGGCGGCGACATGGGCGCCCTCCCGGATCGATTGCCCGGCTTCCAGCACGTCGAGAACGATGAGCTGCGGGGGAAGTTCGATCGAGCCTGGGGGACGCGTGTTCCGACCAAGCGTGGCTGGCACCTGACGGGCATGTTCGACGCCATCGAGCGCGGCGAGCTCACCGCCGTGTACGTCATCGGCGAGAACCCCGTCCACTCGGAGGCGGACCAGACGCGGGCGCGGCGGCTGCTGGAGAGCCTCGATCACCTCGTCGTCCAGGACCTCTTCCTGACGGCGACCGCCGAGATCGCCGACGTGGTCCTGCCCGCGGCCGCGGCCTGGGCCGAGTGCGAGGGCACGGTCACGAACTCCGAGCGTCGGGTCCAGCGCGTCCGAAAAGCGCTCGATCCGCCAGGCGAGGCCCGCGACGATCTCTGGATCATCTTCGAGCTGGCCCGGCGGATGGGGTTTGACTTCGGGTCGGCGGCTGCCGAGGACGTCTGGAATGAGCTCCGGGGGCTCTCCCCCGTCCATGCGGGGATGAGCTATGCACGGCTCGAAGCCCTCGGCGGCATCCAGTGGCCCTGCTACGACGAGAACCACCCCGGCGAGCTGTTCCTCCACAGCCGGCTGTGGGAGGACCCTGTGCCGGGCAATCGCGCGCCGTTCGTGCCGGTCGATCACGACCCGCCGGTCGACAAGCTGACCGAGGACTTCCCCATCCGACTCACGACGGGCCGCCGGCTCGACTCGTACAACACCGGCGTCCAGTCGGCCGGCTACACGTCACCGATGCGGCGCGGCGAGTCGCTCGACATCTCGCCCGAGGATCTCGAGCGCCTCGGGCTCTCCGAGGGCGAGGTTGTTCGGGTGACGTCCCGGCGCGGCTCGCTCGAGGTCCCGGTCCGTGTGGACCCCTCGCTCCGGCCGGGGCTGACGTTCATGACGCTCCACTTCCAGGACGACGTCGCGACGAACCTGCTGACGATTGACGCCACCGACCCGAAATCCGGCACGGCCGAGTTCAAGGCGACGGCCATCCGCATTGAGAAGCTCGAGGCGCCGGTTGCGCCCGTTGGAGCCGGCTGAACTCAGGCGGGCGAGACGACCGGTAAGCCCAGGGCGCGTGCCGCTTCCGCGAGCCTGAGGTCATAGGTCACGAATGCATCGAGCTCGGACAGGAGCGGCAATGCGCTCGCAACGTGAATCGCATCGAGCGTTCGAAGGGAAGGTGGTTGAAGGGCTGCGGCCCGAACTGCGATCGCCTCGTCCAGCTCGATGATTTCGAGCTCGTCAATGACAAGATCGCGGTGCTGTGGATCGTGCGATCGTCGTGCGGCCGCGCGCACCGTTTCTATCACCGCAATCCGGCTCGTCGTGACGCGCTCAGCCTCGAGCCACCACCGATACATCGTTCCCGACTCCGCTTCTTCGACGACCAGCTTGACGAGCGCCGACGAATCGATATACGCCATGCGGGTCAACGCTCATCCTCGTCGCGCATCTCCCGCAGGATCTCGCTGAGTGGACGTCCGGGGATCTTGGGTGGGGGTGGAAGCAACTTGTGACTCCGTTTGGCAGGCGTCACACGCCCGTCTGCGATCATTTGGTCGATGATCGAAACCCGTGTCTGGGCTGGCGGCGCGAGGCGGGCGACCGGCTCACCGCGCTCGGTGACCTCGAGC
>DATCPH010000299.1:0-5812 GCA_036570185.1 Candidatus Limnocylindrales bacterium | reverse complement strand
CTCATGGATCTGGTTGAGACCCTCGCGCACCGCGAGGCTCATGCCGAGCCGAGCGGCCAGGCGTGCGCCTGCCTCACAGTTGGCACCGACCATCCCCTGGATGAGCCGTGGGGCGTTCATCAAGAATCCCCCGACGGCCCGGGTCCGCCCGGTCAGCCCCTTGCCCGCGCCGAGTCCTGTGACGGCCCGGCCGAGGACGTCGCTGCGGCGGCCGGCGTCGAGGCCGGCAAAGGTGTTCCGGAAGTTCACGTCGTCGCCGGTCGCGAGCGCTTCCTCGTAGGCATAAGAGGTGCAGCCGATGGAGCGCAGCAGCCCGGTGTAGTAGACGTCCGAAAGGTCCCGTCCTCCGAGGCCGAGCTCACGGCCCAACGACACCGCGAGCAGACAGTTCTTGAGGGCCTTCTCCTGACGAAAGCCGTTGGCGAGATCAGTCGCCAGCGACAACGCCGCGAGGAGCTCCGCGAGGCGGATCTCGCGAGGGGCGGCCGACGCGCCCTCAGCTGCCATCAGGCCGAGCATAGCCGGACGGCCGTCCCCTGACTCTAATCGACCTACGACTCTTGGCCGACCCGACACCATTTCGCCATCGTGTGGGGCTCCGGGGTAGCGGGTCGGTTAGGCAACTCGCAGCCGGCGGCGGGCGCGTACACTCAGCGCGCCTCCGGCTCTGCAGCCAAACCGCGCTCCCGCCGTGACCCCCTCGCGGCGGCCAGTCGAGGGGGCGCGAGCCGGAGGCAATCCCGCGCCAAACTGATGCCCCTGCCAGGTCCCCGACGCCGATCAATCGATCGTGGCGGCCGACGAATTCGATGCCGCGACCTTCGCCTGGAGCCAACGCGTCGCCACCCGCATCGCCCGCTCGCCCTCGCCGAGTTTCTCCAGCGCGGTGGACTTGGCTGGCTCGACGAGATCCGCCACGAGAGCGGCGGCCCGGGCTGAGACCGCGTCCGCGTTTCTGGCGTCCTGGTGTTCGGACTCTGGCAGGACGACCTCGTCGAGCTCGCCCAGGCGGATCGCCAACGCAGCCAGCTCCCGCGTCGCCCGGAGTTGCGCGTCCCAGGCCTTGATCGCGTCTGGGAAGAGGGCCGGGAGGCCGTCGAGGTAGCGTTCTTCGGCGAGCGTCCGGGCCTCGGCGATCGCTTCGAGCTCGGCGACCCGACCGAGGAGAAGGTCCCGCATGAGCGTGAGCCTGCGGCGGTGGATCTCGTCGTGCCGCGACTCGGGGTCCTCGCTCGCCAGCATGGCCAGCTGGGCCACGAGGAGGGCATCGAGGAGCTGCTCTCGCTCCAGGAGTTCGTGGGCCATGACGTTGATGCGCATGACCAGTTCGAACCGGAAGACGGTCACCCGGAGGGCCTTCCGGACGGCGCCGTCGATCTGCGCCGCCGGCTTGCCACGCAGGTTCGTCCGGACGCTCGCCGCCGCGTCACGGGCGAGCCGGTCAAGCGGCGCATCGTCGACCAGGATCGCCGACACGTAGGCATCGATCGAGCCATGGCCGTGAGCTTCATGGAGCCAGCGCAGGACGAGCTGGGTCGGCGTGAGGGAGGCCTCCAGGGCGGCCATTCGACGGACGAGGGTCATCCGAAGTCGCCGAGCTCCTCGACTTCGTCGGGCCGTCGAGCGACCGCTTCGAGCGCCGCCAGGCGCGTCCCGAACTCGCCGGCCTTGGAGGAGGTTGGTGGCCGCGACGGCGGTCGAGATGAGCGCCTGCAGCTTGGCGATGCTGGTCTCGAGGCTGAGGCCGTCGGTGAGCCCCTGCCAGCGCTCGATGACCAGCTAGCAGTAGCGAGGCTCGATGGTCGAACCGGGCGAGGTCATCGCGGTGGTCAGGCGTACGCTGACGTCACCGCACTGAGGAGTGTCGTGATGGTTGCCAACGCGAACCTCGCGGTCAAGGCGGAGGCCTTTGTCGTGTGGGCGGCGGGTCTCCTCGCCACCGATGGGCCAACCGCCAGGACGAGGCAGGACATCGCCGATGCCGTCCGGCGGCTCGGGACCGAGGTCGTGCCCGCCGACGAGACTTCCCTCGCGGATCTCCACGGTGCGGGCGCCGTCGCCACGATCCTCGCCCGCACGAGCGATGGGCCGGTGCTCATGCTCGCCCGCTTTCCCCCCGACGCGCCGACGCCAGTCCACAACCACAACTCCTGGGGGATCGTGTGCGTCGTCGCAGGACGCGATCGATACCTGCGATGGGAGCGGCTCGACGATGGCTCCGACCCCGACCACGCTCGGATCGCGCTGGCCTCTGATCTCGAACTCGGACCGGGCGACGTCGCGTTCCTCGACGATCCGCCGGGGGACCTTCACAGCCAGCAGGGCATCGGCGGGCCGGTCTGGGAGCTCGTGTTCTTCGGCCATGACCCCGACGCCGTGCCGCGCGCGTACTTCGAGCCCGAGTCGGGGAACGTGACATACGCGAGCTCTGCCCGCTAGATCGATCGCGGGCAGACTCGGGGCGCCGGGATTGGGCTTGCGCCGCGTGGCCGCGCATGTGAACATCTGTTCGATGCAGAACCGCCCCTCGGACAACCCCAAGGACGCGGCCATCCGCGCCGCGCTCCGCGACGCGGCCGTCCTCGCGGGGATTGTTGCTGATGAATTCCAGGCGACGTACCAGGGCCCAGAGCGCTCGGAGTACCTGCGCGTTCTGGCGGCTTATGTCGCGGACCTGGGTGGAGCACTCGAGAATGCGCAGGCCGGCGTGACAGCCGCGTTCGCCGACCGCCGAATCGCGATCCGGTTCGGAGCTGGCGGCGCGCCTCGTTAGGATGAGGGCGTGGCGGGAAGCGACCACGCTGGGGACGGCCGGCAAGAGGAGTCGAAACGGCTGGCTGAGCGTCGAAGGGCGCTGAACCGGAGGCTCAGGGCGGCATTCTTCGCCGGCGCTGAGGAGCACGTGCAGCGGACCACCGGCCACGCCCTTACCGACGAGGAGCTTCGGTGGGTCATTCGCAGATACCCGGGCGATGTCGGCGAGCGCTGAGCGCCAGACGGCCATCAGGGGTCTTCGATCCCCTGCGCCCAGGCCGAGCGCGGATAGTTGTCCTCGACGGCCATTTCGTGCTCGACCACAGCGGTGGAAGGGGCCCTTCGAGGACGTTGATCGAGTACTGGTGGTCGGCCCAGCAGACCGAGTGGCGGTCGTAGCCCGAGTTCGTAATCCGGAAGATGAGGGCCTCGCGCCAGCCCTTGGTCCCGGCCCGCATCGCATCGATGACCTCGGGGCTCGGATGCGCGTGCTCCTCTTCGATGATCGCGATGTAGACGCGCGGCCCGTGAAGGTTCTTGGCCTCGGACGATAGGTAGGTGAAGGAGCTGCCCTTGGGGCCAGCCAGGGCGTGGGCGAAGACCTCGACACGGGCGCTGAGAGCGGGCGACTTCTGGACCATGAGCCGGGCGTCGTTCCAGGGGATGACCGACTGGGCGCGGCTGGGCGCGGCGCTGTAGACGGCCGCACCCGAGCGGCCCTCGCCGGCCATGCCGTAGAGGGCGATCCCGGCCGCCATGGGCGTCTTGCCCGAGCCCTTGCCGGTCTCGATGTAGGCGTTCCGGATCACACGGACCCAGGCGCCGTCCTCGTCGCGCTGGTACCAGCCGAAGATCGAGCCCGCGATGAAGGCCTGCCAGGGCCCGAGGATGAAGGGGAGGCCCTCGAAGTCGCCTTCGTGGAGTCGCAGGAACCCGAAGAAGCGGATGGCCCGGCCGGCCTTGGCCGCGTCGAAGCGGAGATCCGGGCGATCGAGCCACCGAAGATGCCGGTCGCAGAGCAGGCGGACGTAGCGGTTGGCGACGATCCGGCCCTCGACCACGGCGCGGGCGTACTCGTGGACGGCGACAGCGGCCACGGTGTCGCTCGTGGCGTGGACGGCGTCAGGGGGCGGGGCGGCGATCGTCACGCCTCGTCGCTCCGCAGGAAGGCGTCGAAGGGATCGACCACGTCGGGAACCGATCGCCCGGACAGACCCGCCCGCGCAGCCGGCGTGAGCCCGAGTTCGCGGGCAAGGGCACGGACCATGACCGCGTTATCGCGGACGACCTGGTGGAGCGGGCTCTTGACGAGTTCACCCCGCCTGGCCCCGGTTCCGCCCGCGAAGATGAGCGGGCCCGACTGCTCCAGCATCTGGGCCGAGTAGAGGTACCGGGCGACCGCTTCGCAGTAGAGGCGAAGGACATCGCCATCGGCTCCCGTGATGACGCCCGTGCCGGCCATCTCGCGCAGGACGTGGCGCCAGACCGTCTTGGCCGCGGGGCTCATGTCGAGCGGCATCCGGGGCGGGCCGCCGCGCGGCGCGGGCTCGTGGCGGTTCAGGCGGGAGGAGCGCGTCTCGCCGTGGAGGAGCTTGAGCTTGGTCGGGGTCCGGGGCGGTGCCATCAGTGAGACTCCGCCCACGCTTCGTAAAGTCGCGGCGCGTTGATCACAGCCGCACCGCCTTCTGGCCGCTGAAGTTCTGCCAGCGCTCGATGGCCACGGCCACATAGCGCGGGTCGATGTCCATCGCGTAGCAGCGACGACCGAGCTGTTCGGCGGCGATGATGGTTGTCCCGGAACCGACGAAGGGGTCGTAGACGATCTCGCCCGGCCGACTGGAGGTCGAGAGCGAGCGCGCCACGAGCTCGACCGGCTTCATGGTCGGGTGTTCCTCAGAACGCTTTGGGCGAGGGATCTCCCACACCGTGTCAAGGGTCCGGTCACTCGTGAAGTAGTGCGCCGCCCCTGGTCGCCAGCCGTACTGGATGAACTCGTGCCTGTAGTGATAGTCCGCTCGGCTCATCACGAACGAGTCCTTGACCCACACGAGCGTCTGCCGGTAGATGCCTAGATCGGCAAGGACCTGAAGGAAGACGCGGCTGTCCGAAGGTGACGCGACGTAGAAGGCGCGCCCAAGACCGACGTATTCGATGGCGAGACTGAACGCCTCTCGCAGCAGAGCATCGAGCGCGCTATCGTCACGTTCGTCGTTCTCGATCTCGAGCCGACGCTTCGTCTTGCCCACATAGGCGACGCCGTAGGGCGGGTCGGTCCAGACGCAACCAGCCTCCACACTGGCCATGAGCCGCGCCACGTCCTCGGCTACGGTGGCGTCGCCGCAGAGGAGCCGATGTTCGCCGAGCGCAAAGAGGTCGCCGCGTGTGATGTTCGACCCCGCGCCCAAGGCTGGCGCATCGTCTGGGTCGGTCAGGCCAGCCTGCGGGTCGCGCGATGGCGCCAGATCGGCCAGGAGCCGCCGTAGGCCCGCGTCATCGACGCTGACCTCGGCCAGCAATGCCGTGAGTCGTTCGGTACTCTGCTCGGCCATCGCGCCGATCGGGTCGAGCGTCGCCAGGACGAGGGCCTCCTCTTCGGCCGACAGGTCGACATAGACGACCGGTACCTTTGCCTCGCCCCGGCTGATCGCCTCTTCAACCCGGGCGTGGCCGTCAACGACGTGGCCGGTCGTCCGGCTGACGATGACGTTCTGCACCCAGCCGACCGTGTCCAAGCTGCCCCGGAGAGCGTCGCGCTGGCGCGCCGGATGGGTTCTCCAGTTGGAGGGATGGGCCAGCAGCTGGTCGGGCGCGACGTCCTCCATCCCGAGGATCCGGCTGCGCCACACCGGGCCTGCCGCCGTGGGAGCGGCCCCATTCTTCGTACGGGTCTTCGTCGTCATGGGGCCCTTCCGCGTGTGGTGGCGTCGATGGCCGGGATCTGGCTCATGGCCGTGCTCCGGGGCGCTGTGGCGCCCGTGGGCGAAGGTGGGCCCGTCGGGCGCCGTCGCGGAAGTTGCAGTGAGCGCAGGCGGGGAGGAGTCGACCGTCGTCGGTGTGC
>DATCPH010000298.1:0-5380 GCA_036570185.1 Candidatus Limnocylindrales bacterium | reverse complement strand
GTCCGCTCGCGGAAGTCGGTTCCGTCATCGAGCCCCCATCAGTGGCCACCGGCCGGCGCCGCGGCGGCAGCGGTTCGGCCGGCCTTGCGGGCCCGGAACTCCTCGATGATCGACTCCGTGGCCGTCGCGCCGACCCGGGTCACGCCGAGGTCCATCACGGCAAGGAGCGCGTCGAGGGTGCGGACGCCGCCGGCGGCCTTCACCTGGATATGCGGGGACGTGTTGGCGCGCATCAGGCGAAGGTCGTCGTGGGTCGCGCCGCTCGGCGCGAATCCGGTGCTCGTCTTGACGAAGTCACCGCCGGCGGCCTCGGTCAGGCGGCAGGCGCGGATCTTCTCGTCGTCGGTCAGGTAGGCGTTCTCGAAGATGACCTTGACGATCGCGCCCGCGGCGTGGCCGACCTCGACCACGGCCCGGATGTCCGCCTCCACGTCGTCGTCGCGGCCTGACTTGAGCGCGCCGATCTGGAGAACCATGTCGAGCTCGGTCGCACCGTCGGCGAGCGCCCGCCTCGCCTCGTAGACCTTGACCTCTGTCGCGTGGTTGCCGTGCGGGAAGCCGATCGTCGTTCCGACGGCGACGTCGGTTCCATCGAGGATCGCCTTGGCCCGCTTGACGTCGGCCGGCCGAACGCACACCGATGCCACGTCGTACTTCGCCGCGAGCCGGCAGCCGTCCGCCACGAAGGCGTCGTCGAGCTCCGGGCGCAGCAGCGAGTGGTCGATGGTCTTCGCGATGTCGCGCTCCGTCAGGTCGTCAATGCTCAGCGTCACGACTCAGACCACCAGCGGTCGAAGGACGTCACGCGCCAGGAGAAAACCACGCTTCACGAGCTCCTCCTCGCCTTCGAAGGAGCGGTCTTCGTGCTCGATCGAGATGGCGCCCTGGTAGCCGACCGCGTAGAGCGCCGCGATGAAGCGTTCCCAGCGGATCTCGCCGAGCCCCGGCAGCCGCGGGATCTGCCAGCCCACACCTGCGGACATCACCCCGTTCTCGAAGAGGCCGTCCCGGTCGATCTCCATGTCCTTGGCGTGAACGTGATGGATCCGGGAACCGAACTCGCGAACGACCCGCTCGTAGTCGATGAACTGCCAGTAGAGGTGCGACGGGTCGAGATTGAGGCCGAAGTTATCGGCATCGACGATCTCGAACAGGCGCCGCCAGATTGCCGGAGAGTAGGCGAGATTCTTGCCGCCCGGCCACTCGTCGCCCGAGAAGATCATCGGGCAATTCTCGATCACGATCGTCACGCCGTGCTGGCCGGCGAAGCGAACGAGGTCGGGCCAGTACTTCTCCACCTCGACGAGGTTGTCCTTGACCGATCGCGCCTGATCGCGTCCGATGAACGTCCCGACCAACGTCACGCCCAGTCGTTCGGCGGCAACGATCACCTTGCGCAGGTGCTCATGGGCGGCGGAGCGAACGGCGGGATTGGGATCCAGGTTGTTCGCGTAATAGGCGAGCGAGCTGATCTCGAGGCCGCGGTCGTCGACTTGACGGCGGATCGCCGCGACGGCCGCGTCGTCGAGGGCGTCGACGTCGATGTGGCTGACGCCCGCGTAGCGCCGATTGTCGCCAGTGACCCTCGGCCAGCTGGCGATCTCCAGCGTCTCGAAGCCCTCGGCCGAGGCCCACGCGGCGAGCCCATCCAGCTCCATCCCGCCGAGCGCGGCCGTCATCAGACCGAGCTTCACGAAGATCGAACCTCCTGCAGGCGCGCGGACTGACGGTCGGGGCTCACGCCGCGATCGACGTCGACCCATCGGCCGGATCGAGCGCTGTCGGCAATCGCATCGTTAACCAGCATCTCGTCGTGACCGGCGACGAACGTGGCGTAGGGGGCGTCGGAGCTTGGTCCGCCGGCAGCGACGTCGGCGTAGATCGCTCGGAAGAGCGCTCCGAAGGTGTCGCCGAAGCCCTCGACATGGCCACCCGGAAGCGCCGCCGCGGCCCGCCCGGCCGCGCCCATCAGCGCCGGGTTACGGAGGAGCACCTCGTTCGGCCGGTCCCGATGGCCGATCCACAGGTGATCGGGCGTCTCCGAGTCCCAGGCTGCGGCCGCCTCCGATCCGTCGATCTCCCACTGCAGGGAGTTCTTGCGGCCGGGGCTGATCTGCGACACGGCCACCGAGCCGCGGGCACCGTTGGCGAATCGGAGGAGGATGGTCGCCGTGTCCTCGGTCCCCATCGGCCGGGTGACCGTGCTTCCGGATCGCTCGGTCGAGAACGTCTCGACGGGGCCTGTCGGCTCCTGGCGGGCGTTGATGAACGTGGCGAGATCGGCCATGACGGACACGATCGGCTGGCCGGTGACGAAGGCCATCAGATCGAGCCAGTGCGAGCCGATGTCGCCGACGGCCCGGAGGGCGCCGCCCTTGGCCGGCTCCAGCCGCCAGTTCCAGTCGGTGTCGTGGAGGAGCCAGTCCTGGAAGTAATGGCCGGTCACGAACCGGACCTCGCCGAGCTGGCCGGCGGCGATCGCCTCGCGGATGTGCTGGTGGAGCGGATAGAACCGGATGTTGAAATTAACCGCGTTCACCAGCCCGGAAGCCTCGGCGCGATCGACGAGCGCGCCAGACTCGTCGGCCGTCATTGCCAGCGGCTTCTCGCAGACGACGTGCTTGCCGGCGTCGAGGATCGCCGATGACTGAGGCACGTGGAGGTGGTTCGGCGAGGTCACATGGACGACGTCCACGGAGGGATCGGCGAGGATATCGTCGAGGGACGCATACGCGTGGCGTACGCCGAGGGCGTCGGCTCGGGCGGCGCCGCGGTCCGGAGTGCTGCCGAGTACGCCTCGCACATCGACGCCGATCCGGCGCAACTGTTCGACGTGGACGGTTCCGATGAATCCCGTCCCGATGACAGCGGCGCCGATCCGGGAGAGATTGCTCATCCTGCTCCATCGGGGGGCCGGCCTCATGGTCGGCGAACTGTCTCGTGGTCGGCCACCTGTCTCGTGGTCGGAGAACTGTCTAGACGATCTAGAGCGCTGCCGGATCGTACGGGCGGCTCTGCCCGGGGTCAAGGCCGTGAGCTAGCCCGAGACTCCGCGGGAGGCGTCAGCGCCGGCCACGATCCGGTCCGTGAAATCGCCCGACGCCGGGTCCTTGAGGATCAGCTTCTCCCGACCGTCCGGAAGCAACTCGCGCTTGACGACGATCTGTCCATCCCGGGTCTCGGGCTGGATGTCGATCCGGGGCGTGGAGCCGCCTCTCCACTCGAAGAGGGCGACGGGCTCCCAGTTCCGCGTCTTTGCCGACCGGTACGCCGCGTCCATGATCGCGTTGACCACGTACCCGTCGTAGAGCGATTCGCGCGGCGGCCGTCCGTCCTCGATCGCGCCGAACATGTCGGTGAACATGTCGACGTACCCTAGCTCGCTCGCTTCGTCGCCGACGGGGAACAGCCAGCCCTTCTCGGTCTCGGCCTTCTCCGCGACGTAGCCACCGCTGCCGCCTGCAGTGAACATCTCGAAGCCGGTCCGCAGGAAGTGGTTCAGCCAGATCATGCCGTGCGTTCCCGCGACTTCGTCGCGCAGGTCCATGCCGCCCCGGAAGGTCCAGCTGACCTCGAACTGGCCGATCGCTCCGGACTCGAACCGGATGAGCCCGACCGCATTGTCCTCGTCACTGATGGGGTGCACGAGGGTGTCGCTGTGGCACATCACGTCGACCGGCCGATTGCCCTTCCCGACGAAGTTCCGGATGATCTCGATGCAGTGGCAGCCGAGGTCGATGATGGCCCCGCCGCCCGTGAGCCGGCCGTCCCAGAACCACGCCGAATGCGGTCCGGGATGCGCCTCCCGCGAGCGAACCCAGGTCACCTCGCCGATGGCCCCGTCCTCGACGGCGCGGATCGCCTTCAGCGTCTTCGGCGTGTAGCACAGGTCCTCGAGATAGCCGCCGAAGACGCCGGCCTTCTCGACACTCTCGAGGATCCGCCACGCTTCTTCCGCCGTCCGTCCGAGCGGTTTGGTGCACAGGACGGGCTTCCCGGCGGCGGCGGCCAGCCCGACGGCCTCCTCGTGCAGGAAGTTCGGCAGTCCGACGACGACCACATCGGTGTCAGGGTGGTTGACCGCGGCTGCCAGGTCGGTGGTCGACTCCTGGATTCCCCATCGGTCCTGGAATGTTCGGGCGCGTTCCTCGCTCCGCGAGTACACGACGCGGACCAGGTCGCGGCGGCGCTGCCCGTGCAGGGTGCCCGTGTAGAAATCGCCGATCAAGCCGGTGCCGAGCATCGAAATGCGGTGCTGTTGCACGGATTGATGCTGCACGGATCGATCCCTCCGTCCTTGCCGGGCGCTCCCCGCAGGCTCCGGACGCCAGGCCCCACGTCGACGCCGATTCTAGAGTCCCCGGCTGGAGGGCATGATTAGCCGAATGAGCGAGCGGCGGCCGAGCGATCATCCGCGATTCCTGGGGCTCAGGACCGACAAGGATGCGCGGGAGGTGGTCCGAGAGCGGCCGTCGGGTTGAGCGCGATCCTTCGGGCCAGGTCGGTCAGGCGGCTTCGTTGAGGATCGATTCGATGGCCGTGTAGGTACGGACGTCAAAAGCGTCGTAGCGGCCCGCGATGTCGCGCCACATGGGTTTCTCGAGTGCGACGCGGCGCGGAACGCGGACCCAGACACTGGCGAACATGACCTCGACCGAGCCGCCCGCGTCCATGCGCCGCCCCACGTACCCCTCGATCATCTCCTCGCCCAAGGTGCCGACGCGACGTCGCAGCTCCTCCTGGATGGGGGCGTCCCAGCCCGGGGCGATTCGCCCTGCGGCCAGGCGGATGACGCTGGGTTGTTGGCCTGAAGCCCGCAGGGCCGGCTCCTCGACCTCGTAATAGTCAGCCTGCGAAAGGTCGACCACCTCCCCCACCGTACCGAACACCGTCGGCTTCGAGAGGTCCCCGTAGGCATTCACCGCGTCCTGGATGACCCCCCACGCTGTCATTGCGACGAATTCGTGGCCATCGCCGTCGGGACGGATGCCGACGCGCGCCCGGAGCAGTCCGGGTGTTCGCGCCGCCTCGGGCATGTAGGTGGACGCCGCGGCCTCGAGGAGCGCAGGCAGTCGACCGGCAGCCAGCCGGCCACGAACGATGCGCAGGATCACCGACCCCTCCGGTGCCCGATCGGCCAAGCGACCGCAGTCATCGCTCGGCGCTCGTGATCGTACCGCGCACGCGCGGTGGGCACCGACCATGATGCCAACGTGGAACCGGTCCGGACCTTCGTGCGTCCTGCAAGCGTGCGCCTGCGAACCGTCGGATTTGGCCTCGTCGTCCTGCTGATCTGCACTGCGTGCGCCGGCTCCACGCCGTCAGGCTCCCTGCCGGCGGGCCTCGAGCTGGCGAAGGCGAATGCTCCTCGGGCGTCGGC
>DATCPH010000297.1:0-26607 GCA_036570185.1 Candidatus Limnocylindrales bacterium | reverse complement strand
CGCAGGCCCCGCGCCGCGGCATCTGCTGAGGCCAGGTCTCCGGACCGATAGTCGGGCTCGCGGGGGCCGATGCCGATCTCCTCGAGGGCGCGGTCGAATGCGACGTCACCCGCGAACGCCCGGTCGGCAGCGAGCCAGGTCACGTACGCGAGCCTTCCGCGAGGCCGCAGGACCCGTCGTACCTCGCTCAAGGCCGCGTGCCGGCTCGGCACGAGCTGCAGCACGAACGATGAGATCACCAGGTCGAACGACCGCGGGTCGAACGGCAGCTCGTCGGCGTAGGCGACGCGGACGTCGTATCGACGCCGATCCGCTCGCGTCAGACGGCGGTCGGCCTGAGCCTCCGCCGCGACCGCCATCTCCCGCGAGGCGTCGATGCCGACGACCTCCACGTCGGGCCAGCGCTCGACCGCAGCGATGCCCAGGGTGCCGGTGCCCGTCCCGAGGTCGACGATCCGTCGGGCCCCTGCTGCGACGTCCGCTGCAACGAGGTCCAGCACCGCCTCGGCATCGCGAACCAGGACGGGAGCCCACCATCGCGCATAGCCGGCAGCGATTCGGTCGTACCGGGCCACCTGATCGGGTTCCGCCTCTCCCGCCGGACGCGCCGGCGCATCCGCATCCGCGACCCCGTCTGCCCCGTCGTCGCTCCCGTCGCCGCTCACGCCCCCATGGTGCCATGGCGGCAAGCGGGCCGATTCTCGCTCAGGCGCCAGTTGCGGCGGCCGGTGGATGCGGCGACGAACACTCGGGCATCGGTCCAGGAGCCGGCGTTCTAGACTGGCAAGGTGGGTCTGCCGTTCTCGCCGCCGATTGAGCCGATGCTGGCCAAGCCGGCCGCGGCGATCCCAAGCGATGCGGGATGGCTTTTCGAGCCCAAGTGGGACGGGTTTCGGGCCATCGTCTTCCGCGACGGCAACGAGATCTACACGCAGAGCCGCGAGCTCAAGCCGCTCGACCGCTACTTCCCGGAACTGGCCGATCCGTTCCGGGCCAGCCTTCCGGAGCGATGCATCATCGACGGCGAGGTCGTCATCTCACGCGACGGCGCCCTTGACTTCGAGGCCCTTCTCCTGCGAATCCACCCCGCCGCATCACGGGTGCGGATGCTGGCCGAAGAGTCGCCCGCATCCTTTGTCGCCTGGGACATCCTCGCGCTCGGCGACAACGATCTGCGAACCGCCCCGCAGGACGAGCGCCGCGCCCGGTTGGAAGGCCTCATGGGGGGTGCGATCGCCCCGATCCACCTGACGCCCGCGACAACCGATCGCGGGACCGCCCTGGACTGGTTCAAGCGGTTCGAGGGCGCCGGCCTCGACGGCGTGATCGCCAAGCGGCTCGATGCACCCTATCAGCCGGGGAAGCGTGCGATGGTGAAGATCAAGCACGCCAGGACGGCCGATTGCGTGGTTGCCGGGTTCCGCTGGCACAAGAACGGTCCCGGAACGCACGTCGGATCACTCCTCCTGGGCCTGTTCGATGCTGACGGGACCCTTCATCACGTCGGCGTCACGTCATCGTTCAGCTGGGAGCGACGGGCCTCGATCCTCGCCGAGTTGACCCCGCTCCGCGAGAACGCGATGGACGGTCACCCGTGGGCCGGCTGGGCAGACTGGGCGGCAGCCTTCGAGGCCGCCGGGCAACGCGTGCCGGGAGCCACATCGAGGTGGAACCGAGGCAAGGACCTGTCCTGGGAGGCCCTCCGACCGGAGCTGGTCGCCGAGGTGGCCTACGATCATCTCCAGGGCGATCGCTTCCGCCACGGCACGACATTCCGGCGCTGGCGCCCCGACAAGCGGCCGGAAGATTGCCGCTACGACCAGCTAGAGGAGACTCCCGCGTTCGAGCTCGCCCGGATCTTCGGCTGATCCGGGGGCCGGCCCGCGGGCAGGTCTGAGCGGCCCGCGCGCGGGCCTCGGACCGGGTCAGGCCTCGACGGCCGCCGTCGCGACCTGGTTCCTGCCGTCGCGTTTGGCCTGGAAGAGCGCCGAATCGGCGGCCCGAAGCAACTCCTCGGCCGTGCGCCCGTGCTCCGGATACGCGGCGATGCCAACCGAGATGGTGATCGGCTCTCTTCGTCCGTCCGGCCCGTCCGGGCGATCCGGCCCAAGCGCCTGGGCGTTTCGAGCGCCGTTCCGGAGCGCCTCCGCCCGGCGGATCGCGTTCTCGATCGAGGCGTTGGGCGGGATGATCGTGAATTCGTCGCCGCCGTAGCGGCAGGCGACATCGTCGGCCCGCGTATGCGTCCGCAGGAAGTTGCCAGGGCACGAAGCAGTTCATCACCTGCCTGGTGGCCGTGAGCGTCGTTGAACGCCTTGAACTGATCGAGGTCCAGCATCAGTACCGAGAGCGGCCGCCCCTCCCGTGCCGCCCTCCGTGCCTCCCGCTCGAGGGACTCTTCCATGAAGCGGCGATTGAACAGCCCGGTCAATGGATCGCGGGTCGATTCGATGGTGAGCTTCTCCCGGAGTCGGAAGCTCGAGATGAAAAGGCCGAGGTGTTCGGCGACCGTCGCAGCCAGCAGGCGCCTGTTCCAACGTGGGGCGCCTGATCGGTCGGGGCCCCGACCGGCTTCGAGCGTGAGGACTCCGAAGACCTCCCCGTCGCCCGCGAGCGGGACGCACAGCGCCCAGCGAGCTTCCGCTGAGACATGTGCACAGCGGAGATCGCCGCCCCCTGCCTCGAAGGAATGGATCGCTTTCCGCCGAAGGGCCCAGCAGGCATCCGGTGAAAGGCGCGACGGCGGCGTTCCCCCGCCCCACTGAGCGACGACATCGAGGCCCTGCCGGGACGGCGTCAGGAGCAGCACTCGACCGCGGTCATCGGGGAACAGCGATCGGAGGCTGACCTGGATGACGCCGTTGACCTCGTCCGCCGTGCGGCAGCCCTGGAGCAGCGGGGACATCTCCGAGAGCAGCTCCATCTCGCGGTTGCGGTCCTCGAGGTCCCCGACGCGAAGGCTCAGCTCCTGATTGGCATGGCCGACGTCGGCCTGGGCGGTTTCCAGATCTCGGTTGACTGCGGCCGTCCGGTCGAGGGCATCCCGGAATCGGAGGCTCACCTGCCAGATCAGGTACGACGCGAGCACGACGGCCGTCGTCAACGACGCAATTCGGAGCAGCTCCTGGAACCATGCGGGCGTGCTCGTCGACGCGCGCGAGAGCTCCGCGAGGGCTGCGGCCGCCAGTGTCGACAGCCCGGCACAGATGATGACCACTGCCATTTCGCGCCTGTTCAGGTATTGGAGCCCGATGGCGACAGCGATAAGTGGAACGATCGCGACCGTCCCGACCATGTGCGGCAGCGCCGCGGCCCCCGGCGGGGCGACGAGGATCAGGCCGGCACACACAGCCATCGCGGCGACTCGGACCTGACGTCGTCGAAGCAGCCACCAGGGTATGGCCAGCCAGAGGGCGAAGGCCCCGGAGACGAGACCGGCAAGCCCCGTCGCCAGGCCCGAGAAGGCGACCCCGACGACCAGCATGAGTGCGGAAAAGATGATGGAGGCGAACGTGAGGCCGGCGAGAAACCGTTGTAGGCCCGAAACGACCTCATGCTTCCCATCGGTGACATTCACCGAGTCGGCGGACATCCTCGGAGTCTACTGCCGGGTTTTCGAGCGGTCCCCATGGCATTGGTACTGGCACGAACGTACACTCCTGACGTCGTTCGTCGCACCAGGGAGGATCGGACGCCATGGATCAGCCGCCGCCCCCGGAGACGCCGTCCCAGCCGGCGTCAGCGCCGCCAGTCGATCCCTCATCCGTGCCTCCCCAACCGGCTCCGGCAGTCTGGGCGCAGCCGGTGCCACCCTCAACGGTGCCCCCGCAACCTGCACCGTCAGCCTGGGCGCAGCCAGCACCCGCCCCGCCCGGCTGGGTCATGCCGGCCGCCCAGGCCGGGCCTGTCAGGGGCATCGCCAGGATCGGAGGCCTGTTCCTCGCCCTCATTGGGATCTTCTGGGGACTGGTCGGCCTTGCCCTCGTCGTCGGGGCCGCCGTCGTCAAGAGCTACCTGGATGTCAGCACGCTACCGGGGTACGCGGACCTCGCCGGCGGTGCGCTCGTCACCATCGGCATCATCGTCCTCGTCTTTTCGATCGTGGAGCTCCTGACCGGGATCGGCGCAATGTTTGGCAAGAGCTGGGCCCGGGCGCTGGGCCTTCTCTATGCCCTGGTGTTCGGCGCGTTTTCGCTGGTCGTCATCCTCCAGGGCAACCGGATCGCGGCTGGAACGGGAGAAACGGCAGGATCGGCTGGCGCGGTGCTGTTCTTCGGGGCCCACCTCGTCCTGTACACGTACGTCCTCATCGTGTTCCTCTTCGGCTGGCGAGGCCGCTCCACAGCCTGATCCCACGATCTGACCGCATCCCCTGCCGCGTCATCAATGTCCGTCGCCGGGCCGCCTCGTCCGGCCACCGCGTCAGTCCTCGCGGCGTTTCCGGGGCGCTCGATCCAGCTGCCCGGCGCGGTCCGGCCACTCGTATTCGGCCCAGGGGTCGTAGTCCGGGTCCAGCGCTTCCTGCGGTGGACGTCCCGCCTCCGGAACGTGAATGAGGTTGACGCGCAAGCGCGTCCAGGTGGTCGAGCGCCCGCGCATCGAGTCGACCAGGATGTCGGCTGGCTCGAGAGCCGCGGCCGCCGCCGGCCAGCGGGCCTTCCAGCGCTCGAAGCCGGCCAAGGCCTCGTCCTTCTTTGCCGCTCGCGCGATCTCGATCACCGGGATGGCACTCCTGCGCCGGCCGGTGGGTGTCGGCCGCGTGCCGCCCGATGCTCGGATCGCCTGCGCCGCTTCGAACCGCCGCTCAAGGGCGGCGCGCGCCTTTTCGCGCCTGGCTTCCGCCTCGGGCGTGTTGTAGTCCTCGGCGGGCCGACGCTGTCGTGACGGCTGGACGCGCGGCGGCTCCCCCTGGCCCTTGCGATATTGGGGCGGCCATGGAGCGTCGCCCAGGCCCGCGGCCTCATCGCGTGCGGACAGCTCCAGGAGCGCATCCAGGGACCCGACGGCTTCGTCAATACGTGCCCCGGGGTCGCCAATCGCAGCGAAGCGCGCCGGCATGGTCGCGAGCGTGAAGTCCTCGGCCCGGCAATCTGGCACCTCGGCCCAGGAAAGGGGTGCCGACACGCGAGCGTCGGGCAACGGGCGAACCGAGTAGGCCGAGGCCACGGTCCGGTCCTTGGCGTTCTGGTTGTAATCGAGAAAGACGCCGTGGCGCTCCTCTTTCCACCACTTCGATGTCGCCAGATCCGGTGCGCGGCGTTCAACCTCCCTGGCGAGCGCCAGCGCCGCCCGCCGCACCTCTGAATAGGTCCATCGGCGCTCGATCCGGACGTTCACGTGGATGCCACGCGAGCCGGACGTCTTCGGCCAGCCGACGAGGCCGACGTCGGCAAGCACGGCCTGGGTGGTGAGGGCGACTTCGCGGATCTGCGGCCACTCCACTCCGGGCACGGGATCGAGGTCGACCCGCAGTTCGTCGGGATGATCGAGGTCTTCGGCTCGGACCGGGTGCGGATTGAGGTCGATGCAGCCCAGGTTGACGACCCAGGCCAGGCCGGCGGCATCGTGCAGTACGACCTCGTCGGCCGTCCGCCCGGACGGGAATGACAGCTCGACCGTTTCGATCCAGTCGGGCCGCGATTCGGGAGCCCGCTTCTGGAAAAAGAACTCGCCGCCGGCGCCGTTGACGAACCGCTTCAGCGCCATCGGCCGCCCCGCGCAGCCCTGCAGCGCGCCGTCCGCGACTGCGACGTAGTAGCGAACGAGGTCCATCTTCGTGTGACCCGCCTCGGGGAAGAAGACCTTGTCGGGATTCGTGATCGTCACGTCCCGGCCGCCGATCTGGAGGACTTCCTGCGGCGTAGGCACGTCCAAACGATACGGCAGCGTCGCCGTCTTATAGTTTGGGCCGCCCCGATGCTGACCCCAGAGCCCACCGCCTTCCTCATCGCCGACATATCCGGCAAACGAGCTACCTCGCCGGGGTTGAGCTCGATCACGCCCAGGACATCCTGGCGGACCTCATGTCGGCTGAGGCGTGTCGATTACGCCTTGGGCCGATCGTCGTGATTCAAACGGCACGTGATGTCGACGATGTCGTGACCTGCGGAACAAAGGAGATCAGCTGATGCGATACCTCCTCCTGATCTACACCGAGGAGCCGACGGAAGCGCCGCCGCCTGAGGCGCTCGAGGCCCAGAATGCGGCCTACGCCGTGTTCACGAGGGATATCCGCGAGCGAGGCCTGTTCCAGGCGGGGGAGGCGCTGTTGCCGTCAACTGCGGCCACGACCGTCCGCGTCCGCGACGGGCGGACGATCACAACCGATGGACCCTTCGCCGAGACCAAGGAAGTCCTTGGCGGCTTCTACCTGATCGACGGGCAGGACCTCGACGAAGCCATCGACCTTGCGGCGAAGATCCCAGCAGCGACGCTGGGCTCGATCGAGATCCGGCCGATCTGGGAGCTGCCCGACTCATACGCCGAGACGTCGGGCGCGCGGGATACCCGGACGGAGGCTCCGGTCAGCTGACCGCGCCCAGCCCGAGGGAGGTTGTCGAGCGGACCTTCCGCGAGGAATCGGGCGGCGTCCTCGCGAGTCTGATCCGCTTCACCGGCGATTTCGACCTCGCCGAGGAGGCGGTCCAGGAAGCCTTTGTCGCAGCGCTTGAAACGTGGGGCACCCGTGGCGTCCCCGATCGTCCGGCCGCGTGGATCCTGACGACGGCTCGCAACCGGGCGCTCGATCGCCTGCGCCGCACAAGCCGGCTGGCACACAAGACCGAGCAACTCGGCCGCGAGGCCGCCATCGAAACCCAACTCGCGAGCCCTACGGAGTTCGAGGCGGGAGAGGAGGACACGATGCCGATCCCCGACGATCGTCTTCGGCTGATCTTCACCTGCTGCCACCCGGCTCTGCCGCTGGAGGCCCAGGTCGCGTTGACGCTCCGAACCCTGGGCGGCCTGTCGACCCCCGAGATTGCCCACGCATTCCTCGTCCCGGAGCCGACCATGGCCCAGCGGATCGTCCGAGCCAAACGGAAGATCCGCGATGCTGGCATCCCGTATCGGGTGCCCCCTGACCATCTCCTGCCGGAGCGGCTCGCAGCCGTCCTCCAGGTCCTCTACCTCATCTTCAACGAGGGCTACGACTCCTCCTCCGGCGAGGCGCTGATCCGGCGCGAGTTGTGTGCGGAGGCCATTCGGCTGGCGCGCGTCCTCGTGGCGCTCATGCCCGACGAGCCCGAGGCGCTCGGTCTGCTGGCGCTGATGCTGCTTCACGATGCGCGCAGGGAGGCACGCCTCGGCCCCGACGGAGAGCTCGTTCTCCTCGACGACCAGGACCGCGGCCTGTGGGTTCGGACCGAGATCGCGGAGGGCGCCGCCCTCGTGGAACGAGCGCTCCGGATGCGGCAGGTCGGGCCATATCAGCTCCAGGCCGCGATCGCTGCGCTCCACGACGACGCGTTGACGCCTGACGCGACGGATTGGCCGCAGATCGCTGCCCTGTACGAGGCCCTGGCCGAGGTTTCGCCGTCGCCCGTGGTCCAGCTCAATCGCGCGGTCGCAGTGGCGATGGCCGTGGGTCCGGCTGCCGGACTGGCGTTGATTGATGAGATCCGTTCAACGGGCGAGCTCAGCGGCTACGCCTATCTCCACGCGGCGCGTGGGGACCTCCTTCGCCGCCTCGGCCGCCGGGAGGAGGCTCGCGACGAGTTCGGCCAGGCGCTGGCGGCGACTGCCAATCAAGCGGAGCGGGCGTTTCTCTCTCGTCGACTCGACGAGGTGAGTGCCGGTGCTGCGCCGGACATGGTTCGCCCGCGGGCAGAGCCCGCGGGCGATGTTGGCCATGGTCGCTGAAGTGACTCTCAGGACGACGCCGGCAGCTTCAGTGACGGAACGGGTGCGCCGCCGCCGCCATTGACGTTGATGTTCGTCTGGCTCGTCGGCTTATTGAACATCGCGAACCACACGATGAGGCCGACGACCACCGGCACGAGGCGCGGGCTGGGCTCTGTGCCGGCGCGCCGAGAACGGGCGCGCGGAGCGGAGGCTGGACTCTTCTGGCCCCGCCGGCTCGCCGCGGCCAGGCCGGGCGGGTGTCAGCCGATCAGCGCCGGTTCGGGTGGGTCCTGGAGGGTAGCCGGTGGCACGCCGTCCGACCGGTCGGCCCCACCCGCGGAATCGTGCTGATCGGAGCTCGGCTTGGCAGCGGCGTCGACGTCGAGGAGATAGCCGATTCCCTGGAAGGTTCGGATGCGGCCCGGTTCGCCCGGGGCAGCGCCCAGCTTGCGGCGGACGCGACTTACCCAGACCCGGAGATATTGGAGATCGTCCCGGTACTCGGGCCCCCACACCTTGGTCAGCAGTTCGGTGTGGAGCACGACCTTGCCCGCGTTTGCGGCGAGGTGCTGGAGGAGGAGCCATTCAGTTCGGGAGAGCTGCACCAGCTCGCCGCCGCGGGTGACCATTCGCCGCTCGAGGTCGATCTCCACGTCGTCGAATCGAAGGACGCCTGCGCCGGGCGCGGCACCCGTGGCGCGCCTGATCACGGCCCGGACGCGAGCCGCGAGCTCGTCGGGGTGGAACGGTTTGGCGACATAGTCGTCGGCGCCAAGATCCAGGCCCTTGGCCTTGTCGGCGGTTGCGCCCTTGGCCGTCAGCAGGATAACCGGCACGGGGCGACGCTCCCGGAGCTGGCTCATGACCTCGATCCCGTCGAGATCCGGCATGACGATGTCGAGCAGGACGATGTCCGGGCGGACTTCCTCGGCCTTGGCCAGTGCCTCCTCTCCGCTGTTGGCCACCACAACACGGAAGCCTTCCTCGGAAAGTACGATCGACACGAGCTTCGTAATACGGGGCTCGTCGTCGGCGACGAGGACCAGTGGTTGCGTGCTCATCGGTATCCCCTCCACTGCTGATCCCCTCTCGATCCCCTGGTATGGCTGAGTCTGCGCCAACGCTGGGACCGGCGCCACTCGGAAGGTTGCGGAGCGGGCAGTCTCGGATGCACCTCGCCGTATTGCAATGACCTTGCAGGGGCCTTGCAGCGCACCGGTCTTCATCGCAGGCCGATGACATGCCATGCGGTATTCAGGAGCGACCCGCACCGATACGCATCTGATAGCCGATCGCGCCCGATCCGTGTCCACGATGCACGGAGATGGGACTACCCTCGGACGACAGCACTGGTCGGACTCGGCCCGATCGCTCCAGCGCTGGAGGCCGACACGCTAGGATCACCAGATATGGAATCGGTACGTCCGCTGCGGCTTGCGCTCGTCGCTCCGCCTCTCGAGCGGGTGCCGCCGCGAGCGTATGGCGGAACCGAGCGGATCGTCTGGGAGCTCGCCTCGGAGCTGGTCCGGCGCGGCTGGGATGTGACCACCTTCGCGACCGGCGATTCAGAGGTTCCAGGGACCCTGGTCCCGACCGTCCCCGGTGCACTCCGACCCGGGGGCTTCGGGGATGACCCCAGCCCCTGGTTCATCGCGACGCTGGAGGCCGTCCTCGATCGGGCGAGCGAGTTCGACCTGATCCACGCCCATCTCGAATACTGGAACCTGCTCCTCGCCCGGATCAGTCCAGTCCCGGTCGTTGGCACATTCCACTCGCGCCTCGACGATCCGGCCTCAGTCCAACTCCTCGCGGGTCGCCCGGATGGGCTGGTCGCCATCAGCCACAGCCAGGCAAATGCCCATCCCGAGGTGGCCTGGACGGTCATCTACAACGGCTTGACGTTGCAGGGTCGGCCATTCCAGCAGCATCCCGGCGAAGACCTCTGTTTCGTCGGTCGGGTGGAGCCCGAGAAAGGCGTCATCGAAGCGATCGAGATCGCGAAACGCGCCGATCGCAAGCTTCGAATTGCCGCAAAGATCGGTACGACGCCAGAACAGCAGTCGTTCTACGAAGATGTCTTCCTGCCGGCCCTCGAGGCAGCCGGGTCGAACGTGGAATTTCTCGGCGAGGTCGGCCAGGACGAGCGCGACCGCCTCTTCGCCGAAAGCTATGCAACCCTGATGCCGGGGGCCTGGCCCGAGCCATTCGGGCTGGTGGCGATCGAATCGCTCGCGTGCGGCACCCCGATCATCGCTCGCCGCGCTGGGGCACTGCCGGAGATCATCCGGGACGGCGTCGACGGCTTCTTCGGCGACGATGAGCAGCACATGGCCTTCCTTGTCGAGAGGGCAGGAACCCTGGACCGGGCCTCGATTCGGGCTTCCGTGGTCGAGCGCTTCTCCGCGTCCAGGATGACCGACGGCTACGAGGCTCTCTACGCGCGAATGACGCGCCGGTCGGGTCGACTCGATGGTTTGATGCCGCTTGAAGCGACGGGCGGTGCACCTTCGATCGCGGGCGACGGTTCAACCGACGGCGGCCAACCGAAACCCACGGAAGCGGACGCTCCCAAGGGGAACGGCGCACCTGACCCTGAGCTCGTTCCTCAGGACCCGAACGCAGGAGGATAGGATCATGGCTACGCAGGTCAAGGGGAGGTCACGGCAGAAGACCGAGCGAGCGCCCGCGCGACTCCGCGGCGCGGCAACGACCGGCGCCGCCGCCGCCCGAGACATGGCGACGCAGGTTCGCGAGGCCGCTTCCGGCGCCGCCTCCGTCGTGGCGGAGCGCGCCCCGCAGGTCGCCGGCGCGACCGCCGTGATGGTCGCCGACGCGATGCAGCAGATTGAGCGCGGATCCGATGAGATGCTTCTCGGCGGGGCTGCGCTCGCTCTCGGGCTGACCGTCGGCCTGATTGCCGGGGGAGCCAACCGTTACGTCGCGCTGCTTGCGTTGATCCCGGCGACGGCGATGGGCATCACCCTCCTTGAGCGCCGTGCTGCCCAGGGAACTGCCTCGGCGGAAGCCGCGTCCGACGCGAGCTGAGGGCCGGGACACCGCGGGCACCTGGCCGGGCTCCACCGCGTCGGCTCGTCGACCTGTTGCGTATCGCCCAAGGTTCAGACCGTCGTTTGCGTCAAATGCAAACAAGCGACACGACCCGCTCCAAGGTCGTCGCTTAATTGAACGAGATGCAAGGTTTCGTCGCGGCTGGGATGGGCGTCGAACGACCCGCGTCGAGATCGTGCGTGGGACTCAAAAGCTCGACGCGACGGCAGACGGCGGATCGTTTGATTCGTCACTTGTTTGCGTCTCGCCCAAACTGTCGCGGCGGCCCCCAGGTCGGCGCGGCGCCCAACGGTACTCGGCAGTGCGCATCGGCGGTAGTTACAACTCGGCGGCGGACAAGGAAAGGCCGCCGGGCCCTGCGACGCCCGACGGCCTTTGCCGAAAGCCTGGGCTGACCCCAGGCGGGACGCTAACGAGCCGGGGAGGGGACTCGGATCGTGCGTCCGGGATCTATTCGGTCTTGATCTGCGGGTTACTTTAGGGGTCGCCGACGTGCAGACCACATACCCAGGCGGTTCTGGGCATTACATCCACGTGACGACCCGCGAGAAACCGACCCTCCGGACGTCACTCAGGGGTGCCATCGCCCTCCACGGCGGAGCCCGGTTCAGGCTCGCTGGAAGTGCGGGCGACCGTCCGCTCGGGCATGGCTTCGCGAGCCAGGACCTCCATTGCCGCGGCGCGCAGGTCGCGGGCGGCGAGATCGCACCGGACCACGGATGGGGCCGCCCCGCTCACGGACGGGCCGACGAGGACCGTCGTCAGGCCGGGGCGTTGGGACGCGCACCGACCCAGCTCGCCCGTGACGAACCAGGCGGGCTCGGTGCCCCCGGTCGGTACGTCGGGCACCACGCGACCGAGTCCGCGAAGTTCAAGGGGGACGCCGTCCTCACCTTCGACGAAGACCAGCTCATGGCCGCTATCGCGTAGCAGCCTGAGAGCATCGATCGCATCGGAGCTCAAGGCGTCTCGAGCCTCGAAGTCGGAAGCGAATCCGCCAAGGGCGGTCGCCGATCGATCTAGATAGATGACGCTCATGGCAGGAAAGCTTCAGGCAGCCGGGTCGCGACCTGGACAACGGACGGCGATTGCTCGCTTTCAGAAACCCGACAAGCCCGCGACCGGTGCAACCGGACTGATCGCCGCCGCCTCCGCGGTGTGATCTTCTGCGCACGATCCGGTCGCATAGCGCGTGGAAACTCGCCTCGCGGCCCGAGTCGCGACGCAACCGGGCTGTCGGACCCTTGCCGCCGGTCGCGATGCGGTTGCAATACCCGTGCACGCCTTCGTTGCGGGCTCGGACCCAGGCCGGCCTGACGATGACGCGAGCCGAGAGGAGGCCCATATGCCAGCAATCGAGACGTCCGACGCCACCGCCCGGATCGACGCGATCCGCGAACGTCTACCCAAGATCGACTCCCTTGCCGACCTGAGGTCCATGGCGGACCTGCGAGACGTGAGTCGCGCCGGCAAGGACCTGGGCCGGAAGTCCCGGGAGGTCGGACGGAAGTCCGCCGAAGTCGTCGACAAGATCACCGGACGCCGCCGAAGCTCCCCGTGGCGGTGGGTTGCCCTCGCGGTGGGTGTGGTGGCCACGACTGCCATCGTCATCGTCGGGGCGATGGCAGCGACCGGTCGCTGGACCGCCACGCGCGTCTCGCCGCGGCGGCTCAAGGCCTCATGGGAGGCATCGGACCCCGACGGGACCTCGTCGGCCGCGGGCGATTCCCGGCTGGCGACGGAGCCATCACTGGCCGCCGAGGCGTCGGGGAACGGCGGGACGACCGCCGGTTCGTAACGGGCTGGCTCGACTCGTCGGATCGACCGTAAGGCGCGACGGCTCAAGCTTCGCGAATGGACCCCTTGACCGTCACCCTGCTCCTGGGGATCACGCTGATCGTCACGGCCGCAGAACGTGCACCGCATGCCTGCACTGCCGAGCCGAACGGCTCCGTCAGGTCAATCGCGAGCACGACGCCGGACGCCTCCGCGTCGGCAACGACTATTGCCCGACGTGCGGCCGCCTCCTTGCACCCGGCGAGGGCCAACGCTGGCCTACGTGAAGCCTCCAGGAGGCTCCGTCCCCTGACGCAATCGCAACGCCATCGCAATGTTCCACCCGGGACCTGGAATGATGCGGGGCGGGGTGCCTAACGAAACTCTGCTTGGCCCCGCCGGAACGAAGACAAGACAGGCGGTCCGACGACGGTAGGGGACCACCCGCGAGGGACGGCGACCGCAAGGGGCCGTCCCTCTGCTATTTCCGCTGCAAGGACCCCGTGACTTTCCAGGGCCCTCGTGACTTCCGGCGCCGACGTCGCGAAGGACAAAGAAACCGCCGAGGCCTTTCGACCTCGGCGCTTCCGGTTGGTCCCCGCCGGTTAGCTCGACGTCGGCGACCCGGACGGCACCTCCGACGGGAGGGCGGCCGGTGCACTCGAGCTCGGTTGCTCGCTTTGGATGGGGGCGAGGGTCGGCAAAGGCGTCGATGCCGGCGTACAGGCCGCGATCGCGGCTGCCGCGGCGAGCAGGATGATCAGGCGCTTGAGCATGGATACCACCTCATGGCGTTTCAGGGAGCGTTTTCGCGGTCTCTAACCGGAAATGGGGACCGTGGCCACCCTACGTTCGGCGAGCGAACGGCCGCGTCACGCTGCTGCTGCCATTGGTTGCAGTCGCCTCGCAGGCGGTTTGGCGAATTTTCAGACGGCGCCTGTTCGTCGTCCGGGTGCAATCGGCTTGATACACGGTCGCGCGCGCGAACTCGTCCGCCGGATGCACCGATTCCGCTCGACGCGCCGACCCGTCGCGTTCCGCCCGTGGGTCCTAGGAGTCCTCGTGCATGACGCGGAGGGCGAAGCCGAACTCGGCGCCACGCTTGCGCCGTCGCCTCGCCCAGATCCGGCCGTCCATCGCAGCGATCAGTCGCGCGCAGACGAAGAGGCCGATGCCCGCGCCGGCGGCCGATCCGGCCGTGACAGGTGAGCGGTAGAAGATCTCGAAGAGGCGCTCTTCCTCGCCGGCCGAGAACCCCGGCCCGTCGTCGAGGATGCGCACGATCACCTCGTCTTCGGTCGCCTTTGCCCGAACCTGGACGGCCGCTCCGGTCTCGCCGTATTTGGCCGCGTTCGACAGGAGGTTCCGGACGACCTGCTCGACATAGGTCGGGTCGGCCTCGACCGGTGGCAAATCCGCAGGGAGCGTGAGGTCCAGCCGCAGGCCGGGCCAGCGGACCTGTTCGGACCGGATCACGGTGGGCAGGATTCGCTGGAGAAGCACCGGCTCGTTGCCGATTTCAGAGGTTCCTTCACCGAACCTGGTGAGGGCAATCACGTCCTCGACCAGGCGATGGAGCCGCTCGGCCTCGGCGTGGATGTCCTCGAAGATCCCGTTCCGGGCGTCCTCGGACATCGTCTTGGAATGGCGGGCGAGGACCTTTGCTCCGGCGTAGATCGTGGTCACCGGCGTGCGCAACTCGTGGGACAGGATCCCGATGAAGGCGTCTCGCACGGCGCGCTGCTCGCGGGCCTCGGTGACGTCTCGCAGCACCAGGATCGTCTCCCGCGAACCTTCCTCATGACCCGCGACCGGGTAGGTCCTCAGCTCGATCCAGCGCTCGCGGCGGCCCTTCAGTCTCAGTTCGACGGGCGCCGACGGGACTCCGAGCTGCGGCCCGGCCTGTTCGCCATCCTCGAACCGGGCGAGGATCTGCGGGTAGGAAAGCTTCGCAATGTCTCCGAAGATTGCCTCGGCGGCCGGATTGGCCAGGGTCACGACCCCGGCGGGATCCCAGACGACGACCCCCTCGCCCATCGTCCGGATCACGGCATCGAGCTCGGCCGCGCGGCGGTGCTCGGAACCCACCAGTTCCTGGAGCTGCCGCTGCGTCTCGAGCCGGTCTCGGATGTCCCGCGCGATCTCGACGATGTGGCCCGGCTCGTCCGGGAGCGAGATGTATTGCCAGGCGACCTCCACCGGGATCCGCGTTCCGTCGCTTCGGACCCGGATCAAATCGAGATTCCGAGCTGGTGCAGAGCCCTCGAGCAGTGGCGTGATCAGCTGCCGCAGCCCAGCCTCGGTGAGGTCCTCGGTCACGTCGACGGGGCTCATCCCAAGGAGCTCCTCGCGCGAGCGCCCGACGAGTTGGGATGCACCATCGCTGACATAACTTATTCGCAACGAGTCGGGATTGAAGATCGTCACCGCGTCGCGAGTGGCGTCGAGCATTTTCTGATACCGCGCCGTGTCCCGGAACAGGCGCGCGTTCTGGATTGCGCTTCCCGCCCGGGCCGCAAGCTCTTCGGCGAACGCCAGCTCCGTCGGTCCGAAACGATGGCCCGACTCCGCTCCCACGAAGGTGATCACGCCCAGGACTTCGTCGGCGGCGATGATCGGAACCGCCATGTACGAACGGATCTGGAGCTCGGCGAGCAGCCGTCGCTCCTCGTCGTTCCGGGCCGCGGCCTCGACCTGCTCTTGGCTGACCTCGGTCACGACCACCGGCTTGCCGCTTCGGGCGACGGCATCCGTCCCGCTCGGGGATGACGGTTCGGGGGGATATTGCTCGCGGTGCTGGCGCACCAGCGCAACCTTGGCCGGATCCGCGTGGGCGATGGCGATCGTCTCGAGCGCGCCGTCCTCGTCGAGAAGGTCGATGGCACACCAGTCGGCAATGCGCGGCACCGCGATCTCCGCGACACGGCGCACCGTCTCGAGATAATCGAGGGAGCCCGTCACCAGCTGCGTCGCCTCGGCGAGGAAGCGCTCCTGCTCGATCCGGTCGCGTCGCTCGGTGATGTCGTCGACGACGACGATGGCCGCCACGATGCCGCCGTCGCGGTCCCGAATCGGAGCAGAGCTCACGTTCATCCAGCCCGTGCGGCCGTCCAGGCGGCGGAACTTGGCCTCCTCGTCCTCGACAACCTCGCCGGTGCGAAGGGACCTTGCCAGTGGCCAGTCCTCGGGCTCGTAGGGGGTGCCGTCCGGCCTCGAGCTCCGGAATTCGCCATAGGCGCTGCTGTCGTCGATCGCGCCGAGTGGCCCGCCCCAGATTCGCTCGACCGCATCGTTGGCGAGGATGATCCGTCCCCAGGGAGCTTCAGCGAGCATCACGCCATTGGGCATTTGACGAATGACCGCCTCCAGGCGGGCGCGCTGGGCATCGAGGTCGCGCAGCAGGCGCTCCCGGGTTTCGGCAAGCCTGATCCGGTCGAGCGCCTGGCCGCACATCTCAACGAGCGTCCTGACGAAGTCGCGGTCGGTCGGATCGAATCGATGTGGCTCTCGATAGCCGATGAGGACGATCCCGATCCGCTGCTCGCGGACCACGAGCGGAATCGCGGCGAGCGCCTGGAGGCCGGCCCGGGCCACGACCGCAGCCAGATCCGGCGAGTCTCCCCCGACGTCTTCGAGACGCTCGTACCAGACGTCCAATCCACCGACGGCCGCCTGGATCCAGGGTACGGGCTCGTCGAGGCGGATCTCGTGCCACGGCTCCAGGACGTCGTACTGGTAGCCCGTCGTGGCGATCAGGTCGAGCTGGGGCGCTTCACCGGAGACGAGGTAGAGGGAGATGCCGCTGGCCCCCGTGGCCGCCAATCCCTCCCGGATGAGGATGTCGGCGACATCCGTGCGGGTCTGCGCGCGGTTCAGGGCCGCCGTCATCGACTGGAGGCGCTGCGTTCGACCAACCGCCTCCTCGGCCGCGCGGCGCGCCTGCTGCTCCTGTCGATAGAGGCGGGCGTTGGCGAGACCAAGGGCAATCCGCGACCCGAGCTCCGTCGCCAGCTCGGCGGCGCTCCGCTCGTACTGCCTCGAGTGGTTGGTGGCGCCAAGGAACATCACCCCATGGACATCACCCCGGGCTAGCAGCGGGATCACCAGTGCGCTGGTTGTGCCCAGCGCGACCCAGATCTCGGCTTGCTCTGGCGTATATCCCCACTCGTCGATGATTGCCTCGCGGGTGATGCCCTCGAGGATGTACGGCTCGCGCACCGCAATCGCCCGCGCGCCCGGACGGCGATTCTCGCCAAGGACGGTCGGATAGGCGAAGAGCCCGCTCGCAATCGATTCGAGCTGCCGATCGGCTGTGACCACTGCCGCCCGCCGGACGGTTCCATCGGGTTCGATGAGGTCGAACGCGCACCAGTCTGCGAGCCGCGGTACGGCGAGGCTCGTCGCGGTTCGGGTCATCGCCTCGAAGTCGAGACTCTCGTCGAGGCGTCTCGTCGCGTCGGCCAGGAGCCGCGAGGCGGCCGCGTTCTTCTCTGACTCGAATTCGACTCGCTTGAAGTCAGTGATGTCGTAGAACGCGATGACCGACAACCAACCCCCGAGGCGCTCGTCCCAGAGCGGTGTTGCCGAGACGCGCGACCACAGCTCCTCGCCGGTCTCGCGCGAGCGGTATCGGAGAATGCGTGGGGGCGGCTGCTGGCCGGTCAGGGCGATGCGGCCGGGTAGCTCGCTGCGTTGGAGCGGCTTGCCCGACTCCTCGAACAGTTCGTAGCGGCCGACAAGCTCGTCTCGATCCGCGGCGATGTAATCCTCGGGCCGCTCATAGCCGACGAGGCGGGCGGCCGCGAGGTTTGCGTACAGCAGGCGACCGTCGGGCCCTCGAACAGCGATCCCATCGCTGACGGCCTGGAACACTGCCTCCAGGCGCTCCAGGGTCCAGGACGCGAACTCGGGTTCGCGCTTCCGTTCGATCCCGCTGATCAACCCTCGGAGTCCCTTCTGACCATGACACAGGCGTGTACGGCGCGCAGGCGTGAAGCGTAAGCCAGCACCACGGTTGCGACCAGAGCAGCGCGGGGCCACCGGCCATTGCAGCGTTATCACAAACCGCCGGTCAGACGGTGCGTTCCTCATTGGAGCCGAGGTCGGACGCTCGCGCCTGCGGCGATACCATGGTGCTCGTGGGGACCAAGGAGAAGGTGCCTGGCGGCCGCCCGGGAGCACTCCCGACCGGCACGCTCACGTTCCTGTTCACGGATATCGAAGGCTCGACGCGCCTCCTCCAGGAACTGGGCGGGGCCTATGCCACCGCGCTATCCGACCACCGAAGGCCATCGGCGCCGCGGTCGAACGGGCTGGCGGTCGGATCTTCGGTTCCGAGGGCGACGCCCTGTTTGTCGTCTTTTCCGACGCGCCGTCGGCCCTCGCCGCGGCGGCTGACGCGCAGCTGGCGCTGGCCGCGCATTCCTGGCCAGGCAACCGGGATCTCCGTGTCCGGATGGGGATCCACACCGGTGACGCCGCTGTCGTCGGAGGCGATTATGTCGGCCTGCCTCTGCATCAAGTCGCCCGGATCACCGCGGCCGGCCACGGGGGGCAGGTCGTCCTGTCGGAGGCAACCCATGCGCTGGTGTCGCGATCCCTGCCGGACGGGATCTCGATCCACGATCTTGGTGTCCACCGCCTCAGGGACCTGGCGGCGCCGGAGCACCTGTATGAGCTCGTGATCGCCGGCCTGGAGCGATCCTTTCCCGTGCTCAGGACGCTCGACGCGCACCCGAACAACCTGCCCGTCCAGCTCACCAGCTTCGTCGGGCGCGAAGAGGTAGATCAAGCCCGAGAGCTGCTGGCCGGTTCAAGGCTCTTGACGCTGACCGGTCCCGGGGGCACGGGCAAGACGCGTCTCGCGCTGCAGCTCGCAGCCGAGATGCTCGATGACTTCCCCGACGGCGTCTACTTCGTACCGCTGGACGCGGTCTTCGATCCCGAACTGATCCCGTCCGCGATCGTCGGGGCGATCGGCCTCGAGCCCGGCTCGCCACCGCCCCTCACGAAGCTCACCGAATATCTGCGTGATAAGCGCCTGCTGCTGCTCCTCGACAACTTCGAGCAGATCGTTGCCGGCGCTGCGATCGTCAGCCGTCTCCTGGAGGCGGCCCCGAGCGTGAAGGCGCTCGTGACGAGTCGGATCGTTCTCCGGATCAGCGGAGAACAGGAATTTCCCGTGCCGCCGCTCGACGTCCCCGAGGTCCGCCCCGAAACGACCTCTGAGGCGATTGCCCAGTCGGCGGCCGTCCGCCTCTTCGTGGAGCGGGCCATGGCCAGCAAGCCGTCGTTCGTGCTCACCGACGAAAACGCGGCCGCCATCGCCGATGTCGTCGTCCGACTCGACGGCCTGCCCTTGGCCATCGAGCTCGCCGCAGCCAGAGTCCGGATTCTCCCTGTCGAGGCCCTGCGATCGCGACTTGGCGAGCGTCTCGCCTTGCTGGTGGGTGGCTCGCGCGACCGACCGGAGCGCCAGCAGACCCTTCGGGGCGCGATCGACTGGAGCTACGACCTCCTGGACGCCCCGGACCGCCGCCTCTTCGAGCGCGACTCCGTGTTCGCCGGAGGCGTCTGCCTGAGCCAGGCCGAGGAGGTCTGCGGCCCCCCGTCCGAGCTGGGCCGCGATGTGCTCGACGGGCTTTCGTCGCTCGTCGACGCCAGCCTCATCCGCCCGAGCCCAGAATCCGAGACCGAGCCACGATTTGCGATGCTGGCGACGATCCGCGATTACGCCCTGGGGCGCCTCGATTCATCTGGCGAAGCCGAATCGATCGGCCGTCGCACGCGAACGCGTACCTCGCTCTCATCGAAAGCGGCGCCGACAAGCTGACCGGGCCGTCCGGGCGCCGCTGGCTGGACCGGCTCGAGGTCGATCACGACAACATTCGGGCGGCGCTGGACTGGGCGACGGCTCGGAACGAGGCAGGAATTGCGCTACGAATCATCGCAGGAGTCTGGCGGTTCTGGCAGATCCGCGGACACCTGACGGAAGCCCGGGAACGGATCGAGCGGGTTCTTGCCTTGCCGGACGTCGCCAATCAGCCGCCGGCTCTTCGCGCTCGGGGATTTGGCGCGGCGGGCTCGGTTGCATACTGGCGTGGCGATCCGGATGCCACGCATCGCCATTACGCAGCGGCGCTCGAAGACGCACGCCGATCCGACGACCGAGCGATCCTGGCCGAGGCCCTCTACAACTTCGCCTTCGCTACGCAGATCGCGCCTATCCGTGATCCGGAGGCGTACAAGATCGGGACCAGTGCCGTGAACGAGGCGCTGGAGCTCTACCACGAGCTGGGCGACCAGTCCGGGATCGCCGGCGCGAGTTGGGCCCTTGGGACAGGGGCGCTGATGCTGGGCGACTATGACGGCGCCCGCACCAATCTCACCGAGAGCCTGTCGGCCTACCGCGCCCTGGGCGACCCCTTCGGCACCGGCTGGGCGCTCCACGAGCTTGCCACCGTCGCGGTACTTGAAGGCGACCTCGACGCGGGCGAACGGATGTTCCGCGAAGCACTCGACACGTTGTGGGCGACTGCCGACCTGTCGGCGGTGGTGCTCATCCTGTTCGCCTTTACCACGATTGCCAGGCAGCGTGGACAGCTCGATCGATACTGGCGACTCGGAGGTGCCGCAAGGGCGCTACAAGAGCGCACCGGCACGGACCTCCCGGCTGCCACGGCATCCTTGTTCGGCATCGATTGGCCCTCCCGGCCGGACGCCGATCGCGCCGCCGTGAAATCCTGGGACGAGGGCGCCGCGCTGACGGTCGAGGATGCCGTCGCCTACGCGCGCGCGGGCGCCGCGCCTGAGCCGAGCCACGGACCCGACCCGAGCCCTCGAACCTGAGTCGAGCCATCTGAGCGGCCGGGCCATCCTGGCGGCGGTCGCGACGATGGCGCTCGTCGCATGTTCGCCGGTCGTCTCGCCGGCCATCCCGGCTCCGACGGCCAGCACCGCGGCGTCGCCATCAGACACCGTGATCCCCGACCTGCTTTCTCCGAGCCCAAGCCTCAGCCCCAGCCCGTCGGCCGCGCCGTCGCCCACACCATCGCCGACACCTGAACCGACCCACTGCCCGGGGAGCGACAAGACCCCGAATCGTGCCGCCCGGACGCCGCTCAAGGAAACCTCGCCGGCATGGGCCGGCTACGTCATCTACAGGACTCGGACCAGCGTGACGTGCGTCGAGGGTTCCTGGCTCCAGCCCAAGGTGACATGCCCCTCGACGGGCGATCTGGCCGTAGCGATCTGGGTCGGCATCGATGGGCTCGACAGTCCCTCGGTCGGGCTGGACAGCAGCCGGACGCTCGAGCAGATCGGGACCGAAGCAGAGTGCCGCGGCGGGGTTCTCCGGATGTTCGCCTGGCATGAGGTCCTGCCGGCCGAACAGAACGCACAGCTCGTGCTGACGATGACGGTCAGCCGGGGGGATCGCATGTGGGCGATGGTCGAGTACGCGGGCGACGCGACGTTCACCCTCCGCATTCGGAACATGACGACGGGTGAGTCCTTTGCGATCGATGAGGTCGTGGAGGGCGCCCCACGCCTCACTGCCGAATGGATCGTGGAGGCGCCCTCGACAGGCTGCGCCACTGAGTGCACCATCGCATCGCTGCCGAAGTTCGCGACAGTCACATTCAGCGGAGCGTTCGTGGGCATCGGTTCGCAGCGAGCTTCAATCAGCGACGACAGCTGGCGGAACGGCGCCATCGAGATGATTCGATCCCGAATCGAGCGGGCGTCGGTGTCGAGCTTGACATCAAAGGGCACCTCCTTCGGGGTGACCTGGCGCCACCGCTGAGTCGACCGAGGAGGGATCGATGGCGAAACTTCACGCGGCCCATGCCGTCACGATCGACCGACCGGTCGAAGCCGTCTTCGCTTTCGTCGTCGACGGCGAGAACGGTCGTCGGTGGCGGCCGGGCGTCCTGGACATCCGGCACGAGTCCGGCGAGGGCCTCGGGGCGATCTATCGCCAGGGGGTGCCCGGCCCGATGGGACGCCGCGTCGCCGCCGACTACGAGATCACGGCCTTCGAACCCGGGCGACGACTTGAGTTCAGGGCCATCGCCGGTCCCGTGCGTCCGCGCGGCCGCTACGACTTCGAAGCCCTCGACGGATCCACGCGCGTGAGCTTCGCCCTCGACGCCGACCTCGGGATGGTCCAGAACCTGCTGCTCGGCTCGACCGTCGCCAAGACGATGCAGGCCGAGGTCCTGAACCTCGACCGGCTCAAGAAGGTCCTCGAGGCCTGACTCGATGGCCGCGCAGACCGTTGCGCCTCCCCGACCGGCAGCCGACCGGTCGGTGCCGGCGGCGTTCCTGGCCATCGTCGTGTTGGGGGGCGCCAACGGTGTCGCCGTCCACTTCAGCGACGTGGAGCTGGCGCCGCTGTGGGGCGCCGCGATCAGGTTCATGATCGCCGCAGCGGTCCTCTTCGGCATCGTCGGCGTTCGAAGGATCGCGCTGCCAGAGGGCGCGGCGCTCACGGGCAGCGTCCTCTACGGGTTGCTCGCGTTCGCCGGCGCCTTCGGCTTTATCTACTGGGGCCTCGTCAAGGTCCCCCCGGGGCTGGCACAGATCATTCTTGCCCTGGTTCCACTGCTGACGTTTCTCTTCGCGGTCGTCCAGGGCCTGGAACGATTCCGGTGGCAGAGCCTCGGCGGCGCACTGCTTGCGATCGGCGGGATCGGCGTGGTCTTCGGCAGCCACATCAGCGCCGCGGTCCCTCTTGCCTACCTGGCGGCCATCGTCGTGGCCGCCGCGTCCATGGCCGAGTCGAATGTCGTCGCGAAGCGCTTTCCGAAGTGCCATCCGGTCGCCAACAACGCCGTGGCGATGGGCGCCGGAGGGGCGGTCCTCCTGGTCGCATCGATCCTCGCCGACGAGCCGCACGCCATACCGGTCCAGGCCAGCACCCTCGCAGCGATCGGCTATGTCAGCCTGGTCGGATCCGTTGGGGTCTTCTCGCTGTTCCTCTACGTGCTCGCCCGCTGGTCCGCGTCGTCCTCGAGCTACGTGATGCTCTTGATGCCGCTCGTCGCCGTCATCGTGGCGTCGGCCTTGACCGGCGAAACGATCACGACGGCGTACTTCGCGGGCGGCGGCCTCGTCCTGTTGGGCGTCTACATCGGCGCCTTCGCGCCCCCGCTCCGCACGCTTGCGTCCGCCCTTGCCGGGCTGCCCAACCGGCCGGGACGACCGGGCGGCGGAGCCATCGCCGCTACCGCTCCGTCCCTCGCCGAGCTCCAATCGCCCGAGCCGCCCTCCGTGGTTACGCCAGGCTGCGCCTAGAAGGAGAGGGAATGCACTTCGTGCTCGTTCATGGTTCCTATCACGGGCCATGGTGCTGGGACCTGCTTCGACCGGAGCTCGAGCGATACGGCCATCGAGTCACGTGCCCGGAACTGCCGATCAGCGATCCAACCGCTGGCGGTGCCGAGTACGCCCAGGCGGTCATCGAGGCCGTCGACTGGTCTGATGAGCCGGTCGTCGTGGGGCATTCGATGGCAGGGGTGGTGATCCCGCTCATTCCGGCCAAGCGGCCCGTCCGCCGTCTCGTCTACCTGTGCAGCTTCCTGCCCCTCCCCGGCATGAGCGTCAACGAGCAGCGCCAGGCCGAGCCGATCGACCCGACGGTCGCTCCCTCGACGGCGGAGTGGACCGACCTCGGGGAGGGCGTCTGGATGGTCGGGCCGAATACGGCGTCCGAGATGTTCTATCCGGACCTGCCGCCCGAGCTCGCGGCCTGGGCCATCGGCCAGTTGCGCCCGCAGTGCTATCGGGTCTTCGACGAGAAGACGCCCCTGGCCGCTTTGCCTTCGGTGGCGAGCAGCTACATCGTGGCGCGCGACGATCGAGCCCTGAATCCTGACTGGGCACGGGCCGCGGCGCGCGAGCGGCTCGGCATCGAGGCCGTGGAAATCGATGGCGGCCACTCGCTCTTCATGACCCGGCCCGCTGAGCTCGCCGTAATGCTGAACGCCATCGTGCAGTGAGCGCCCGTGACGTACGGAGCCGGAGCCGCACGCCGCTAGTCGACCGGTAGCAGTCTCATGAGCTCCTCGGCGACGGTCTCCAACGGCCCGCTGCCACCCTCGGCGCGACACAGGATGAGCGCGCCTTCCATAGCGGCCACCGTCGCCGTGGCGATTGGCGCCGCTCGAGCGGCCGGGACGCCAACCGCCTGGAGCTGGCTCGTCAGCGTTTCGATCCAGGAGCGGAAGGTCGCACGAACCACATCGAGCAAGCCGGGTTCGGCGGCAGCCGTGTCGATCGCGACGCCGGCCACCACGCAGCCCGCGGCGCCGTGCGAGGCCAGCACGACCTGGCGCCACATGTCGATGAAGCAGTCGAGCACGCCCGAGGCCGTCGTTGCAGGGCAGGCGCGTTGTCGGGCGACGACTCGCTCCGAGGTCCATCGAATCGCATCGCCGGCGAGCTGCTCCTTGCCATGCGGAAAGTGGTGGTAGATCGAGCCACGCGGGGCGCCGCTGTCCGCCAGCACGTCCGAAAACGACGTCGCACTGACGCCGCGAGTGCGGATCAGCGACGCCGCGCTGCGCACCATTCGCGCCCGACTGTCGGTGGTCATCGTTCGCTCCCCTTGACTATGACGATCAGCATAGGTTAGGGTGCCGCATGTCGGTATGACGAACGTCATAATCCGCCGATCCGAAGCCCGTGAGGAGCCGCGCCATGCCCATGATCGACGCCTATGCCGTGGAAGGAACGTTCGCCGACCGCAAGAAGCTGGCCCAGGATCTCGCCGCCGCGGTCATGCGATGGGAGCGCGTCCCCGAGATCGCGCTGTTCAAGGACAACACCGCGGCCTTCGTCCATGACCTGCCTTCCGACGCGGTCTCCAACGTTTCAGGCGACAGCAACTACGTTCGTGTCCAGGTGCTGACACCGGTTGGCGTGCTCGACCGCGACAAGCAGCTCGGCGTGGTCAAGGAGTTGACCGACATCGTGGTCGCGGCGGCCGGTGACCCGACCCTGACCGAGCGCACCTGGGTCCAGATCGTGGAATCACCCGAGGGTGGCTGGGGCATCGACGGCCACGCCTACACGAATGACGAAATCGCCACAGCCGCCCGCCGCGCGCTGGCCGGGGGATAGCGGTCACCCATCCGGCGCATCAGCGTCGCGGACGCGCGGCTCGACGGTCACGACCGTCCGGAACGGAGCGACCTCCCGAACGCGCCGCTTGGCCTCATCGATCGAGCGGGTGACATCGGTCGCACTCCGGGCGGCATCGACCCACACTCCCGCGGCGACGACGAGGTCCTCGGGCCCGATGTGGATCGTCCGGAGCGCGCGGGCGCCGGCGATGCCCTCGGTGCTCGAGATGGCATCGCGGATCGCCGCGACGACGTCGACCGCGGCCGCTTCGCCGACGAGGAGGCTCTGCGTCTCACGATTCACGACGAGCCCGATCGCCATCAGGAGGACGCCGATGGCGATCGAAGCGATCGCGTCCCAGGCTCCGTCGCCGGTGAACGTCGCCAGGGCGACTCCCAACGCCGCGATCGCCACGCCGATGATCGCTCCAAGGTCCTCGAGGAACACGACGATGAGGTCGGGCGCCTTCGTGTCGCGGAGCAGGCGTTTCCATGACAGCTCGCCCTTTGCCCCCCGCCACGCACCGATCGTGGTTCGAAGCGACCAGCCCTCGAGCAGGAAGGCGAGGGCCAGAACGCCGAACGCCCAGCGCGGATCCGCGATCCGTTCTCGGACGATCACGTGGTTGACGCCCTCGATCACCGACAGCACGCCGCCGATCCAGAAGACCGTCAGCGAGACCACGAAGGCGTAGAGGAATCGATAGCGGGCGTGGCCAAATGGATGCCGGAGGTCGGCCGGCCGATTGGCCCGTCTCGCGCCCACGAGCAACAGGACCTCGTTGACGGAGTCGGCCACTGAGTGGAGTGCCTCGGATAGCATCGCGGACGAACCGGTGACGACCGCCGCAGCGGCTTTCGCGACAGCGATCACGAGGTTCGCGGCGAGGGCGGTCAGGACGGCGAGGCGCCGCGAACGGCGTGGCCCAACTCCGGTCTGCGATGGGGGATCGTTGGCGCCGGGATCCTCCCGACCCGCGTTCGCCGCTGTCCTCATGACGGCGCCATTCTCGCTTTCCTACATGAGACCTTGGGCATGAGTCAGGGCCGATCATAGGTTGGCCGGGGTTGACAGGCCTCCTCGGGGTTGTATTATCCCGATAGGTTAATTAACCGACAGGCGAAATGCAGACGCAGACCGATCCCCTCAGCACGACCTTTGCGGCCCTGGCAGACCCGACACGCCGGGTCATCCTCGCGCGGCTTGCCCAGGGCGAGGCGACGGTCACCGAGCTGGCCGCCCCTTTCGACCTGAGCCTGCCGGCCATCTCGAAGCACCTCAAGGTCCTGCAGCGTGCGGGCCTCATCGAGCAGGGGCGCCAGGCCCAGTGGCGGCCATGTCGCCTCACGCCGGAGCCGCTGCGTGACGTGGCCGACTGGATCGGCCAGTACCGCCGGCACTGGGAGGCGAGCTTCGACCGCCTCGACGAATACCTTCGCGAATTGCAGGAGAAGGAGAACGACGATGACGCTGGAACTCGCTGACTCGACAGAGCAGGAAGGAGCAGGGCCGATGGCCGTGAAGCAGCTCGGCAACGAACGGACGACCGCGTACACGGACGGCGCAGAGCTCGTCCTCGAGCGCATCTTCGACGCCCCTCGAGAGCTCGTCTGGAAGGTCCTGACCGATCCAGAGCGAGTCACCAACTGGTGGGGACCACACGGCTACACGACGACGGTCATGGAGATGGACGTCCGACCCGGCGGGCGCTGGCGCTGGATCAACCACACCACCGGTGGCGAGGACGCGCCGTTCAAGGGCGAGTATCTGGAGGTCGTCCCGCCCGAGCGGCTC
>DATCPH010000296.1:0-20085 GCA_036570185.1 Candidatus Limnocylindrales bacterium | reverse complement strand
GGAAGGCGACGAGCCGCTCGACGCTGGAGCGGCGCATGGCCACCGGTATCGGCCTGACCGTGGCGATGCAGGCCATGAACATGCTCGACGAGCTGCAACCGGTCGATGGCATGGGCCCGGCCGGCGAGATTCGGATCGTGCCGGATCCCGACTCGTACGTGAACCTGCCATTTTCGCCGGGCGCGGCCGCGATGATGAGCGACCTGATCGACCTCGACGGGCAGCCCTGGGCGGCCTGCCCGCGCTCGTTCCTGCGGTCGGCGATCGCGGCAGCGGCGGGCGAGGGCCTGGCGCTCGAGGCGGCGTTCGAACCCGAGTTCCTCCTAGCCCGTCGCGAGACGGGGCCGGATGGCGACCGGCTCGTGCCGGTCGACGAGAGTCTCTGCTTCTCGACCACCGGATTCGCGCTGGCCCACGACTTCGCCATCGACTTCGTCCGGGCGATCAAGGCCCAGGGCATGGCCGTTGAGCTCTACCACCCCGAGCTCGGGCACGGCCAGCAGGAGATGTCGATCGCGCACGCTCCTGCCCTGGCGGCCGCGGACCGCCAGGTCTGGTATCGCGAGACCGCTCGCGGAGTCGCCTGGCGGCACGGGCTCTGGGCGTCGCTTGCGCCGAAGCCGCTGCCAGACCAGGCCGGAAACGGAGCGCATTGCCATTTTTCGGCATGGACCACCGCCGGCCAGGGCGAGGCCGCGGTAACGCGAAACGCTTTCTACGACGCGAGCGATCGCTACGGCCTGTCCCAGCTCGCTTACCACTTCATCGGCGGGGTTCTTCATCATCTTCCGGCCCTCGTAGCGCTGACATGCGGCAGCGTCAACAGCTACCGGCGCCTTCAGCCCCAGCACTGGTCCAGCGCGTTCGTCTGCTACGGCAACGACAATCGCGAGGCGGCGATCCGGATCCCGTCGCGGATGTGGGGCGACGACGAGGGCTCGGCCAACCTCGAGCTGAAAGCGTCCGACAGTACGGGCAATCCCTACCTCGCCCTCGGCGGGCTGATCCACGCCGGCCTCGATGGGGTACGTCGGAAGCTCGATCCGGGCGAGCCCGTGAATGTCGATCCCGCGACGCTCAGCGACGAGGAGCGGCGGAGCCGCGGAATTGCTCGCCTGCCGACCTCCCTCGGCGAGGCGCTCGACGAGCTCGAGCGTGACGAGGTCCTCATGGAAGCCCTCGGGCCGCTGCGACGGACGGCGTACCTCGCAGTCAAGCGCTCGGAGGTTACCTCGTTCTTGGCGCACGACGCCGCGTTCGAGTGTCTCCAGCACGCCCTGCGGTTCTGAGGGAGCAAGCAAGAGCGAGCGGGGAGCGAGGAGGGCGATCCGACCGAACGGACATTGAGCCTTCGCGGGGCCGCGAAGACACGATTCGCGGGAGAACTCGCGCCCGACTTGAGTCGCCTGATCCTCGAAATGAAGGAATTGCACAGATGTCGACCGAAACTTCGACCGGCGGCGATCAGCTCCTCTCGGAACGGGTCGCGGCCGGCATCCTGCCCAGGGTTCTCACCTCGTTCGACATGGTGGCGATCTTCGTCGCCATCGTCCTGTTCATCACCAACGCCGCCGTCATCCAGAGCGCCGGCCCAGCCGCGTTCGGCTGGTGGATCCTGGGCTTCCTCGTCTTCCTGATCCCGGGCGCGATCGTCACCGGCCAGCTCGGTCGAATGTTCCCGGGCGAGGGCTCGATCTATCTCTGGACGAACAAGGCCTTCGGGAGTTTCTGGGGGTTCTTCGCCGGTTTCTGCGCGTGGTGGCCCGGGGTGCTCGTGATGGTCGCAACCGGCACGGTCGTATTCGCGTTCCTGGGCTTCGTCTTCCCGGACCAGATCGGGACCCTCGACATTCGCGTCCAGGGCGTCGCAATCACCCTGTTCATCGTCTTCAGCGCAGTCATCTCGATCCTGCGCTTCCGCGTGACCCAGAACATCGTGAACGTCGTGTTTGTGCTCTATGGGCTGGCGATCGTGCTCATGGGCCTGGCCGGCGTCCTGTGGCTGTTCAGCGGCCACCACGCCGAGGTCAATCCGCTCGACTTCGGCGCCTACGCACCGAGCTCCGCGCACGGCCTCAACTTCGCGAATTGGACCTTCTTTGGCCTCGTGATCCTGGCCCTTCTCGGCGTCGAGGTGCCGCTCAACATGGGCGTCGAGATCAAAGACGCGCGGTCGATCACGCGCTACCTGCTTTTCGGGTCGCTGGCCGTCATGGCCGCCTACCTGATCGCGACCTTCGGGGTCATGGTCGCCGTCCCGGCCAACCAGTCGGCCAACGTGACCTCTGTCGCCCAGGTGGTGAGCATCGTGTTCGGCGACATCATCGGCAAGGTCGTGGCCCTGATCCTGGCCGGCTTCTTCCTCTTCATCACCGTCGTCTACAACTATTCGTTCGCGCGCCTGATCTTCGTGTCCGGCCTCGACCGTCGCCTCCCGGCCGCGATGAGCCACGTCAACGACAACAAGGTTCCCGACAACGCGGTCTGGGTCCAGACCATCGTCGCGGGGGCATTCACGTTGCTGGCCTTCGTCGTCCTGCCGTCGATCGGCTTCGGTGGTGGGACTCCCGTCGAGGTCCAGACCAAGATCTATGACGTCCTGCAGGCGGCCGTGACGGTCATCTGGTGCGTCTCGATGGTGATCCTGTTCATCGACGTGATCATCATCATCCGCCGCTTCAGCGGCGCCTTCGAGTCGACTCGGCTGGCGCACCCAGGAGTGTTCTACCTGAGCTCCCTGCTGGGCGGCGTCGCCGCGTTCATCGGGATCATCGCGACGCTGAGCGGGGCCTGGACGCCACTCATCCCCAATGACAGCGGGTCCGTGTCGATCCTCGGAGCGACGATCTCGTATGGCGCCTGGTTCTACTGGATCGCCGGGATCGCCATCGTGTCGCTCGTCGCTGGCGCGGTCCTCTACCTGGTCGGCCGCCGTAGCGGTGGCCCGACTGGCGCGCCGGAGCCGCTCGCGACGGCGCGCTGATGTGGAACGATGGGGCCGTTTCGGCGGCCCCATCCGCCCTTCTCGAGCGGGTGGCGGCATCGGTGGCGGACCTGCCCGCCATCGATCAACACTGCCATTCGTTGATCGCAAGTTGGGACTCGCTGGGTAGAACCGATGCACCGGGCTGGCGCCGATGTTTCACGGAATCCGTCCGACCCGCGTCGCTCGGCGACGACGTGGCACACAGCCTCGGGTACCGCGAGTTTCTGAGGGCAATCGCCGCGTTCCTGGGTGAGCCCGTCGGCGATCTGGTCGACCTTGAAGCTCGCGTGGTCCGTGCTCGTACCGCGGCCGTCGCCGAAGGGCGGGACGTGTACGCGCGGCGATTGTTCGACGACGCGCGAATTTCTGCACTCCTGGTGGATACGGCGTACGCATCGCCGGTCTCGACCCCGGCCGCGACGCCGGCGGATTTCGTCCGAACGGTCGGCGTGCCGGTTCGAACCATCGTGCGCATCGAGTCCGTCGCCGAAGGCTGCCTCGCAGCAGGAGGACGACGGTCCGTTACGAGGGTCGCCTTTACGGAGGCACTGCTGGCGGAGCTCGATCGCGCGCTGGCGGCCGGCGCGGTCGGCTTCAAGAGCATCGCCGCCTACCGGGTCGGGCTCGATCTGCCCGACCCGGCGGCCGCGAAGGTCGCCGGCGCTCTTCGACGAATCGAGCGGGGAGCGCAGGCGCGCCGTCTCGACGATCCCGTCATCGTCGCGCACGTCGTGTGGTCGGCCGCCAGGTTTGCAGCGGAGCGCGGCGTGCCGATGCAGTTCCACGTCGGCATCGGCGACCAGGACGTTCAGCTGCCGGTAGCGGACCCGACGCTCCTGCGGCCCTTGCTTCGCGATCCGTCGACCGAGGCGTGCCGGATCGTCCTGCTGCATAACCACCCGTTCGTCGACCAGGCGGCGTATCTCGCCAGTGTCTTTCCGCAGGTCTACGTGGACCTGTCACTGACGATCCCGCTCCTCGGCGGCGCCGGCGCCGAGCGGGCGATCGCGTCCGCGCTCGCGATGTGCCCCACGACCAAGCTCCTTGCGGCCTCAGACGGTCATTCCTACCCCGAAATGCACTGGCGGGGGATGCGCTTGTGGCGTGAGGCGCTCGGACGTGTCCTCGCGTCGGAGGTGGAGGCGGGTCGAATGGACGAGGCCGAAGTCGTTCCGATCGCCCGCGACGTCCTGGCCGGCAACAGCGAACGGCTCTACAGGATCGAGAAACGGGATCCATCTGAGGAGAGGACGGCGAGAATCGATGTCGGAGCCAATCGCGTTCATCAGCCACTTCACGGTGAAGGAAGGCCGGCTCGAAGGCCTCAGGGAACTGGCGAGGTCGGTCACCAGAGGGATTGAGAACGAGCGCCCTCGCACGCTGGCCTACCTCGGGTACCTTGGCGATGGCGGCACCACGGCGACGTTCGTGCACGTCTTTGGCGACGCCGAGTCGATGAATGCCCACTTCGAGGGGTCCGGGGAACGTTCGACGTTGGCCTACGAGGTGATGGATCCGGCGGGATGGGAGATCTATGGCGCGCCTGACGAGGCGACCGTCGAGAGCATGAAGCAGGCCGCCTCTTCGGCCGGGGTTGCATTGACAGTAGAGCCCAACTTCCTGGCAGGGTTCCTGCGGCTCGGACGTTGACCTGATTCGGTCCGCACGGTTCTGAGCCCGCGACCGTGGACGTCCTGACCGCCGTTCTGGCCGGCCTCGTTGTGATCTCGATCCTGTTCGAGATCGCTCGGCGTGCCGGGGTTCCTTATCCCACGCTCTTTGTCCTGGGCGGACTCGGGCTGGCGTTCATTCCGCGCCTGCCCCACATCCAGCTCCAGCCCGAGCTCGTCCTGGGCGTCTTCCTGCCGCCGCTGCTCTTCGGCGCCGCGGTCGGGACGCCGATCCGAGACCTGCGGGCAAACGTCTGGCCGATCACCCGATTGTCCATCGGACTGGTGATCTTCACGATGGCCGCCGTCGCCTCGGTCGCCCACGCGTTGGTGCCGGAGCTCGGTTGGGCGGCCGCCTTCACGCTCGGTGCGATCGTGGCCCCGACCGATGCGCTGGCGGCCACGACCGTCTTCCGTCGACTTGGAGCGCCCCGGGTCGTCGTGACCCTGGTCGAAGGTGAGGCGCTGTTCAACGACGCAACGGCGCTCGTGGCCTATCGGGTCGCCGTGGCCGCGGTTGTGACCGGCGCCTTCGTGCTGTCGGACGCGATCGCGTCGTTCGTGGTTGCGGCCGCCGGCGGGATCGCGATCGGCATCCTCGTGGGCTGGGCCGCGGGCGAGATCCTGCGCCGGCTGGACGATCCGCCGGTCGAGGTCGCCATCTCCCTGGTCATCCCATTCGCGGCGTACTTGCCAACCGAAGGGCTCGGATTGTCAGGCGTTCTGGCCGCGGTCGCCGCCGGCCTGGTGATTGGCAGGCGGCTGGGCACGATCCTGACGCCGAACTCTCGGGTGCTATGGCTGACCACCTGGAAGATGATCGGGTTCATCCTCAATGGCTTCGCGTTCGTGCTGATCGGCCTGGACCTGCCCCAGATCACGCAGGGCGTCGGCGCCCGAACCCCGCAGGAGATCCTTGGCCTTGCGGCCCTGGTCTGCGGAGTCGTCATCGTGACCCGGATGGCGTGGGTCTATGCGTCGGGCTTCTTGCCGGGATCGCCGCGTCGCGTGGTCGCGCGACGGGATCCGCGGCTCGCCTGGCGCCTCACGTTCGTCGTGGGGTGGGCCGGGCTCCGCGGCGCCGTGTCGCTCGCCGCGGCCCTGGCCCTGCCGGCCGGATTTCCCGAGCGGGACCTCATCCTGCTGCTGACCTTTGCGGTGATCTTGGTCACCCTGGTCGGTCAGGGATTGACGTTGCCGCAGGTCCTCCGCCGCGCCGGCTGGGATGGGGTGGAACCGGACGGCGACGAGGGCACCGTGGCTCGCACGGCGGCATACCAGGCGGGCCTCGATGAGATCGAGCGGGCTCGACCCGCCTGGCCGACGCACCAACCGCTGCTGGACCGCCTCGAGTCCGGCCTTCGGGATCGGACGGAGCACCTTGCGACGGAGGATCCGGAGGAGACCGCCGAGCGGAAGCAGGAACGCATCGAGCATGAGGAGATCCAGCGAGGCGTGATTGGAGCCCAACGCACGGCCGTCCTGGAGCTCCGCGACCGCGGTGAGATCAACGATCTGACGCTGCGCACGATTGAACGGGAGCTCGACCTCGAAGAGCTCCGGATGGAGGGTTGAGGCGCCGGCGCAACCCCGATTGCACATGAGGAGATCAGCCGATGGCCGCGAGATCAGTCGAGCCGCTCACGTTTCTGGGGATCGCCTGGAGTTTGCGCCTGCCTCGTACAACCGGGGACTCATCCGGGCCGCCGCAGAACTCGCGCCGCCCGGGATCACCGTGGTGACCCACGACCTCATCGACCTCCCGCTTTACAACGGCGACGTGGAGGCGGAGGGCGATCCGGAACCGGTGGTCCGGCTCAAACGAGCGATCGCCTCGGCCGATGGCCTCCTGATCGCAAGCCCCGAGTACAACCATTGCGTCCCAGGTGTCCTGAAGAATGCGATCGACTGGGCATCGCGACCGGCTCGGCACTCCGTCCTCACGGGGACCGCGATCGCGATCATGGGTGCGAGCACCAGCCGCGGCGGGACGGCAAGGGCCCAGGCCCAGCTTCGCGACGGGCTGGCGTATACCGGTGGCCTCGTGCTGCCGCTGCCGGAGGTCCTGGTCTCGCTGGCGCACGATCACTTCGATGAGGACGGCAACCTGATCGATCCAGAGGTCGAGGAAGAAGTCCGCGACCTGCTCAAATCGTTCGCGGCCTGGACGCGGAGGATCCAGGGTTCGGCCGAGGAGGCCGCCGCGAGCTAGCCTCCTTGGCGGCCCGCCATCCGTCAGGCCACGCGGTGCGCGGCGTGCAGTCGCATCACGCCCGAGACGCCCTTGAGTTCGACCGGGCCGATATCGGTGAATGAAGCCTGAGCGGCCTGCGATGCATCGACGACTTCCTGGCTGACGAGCACCTCGCCTGACCTGGCGTATTCCGCGATTCGGGAGGCGACGTTCACGGTCTGCCCGTAGTAGTCGCCTTCCTGGAAAAGGACCGGCCCGGCGTGAAGCCCGACGTGGGCCGGTGGGAGGCCCGCGTCGACGACGCCGGCGACCATGTCCAGGGCCGCAACCACGCCGGGTCCGGGATCCTTGAAGAAGAACATGACCCCGTCGCCGAGCCACTTGATCGGCCGGCCGCCGTACTCGAGCGAGGTCCGCTGCACCAGTCGTGACAGCTGTCCGGCGAGCTCGGCCGCAGCCTGGTCGCCGCGTTCCTGCGTCAGCCGCGTGTAGCCGGTGATGTCGAGGAAGCAGACCGCCGGCGCCTGCTCGAGGCGGCTGTAGAGGCCGGCCTTGGTCAGCACGTACTCGAATCCCGAGACGATGTTCGACGTCCACGTCTTTGTCTGCTGGGCGTGGTACATCGCCAGGAATGCCCGCTCGCTGAGGATGTTCAGCTCTTCGGTGCCTTCCATCTCGCTCACCTCGGTGCCGCGCTTGCCTGCCTCGAGGTTGGGCGTGGTGACCTCGTTCCGCCACCAATCGGCCTCCGACTCGGCGATGCGTCGCAGGCTATCGCCGTTGACTCGCAGCAGGCGTTCGATGGAGATCTGCTTGAAACCGAGCTTCACCTGGGCCTCGATGAAGGGGATGACCTCCTGCTCGTCGTCGCGGATGAGATCGTTGGCATGGGCGGGGGCGGACCCGTTGGCGTCGCGGATGAGCGTGAGGAGCTGGAGTGGGACGCCGGTTCGGGCGCTTGCCTCCTCGAACGTCTCGCTGCTCAGCGCGGCGAAGCGCTCGTACGTCGGCGAGTCCACGAAATCGAGCGTGAGCTCGCCCGACCGGACGCCAGCGGCGATGCCGTCGAGAGGCAAGCCGCCTTCTTCGAGGGACCACATGAGACCGGCTCGCCGGACGTCGCCTGCCGACAATTTCTCCTCGTCGTCGGGGGTCACGATGCCGGCGGCAACGAGCCGTTCGATGTAATCGACTCCGACCCCGGCGCGGGCCGCCACTTCCTGCCGCGAGAGTTCGCCCATGCCCATAGCCTAGCTCGGTCGAACATGTCGGCGCCATGATCGCGACGCCTGTGGTCGTATTGACGTCAGGGGGCTAGCGGCAGCGCGGGCGAAGCCGGATCCTTTCTTGCAGAATCGCGGGCGCATGAGCACCGCCGCAACGTCCCCCGCGACGCCGTCGTTGCTTCTGGTCGGCGACGTACGGCGGCCTCTCGTCGGGCTTGCCACGCTGGGCTGCCTGCTCGTCGCCGCGGTCTTCGAGGTCTTTGCCGTTGGCGTCAAGGAGATTCCGGCTCTGAGTGACCACGCGCCCTGGGCCGACGACCCGTACGACGTCGCGACCTCGTTTGCGATCTTCTTCGTGCCGCTGATCGCCGCAGTCTGCTTGATCCGGGCTCTGCTTTGTCGGAGGGCCGAGCCGCTCCCGCTGACCCGAGCGATCGATCTGCTGCGAGGCTGTCAGCTGATCATCGTCGTGGTCGCGGTCACGCTGATCGGTGATTGGATCAGCGCTGGCCTGCTCGCGAACCGCGACAGCTGGTCGGCCGTCACCATTGGCCTCATCGGCGGGCTTGCGACCACGAGTCTTGCGACACTCGCCGTTGCGGTGGTGGCAGGCCGGGCGTCGAGGGCGCTACCTCCTGTCAACGGGGCCGATCCCACAACGACAGACCTGCTGGGGGATGCCGTATTGCTCGGGAGGCAAGCTGCTCGTTGGCTTGGACCGGCGGAGCCCGTGGCCCTCCGCGCGCTCAACGCCGTCGATCGGCGCGTCGTCAGTCGGATACGACGCTATCCCGTTGGGGCTGCCGTCATCGGCGCCTCCGCGTTTGCCGGCGCGATCGTCGCCAGCGTCAGCCTCGAGGAGGGTGTTGGGCCGGCTCTCGTACTCTTCTTTGCCGTGGGCTGGTGCGCGATGTTCGCGTTTCTTGTCGGCGGGGGATCCTATCTCGGGGTTGTGCGCGGACCCGGCCGCGTCGACGGCGCACGCCGCCGGCTGCTCGATGCCGTTGTCGTGACCAGTGCCAGCGTTCCGATAGCCCTCGGCTTCCGGGATTCGTTGTGGCCGCTGGTCGGCTCGACCGGGGAGAGCGCCGGGCTCCACGAGGTTGGACTGCTCTTGACCGTCGTCGCAGCGTTGACCTTCACTCTGACCCTCATCGCCGAAACGGCCGGGGGTCTGCACGAACCGGCGTCAGCGCCCCGCTAGCGGCTGGCCTCAGGGCGGCCCTGGACTCCGGTCCGGCGAGTCTCCGACCTCGCGGTCTTCACGACGGAGCACCAGCTCGTCGACCCATTCGCGAAGCCGTCCAACGTGCTCGGCGTAGTGATCGCCGCCCGACTTGCGGATCCACCACGCGGCCTTGTCGGTCGGCTGGCGCAGGAGGTACCACTCCTGGATCATGCGGGTTCGTCCGGCGTTGGCCTGCACCCACGCGACGTCCCATGGCTGGTCCTGCATGCCGACCAGAAACGCTGCATTGAGCGCCTCGACGTCGGTGTCGTGGCCTTCGTAGGTCCCGGCGGTCATCTGTTCGAACTGCACTTCGGCCTCGGCCAGCCACGTGCCCAAGTGGCCGACGACATCGCGGACCGTCCAGTGAGGATCCCGATAATAGCCGGGCTCCAGGCACTCCTCGGGCGTCAGCGAGCGGACGAGGTCGACGACCTCGTACCAGCCTCGGCGCTCTGCCTTGATTTCGACAGCGTACGGATGGTCCGCGGGTGCGCCGAGGGTCGCGGGGTCAGCGCTCATCGAGGCACCGTGACGAACTCGCCTTCGAGCGGCAGCCCCGAGTCCTCCCACTCGAGCAGCCCGCCGGCATACCGCCGGACGTTCCGGTAGCCCCGCCGGACCAGCTCCCGGTAGAGGGCAACGCTCGAAAGGCAGTCGACGTGCGAGCAATACACGACGACCTCGTCGTCGGGTCGGACGGCCGCATAGAGGTCGTCCGGCGTGTCGAAATGCAGCGATCCCGGGATGTGCTTGGCGTCATAGGCCCAGCGGTTGAGGGCCATGATCAGCTTGAAGTCATCGCCGCGGTCGAGCTTCGCCTTGAGCTCGTCGCGGCTGATCGTCTGGATCGGATCGGTGCCGAGAGCGGCGTGGCGGTGGGGCTGATCCATGATGGCCTCACGATAGGCTATGAATCTCGTTCTTGGGCGTTCGGACGCCCGCTCTGATGGAGGTAAGGCGTGGGCGTCATCGTCGGGCCATCGACGATCACGATCAACCACAACAACCGGTTTCTGATTGCCCAGCCGGACGCCACGATGCTGGCCTCCGACGACGTCGGGTTCTTCGCCAGCGACACCCGGTTCGTCTCGGGCTACGACCTCACGATCAACGGCCGCACGCCGCTACTCCTCAACGCTGCGCGGGTCGAGCACTTCTCGGTGCGCCATGAGTTCACGACACCTGAGCTGCCGCTTGGGACCGGCGCATTCGGATCCGAAGCGCCCACGCTCCCGGCTCATTCGATCGGCCTCACCCTCGATCGCACGATCAGCGACGGCGTCCATGAAGACTACGACCTGACCAGCTATGCGGCGACGCCGGTCCGGCTCATCCTCGAAATCGACATCGACTCCGACTTCGCCGACATCTTCGACGTTCGCTGGAAGCAGCTCGTCCGGCGGGGCGATATCCAGACGAACTGGCGGCAGAAGGCGGGCGAGCTTCGAACCACATATCGAAACGGGACGTTCCGGCGCGACCTGGTCGTCAAGGTTGCCCGGGCCGACTCCGCGCCCCAGTTCGGCAACGGTCACATCGTGTTTGAGATCTCACTCGTCCCCAAGGCCTCATGGCACGTCTGCCTCGAATGGCTGCCGGTGATCAACCGGCGCCGCGCCAGGGTCCTCCAGTGTCACGCGCTCCTTCCACGGAAGGCCAAACTCGACACCAAGGTCCTGCCGCCGGTCGGAATCGAGGCCGACCATCCGGCGTTGCCGGAGATCTGGCGGCAGGCCGTCGACGACATGGAGGCGCTGCGGATCCAGGAGTTCGCGGTCCGCAGGAGCGTGTTCGTGCCGGCGGCCGGCATCCCCTGGTACGTGACGCTGTTCGGGCGGGACTCCCTCGTCGTCGCCATGGAGTCCATCAGCGGGTTTCCGGAGTTCGCCTTGGGGGCCCTGGACCGGCTGGCGGCGTTCCAGGCGACCGACGACAACGCGGAGCAGGACAAGGAGCCGGGAAAGGTCCCACATGAGCTCCGATTCGGGGAGCTGGCAGAGCTGGGATTGTTGCCGTTCGCGCCCTACTACGGGACGCACGACGCGACCGCGCTGTTCATCGTGGTGCTGTCCTACGCGTTCGAGTGGTCAGCCGACCGCCGTCTCCTGCGACGTTATCGAGCCGCGGCCGAGGCCGCGCTTTGTTGGGTCCTCGAATACGGCGACCGCGACGGCGACGGGTTCCAAGAGTACGCCTCGCGCTCGACGCACGGGCTGTTCAACCAGGGCTGGAAGGATTCCGGGGTCGCGATCCAGCACCAGGACGGATCGATCCCGTCGCTTCCGATCGCCCTTTGCGAGCTCCAGGGGTACGCGTTCGACGCCCTCCTTCGGATGGCCGGGATCCGGGAGGTGTTCGGTGATGCCGAGGGTGCGATGGACCTGCGGGTGCGCGCCCGCCGTCTCTACGACCGGTTCAACGACGCTTTCTGGTGGGAGAGCGAAGGGACGTACTACCTCGGACTGGACGGACAGAAGCGGCCGATTCGGACGGTCGCCTCGAACGCCGGCCACTGCCTGGCGAGCGGGATCGTGCCCGCCGAGCGCGCCGGGCGCGTGGTTGATCGGTTGATGGCGCCCGACATGTGGAGCGGGTGGGGCATCCGAACGCTGTCGATGGAGCATCCCGGCTACAACCCGTATTCCTACCACCTGGGATCCGTGTGGCCTCACGACAACGCCACGATTGCGGGCGGTTTCCGGCGGTACGGGCGACTCGAGGAGGCGCAGCGAGTCGCGGAGGGCATCTTCGCCGCGGCCCAGCAGTTCGAGTCCTACCGACTGCCCGAGCTGTTCGCCGGGCTGCCCCGTGAGGACGGCTTGTTCCCGGTCCAGTACCTGGGCGCGAACGTTCCGCAGGCGTGGGCTGCCGCGTCTGTCTTCCGGTTCGTGGCGATTCTGTGCGGGATCCATTCGGTTGGCAGCCAGCGAAAGATCTATGTCAACCCGATCCTGCCCGACTGGCTGCCGTCGATCACGCTCCGAAACCTCCGTGCCGGCAAGGGCGCGGCCGACATTCGCATGGAGCACGACCGGCTCGAGGTTCTCTCGAACTCGACCGGTTTTGAGATCCTCCAGGGCCGCGTGCCACGCCCTCCCATGGCCGGGGCCGGCTGAGGGCGGATCGCGCCGTTTGCCGTCGACCGTCGCGCGGCTGTAACGGGCCGAATCGGCAGGCTGTGACTTCCACGGGAACACCGGCGTAGGATCGAACTCGGAATGCCATCACCCAGCAGGCTTGCCCGCGCCGTCCGGGTCGTCGCGATGCCGCAGACGCGCAGCGCGATCATCGCGGCTGCTCGCTCTGAGGCGCTGCGGGGTGTGGCTCGTCGCGCCGTCAATGACCGGGCGGGCTTGCTGCGGGACCTCCGAAATCCCGGTAATGCCGGACACGTCGTGCGACGTGCTGCCGAGCATCCGGCAACTCGGGAGTTGGCGAGCATCGGCTTGATGTTCCTGCCGGGTCGATTTCTCCCACTCGGCTGGGTCGCGAGTCTGGCCGTGCGGAGGATCCTCCGCCGCTCCGCGGACCCTCGCGGGGACGTTCGCGGCGCCTCTGCGAGCGCCGCAGCGCAACCGTTGAAGAACGTCACGCCAAAGGGTCGCTGAGAGCGCTTCGGCCGCTCCGCACGTCGCTCGGGTTAGGAACCAGCCGCTCTCTGAGGAGGGACGTGCCCGGCCTTCACCAGAACCAAACAGAGCCAGATCGTGCCCGCTCTTCTTCATCGTCCCATCAGGCCGGCCGAGTCATGCCCGGGCCGGATGCGCTTTCGCTTCCGATCTCGGCGCGTTCTACCTCAGCGTCGACACCGACGCCTCGTGGCAGATTCAGACGTCGACGACCGATGGCGAGGTCGTCTGCCCCGTTTCCTGAGCGGCGACTCGCGCCTCTATCTCGCGTCGCGCACAGCGTTCGCATTGACCCACGATCGTCACGTGCGACAGATCGACCTCGAATCCTCGGCTGGCCCGTAGCCGTTGCGCCAGCCCCACTGCCTCGGCGCCCTCCAATTCCCAGGTCGTGCCACAGGTCGAGCAGTGGAGGTGACCATGGGCGGGGCCGGGGAGCACGTGGTATTCCTCGCGTCCGCCCGCACCGTGAGCGTGGCGGACGAGCCCGAGCTCTTCCAGGACGTCGAGCGTCCGATACACCGTCGAGGGGATCGTGCTCGGGTCGATCGCCCGGCAGCGCTCCACCAGCTCGGTCGCCGTGATGTGGCCGTCGGTTTCGGCGAGAACCTCGATCAATCGGCTGCGCTGCGGCGTCCAGCGCATTCCGCGAGCGCGCAACGCGTCGGGGACGGCCTCCCACGGATGGGCCGGCGGCTTTCGATCCGACGCAGATTCATCCGTCCTCACGATGTGAGCGTACCTTGTTGCGACGACTTGCAACAAGCCTGCCGTCCGCCTACCCTCTCCGTACCATTCAGGGCCAGCAGGGAGATCGATGCTCGCCAGCGCCGCGCGACTGCTGACTTCGTCGAGCGAGATGCGGAACCGCATCCTGCGCGTGTATTCGTTTCTGTTCCTGTTCAACGTGGGCGCGTGGGGTGTCGCCCTTCTCGCTGCCATGCGGTACCCGATCCTTCTGCCGACGGCTTTCCTTGCCTACAGCTTCGGGCTCCGGCATGCGGTCGATGCCGACCACATCGCCGCGATCGACAACACGACGCGCACACTGATGCGCGACGGCCAGCGTCCGGTCGGCGTCGGGCTCTTCTTTTCACTTGGCCATTCGACCGTGGTGGTCGCCCTGTCGATCGTCCTCGCGCTGTCGGCCGGGCTCGTGAGCGACATCCCGACCCTGCGCGAGATCGGTGGACTCGTGGGGACCTCGTTGTCGGCCGCGTTCCTCCTGATCATCGGCACGATCAACCTGATCGTTCTCGTCGACATCGTGCGGATGTTCCGGCGCGTCTCCGCGGGGTCGTCGTACGACGAGGAGAGCCTCGACGATTTCCTCAACCAGCGTGGCCTGCTGGCGCGGATCTTCCGCCCGGCGCTCCGGGCCATCCGATCGAGCTGGCAGATGTATCCGCTGGGGCTCCTGTTTGGGCTGGGATTCGACACCGCCAGTGAGGTGGCGCTGCTCGGTTTGGCCGCGACCTCCGGCGCCAGCCATATCCCGGTCGGGTACATCCTGATTCTGCCGATCCTCTTCGCAGCGGGCATGTCACTTGTCGACAGCACCGACGGAATCCTGATGCTCGGTGCCTACGGCTGGGCGTACATCAAGCCGATCCGGAAGCTCTACTACAACCTCAACATCACCCTGGTTTCCGTGCTGATCGCGTTCGTCATCGGCGGTATCGAGGTCCTGAGCATCGCCGCGGATCGGATGAGCCTGCGGGGCGGCCTGTGGAACCTCGTCGGATCGCTGGACTTCGGGGTCCTGGGGATCGGGATCGTGGCGATCTTCTTGGCGAGCTGGGCCGTCTCCACGGCCATCTACCGCTGGAAGCGCTACGACGACCTGCCGGCCACTTCGTCGCCCAGGGGCGCTGGGGCGGCGCTGCCCTAGTTCCCGCGCGGGCTGCGGCGGGACCGATCCCGTGCTAGTTCCTGCCAAACTCGCACGAGGACTGGCTTAACCGGACTGTGTGCATCCTGAGCCTGACAAATTCGCAACACGTGCCGGAATGGCAAGATCCCAGCCGGTCTCCTGCGTGGGCGGATCGAGTCGATCATCGCCGGTTTCTGACAGGTTTCGCATAAGCCGGCCTTGGTGCGGGTTTGGCAAGGACCGCGCGTCTCGACCAGGCATGGGCGGCTCGTTTGGCCGCCTCGGATGGACCGCGCAGGGTCGGCTCAGGACCCGGTCCGCAAAACAACCCTGCTAAACGACCTCCTGGGCGGCATTCGCCGGACCGCTGAGGACGAATGACGCCCGCGGGCGCCCATAACCCTGCCAAACGACCTCCTGGCCGGCATCCGGCAGAAAATCAGAGGGTCAAACGGCCCGGCAGCGTGATATGACGGCCCTGCTGACCCTCGGATCTTGCTCTATGCCGTTGTAGAGGTCGAATGGCAGGAAACCCGGCAAGCTGCCCGACCCGTCGCGCCGCCGCTGCGCGCGCAGTTACCGAGAGGCCTCGTTCCAGCGCTCGATCACGCGCTGGTCGTGCTCCCAGGCGAGCACCGAAACCGTCCCGGTCCCGAGCGCGAATAGGCGTCCATCCGTCGGGGCAAGGCCCAGCCAGCGCGCGGCCAGAATCCGCAGCTGGTGGCCGTGGCCGAAGACCAGCAGGTCGCCGGCGGCGGCAAGGGCACGGGCGATCACGCGGTCCGCGCGGCGCCCAACCTCATCCACGGTTTCGCCCTCAGGGATCGCGCCCGTCCAGATCGTCCAGCCCGGATATTGAGCCCGGATTTGCGGAGTCGTACGTCCCTCGAGCGCTCCGTAATCCCATTCCGCAAGGTCGTCGTCGACCTCAAAACGATCGCCGAAAGCGGCAATCCGGCACGTTTCGAGGGCCCGAGCTCGAGGGCTCGAGAGGACGAGCGCGAACGGATGGCCGGCAAGCTCACGTCGGACCGACCGCGCCTGGTCGCGCCCGAAGTCGGTGAGCGGCACGTCGGTCCTGCCGGTGTGGCGCCCCAGCCGAGCCCATTCCGTTTCGCCATGCCGGACGAGCCAGATCTCGGGAAGGCGCGCGGGACCTGAACCCTCCGGCGACGATCCGAGCGCCCGCTCGTCCACGGGTCAATGGTAGGGTCAGCGGGTGGTGATCCGCGTAGTGGAGAACGTCATGGACCCAGCCGATTTTCCCGACCCGACGGAAGGCTTCGTCATCACCCATTTCCTGGTCGTGGCCGACCAGGACCGGTCTCGAGAGTTCTACAAGACGGTCTTTGGTGGACACGTCCTGATCGAGCGAGACCCCGTCATCATGAAGATCGCCAACTCGTGGTTGATCCTCAACGAGGGCGGCGGTCCGACGGACGACAAGCCGACCGTCATCCTCGAGACCCCACCCGATCCGAATCGGACGAGTGCCTTCCTCAACATCCGCGTCGCGGACATCCGCAAGGCCTACGGGGAGTGGTCGGCCAGGGGCGCCCGGTTCCTCACTGAGCCGAAGGACCACGGCCGCGAGATCCGGGCCTACATCCGCGACCCTGACGGCCATCTCATCGAGGTCGGTCAGTCCGTCGGTCGCTGAGGTCGGCTCGGGATGCTGAGGCGGATCGGAAGCCTCCTGGCGATCCGGCCGGGCGAAGGCCGATGCGTTGCGCTGGTCGCGCTCTTCTTTGGGTTCGTCGAAGCGGGGCGTGGCTTCGGCGAGATCGGCGCCGACACACTGTTCCTGAGTCGCTTCGGGGCGGCGTACCTGCCCGACCTCTACATCGCTCTGGGCCTCATCAGCCTGATTGTGGCGATCGCGTATGGGACGGCGATCGGGCGCCTGCCCCTCGGCCGCCTGTTCGTGGCCCTTCTCGGCGGGTTCGCCGCGGTCCTGGTAATCCTCCGACTCACGATCGTGATGGGCGGCGACGCGCTCCCCGCGCTGTGGCTCACGGTCTACGTCATCGGGGCCATTCTCGGAACGCTGGTCTGGACCCTGGCGGGAGCCGTCTTCGACGCGCGACAGGCGAAGCGCCTTTTCCCGCTCAGTACGAGCGCCGCGATCGCCGGCAGCTTCCTTGGAACCCTGGCGGCCGGGCCGGTGGCCCGCCTGGCAGGCGCCGAGAACCTCGTGCTCGTGGACGCCGGGCTCCTGGCCGTCGCGGCCGCGCTCGCCGGCGAGATCGGGCGTCGCTTCATGCGCCCGACCGCGAGGCGAACCCGGACGCCACTCTCGGCGGAGCTCCGGGCTGGTTTCGACTACGTTCGTCATTCGCCGCTGATGCGGTTCGTCGCCCTGGCATACGTCCTGTTCGCGGTTCTGCTGTTCGCGGTCTCGTTCCCGTTCCTTCGAGCAATGTCGACCGCGTTCCACTCCGAAGCCGACCTTGCGACGGCGCTGGGGCTGCTGTCCGCGGGCGTGACGGCGACATCGTTCGTCATCTCGCTGGCAGTCGCGAATCGCATCTACTCGCGGTTCGGGGTCGCCACGGCCGCCCTCGTACTGCCACTGGTCTATGTCGCCGGCTTCTCCGCGTGGCTCGTTCAATTTTCCGTGGTCACTGCCGTGGCGTTCCGATTCGCCCAGCAGGTGACACAGCGCTCCCTCTCGAACGCCGCCTGGAGCGCCTTCTACAACGTCGTGCCGGCCGAGCGTCGCGGACAGGTCCTGGCGTTCAATGACGGCGTCCCGGGCCAGCTCGGGATCGCCCTCTCGGGAGTGCTGCTGATCGCGGCCGGAACCTTCCTCGCGCCATCCCAGGTGTTCTGGATCGGCTTGGTCACTGCCGCCGCCTGCACATGGGTCGTGCTCCAGATCCGGCGCAGATACGCGGAGAGCCTCATGACCACACTGCGGGCCGGCCTTGCCGAGCAGATCCTCGAAGGCGGCCCTGGGCTCGCGGCGCTGACCCGGGATCCACAGGTCATCGATCAACTGCGCGTCAGCCTCTTGGATGCGAACCCGGGCGTTCGTCGGCTGGCGGCCGAAATGCTGGGCCGGCTTGGCGCACGAAACGAAGTCCGGGCCGTCATCGGGTTGTTCCACGATCCGGATCCGGGTGTTCGTCGAGCGGCGCTCGGCGCGGTTGCCGTGCTGGGGACGCCGGTCGGCGGTGACAACGGAGGCCGGACGGACGACAGACTGGCCGGCTCGGTCGCGGACGCCCTCGACGATCCCGAGCCCGAGGTACGAGTTGCCGCGGTGTCGACGCTCTTCACCCTCGACGGCCGTCGACTCGCCGAGAGCGCGGACCGGCTCGCCCATGACGCCAGTCCCGCCGTTCGCGCCGAGCTTTCCGTCGCCCTCGTCCGTTCAGACGAGGAGGACCGCCCGCACGCGATCCTCGCGGCTCTCCTGGAGAGTGACGCCCCCGCGGACCGGTTGGCCGGGCTCGATGCGGTCGCGCGCCTGCGAGGTCACGCCCCGTCACCCCAGATGGCGGCGCTTCTCGCCGACCGCTCGCCGGTCGTTCGAGCGGCCGCGGTGAAGGCGGTCGCGGCGGTCGACGAGGGCGTGGGTGACCCGATGCCGGCACTGGCCGCCGCGCTCACGGACGATTCTCCAACCGTTCGATTCGCTGCGGCCCGGGGACTCAACGAGCGCTTCGATGCCGCCCGCGAACTGATCCTCGACGCGCTCCGGGATGGGCCGGGGCGCGCCCAGGAGGCAGCCCTCGTTGCGCTCGACGGTCACGGCGACGAGGTGAGGGGCGTCCTGCTCGAATGGGCCGCAGCGCAGGTCGTGCGGGCCGAGCGGCTGCGCGAGCACGCCGCCGCCCTGGACCTGGCCGTGGAACGCGGCCAGCCTGCCGATCCGACAGGCGACGACCTCGACGGTAGGAGCTCCAGCGCCGAGTTCCTGGGCGTCCTGTTGACGAGGCGTGAATGGCAAATCGAGGAACGACTCCTTCGGGCGGTCGCCCTCCTGGGGGCGCCGGAAGCGAGCGGGCTGATTCGCCGCTGCCTGCGCTCGAACGACCCCGAGACACGCGCGCAGGCCATCGAGGCGCTGGATTCGCTGGGGGACCGGGATCTCGGTCGCGCCATCGTGCGCCTACTCGAAAGCGATCCGAGGACCGTGGCGGCGAGCGGGCACGACGTGCTTCGGGAGGTCGCGGACGATCCGGATCCCTGGGTCCGGGCCCTCGCGTTGCGCACGCTCGCCGGCTGGCTCGACGCCGAGCGGGAGGCCATCAGCGACCAGGCACGAACCGACATCGATCCGATCGTCCGCTCGGCGGTCGGCCCGCAAGCGACAGGAGGATCCGCGATGCCCACCACCCGCGAAATGATCAGCGACATGGAGCGGATGCTGTTCCTGCGGCGGGTGCCCCTCTTCAGCTCGCTTTCGCCGGAGGATCTGCAACGCGTCGCGATGACCGCCGTCGAACGCTTCTATCCCGGAAATGAGGCGATCGTCCGAGAGGGCGAGCTCGGCGACGAGCTCGTGGTCATCGTCGAAGGGTCGGTCCGCGTTGTGCACGGCGACGACGCGGAGCAGCGCGTTCTGCGGACCTACGAAGCGGGCGACCACTTCGGCGAGCTCGCGGTCCTCCGCGAGCGGCCGCGAGCGGCGACCGTGATCGCCGATGCCGCCGGCGTTCGAGGATTGGTGATCGACGGCGAGGGCCTCCGGGCCATCCTTCGCGAGCGGCCCGAGGCCGCGATGGCGATGCTGGCGACGCTGGCGGAGCGACTCATCACGCAGTAGCGTTGCCGGGCCGATGACTTCCCGCATGACGTCCCGCGTGAACCCGAAGCCCAGCCGCCGCTCCGACGCCCTGCCGACCGGCACGGTCACCTTCGTGTTCACCGACATCGAGGGTTCGACCCGGCTCGCCACGGAGCTCGGGCCGGCGACGTACGGCCACCTGCTCGAGCAGCACCACCGCCTGCTGCGAGCGGCCTTCGCCGCGCACGGTGGAGTGGAGCGGGGGACAGCGGGCGATTCGTTCCTGGTCGTCTTTCGCGACGCCCGCTCGGCGGTGGCCGCGGCGGTCGAGGCCCAGCGCGCGCTGGCCGGCACGAGCTGGCCGGCCGATGCCGTCGTTCGCGTCCGGATGGGCCTCCACTCGGGCGAGGGCATCGCCGGCGGCGACGACTACGTCGGCATCGACATCAACCGCGCCGCCCGGATCGCCGCCGCCGGCCACGGCGGCCAGGTCCTCGTGTCGGACGCGACCCGGGCCCTCGCCGAGCTCGACCTGCCGGCC